>NZ_NCGH01000007.1:0-283293 GCF_002281505.1 Sphingomonas sp. 28-62-20
GGCGCATCGGCAAACTGCTCGACCGCTTCCCTCCCGACGAATGTGCCAACTACATCAGGGGTGCCGGATATGCCTCAATCTAAATCAGAACGACTCTAGCCGCTAATCGCGCCGCTTAGACGTCCAGATTGGCCACCGACAGCGCGTTTTCCTGAATGAATTCACGGCGCGGCTCGACGACGTCGCCCATCAGGCGAGTGAAGATTTCATCCGCGACATCGGCCTGTTCCACCTCGACGCGCAGCATCGACCGGTTCTGCGGATCCAACGTGGTTTCCCAAAGCTGATCGGCGTTCATCTCACCCAGACCCTTGTAGCGCTGGATGGCGAGGCCCTTGCGCCCGGCGGCCAGGATCGCATCGAGCAGCTGGCTGGGGCGCGCAACCATCGTTTCGCCCTTGCCCAGGGTAACGGGGGCATCGTCATCCTCATCCGCTGCCGCATCGGCTTCGGCCTGTGCCGCAGCGGCAGCCTTTGACGACACAAGCTTGGCGGTCTGCGCGAAGGCATCACCCTGTTCGACCGCCAGCGCGTGCAATTTGCGCGCTTCAGCGGAGCCAAGGAACGCGGCTTCGATAATGTGGTGATCGGTCACGCCGCGCCACACGCGCTTGAAGTGGATGCTGCCCTCTTCGGTGAGATTGGCCGACCAGCGCGCATCGGCATCAGCCGCGTCGAGCCCGGTGACGGCGGTTGCCAGCAGCGCCGAACGAGCATTCGCATCAAGGGCGGGATTGAGGACACCGCCCATCGCCATCGCCTCGACGATCGTCGGATCGTAGCGGCGCGGCACATAGCGCATCAAGGTGCGCATGCGCCGGGCATGATCGACCAGGCTGCGCAGATCGGCCCCCGATCTTGCGCCGCCCGCCTCCTCAAGCACTGACAGCGCAACGCCGTTTTCGACAAGATACTCGTCAAGCGCGCTATCGTCCTTCAGATAGACTTCCGACCGTCCCCGCGTCGCCTTGTAGAGCGGCGGCTGCGCGATGAAGAGGTGCCCCTGGGTGATGATTTCGGGCATTTGCCGGTAGAAAAACGTCAGCAGCAAGGTGCGGATATGCGCGCCATCGACGTCAGCATCGGTCATGATGACGATCTTGTGGTACCGCAGCTTTTCGACATTGAAATCGTCACGGCCAATGCCAGTGCCCATCGCCTGGATAAGCGTGCCGATTTCACGGCTCGACAGCATCCGGTCGAAGCGCGCACGCTCGACGTTGAGGATTTTACCGCGGAGCGGCAGGATCGCCTGAAAATGCCGGTCGCGGCCTTGCTTAGCTGAGCCACCAGCCGAGTCGCCCTCGACCAGGAACAGCTCGGACTTGGCGGGATCGCGTTCCTGGCAGTCGGCAAGCTTGCCGGGGAGCGAAGCGATGTCCATCACACCCTTGCGCCGGGTCAGTTCGCGCGCTTTTTTGGCGGCCTCGCGCGCGGCAGCGGCGTCGATCACCTTGCCGACGATCGCGCGGCCATGCGCCGGATTTTCCTCGAGCCATTCAGCGAGCTTGTCGGCCATCAGGCTTTCAAGCGGCTGGCGCACTTCGGACGAGACCAGCTTGTCCTTGGTCTGCGACGAGAATTTTGGATCGGGCAGCTTGACCGAGACGATTGCGGTGAGCCCTTCACGCATATCGTCACCGGTCAGCGTGACCTTCTCCTTTTTCAGGAGCCCCGACTTTTCCGCATAGTTATTGATCGTGCGGGTCAGCGCCGCGCGGAACGCCGCCAGATGCGTGCCGCCATCGCGCTGCGGAATGTTGTTCGTGAAGCACAGGACGTTCTCATAATATGAGTCGTTCCACTCGAGCGCGACGTCGATCGTCACATCATCGCGCGTACCGTTGATCGCCACCGGTTCCGGCATCAGCGGCACCTTGTTGCGATCCAGATATTTGACGAACGCGGCGATCCCGCCTTCGTAATAAAGCTCGACGGTCTTCACGTCTGCGTGCCGCGCGTCGCTCAGGAACAGGCGGACGCCCGAATTCAGGAAGGCAAGCTCGCGATAGCGATGCTCAAGCTTGTCGAAATCAAACTCGGTGATCTTGAAGGTGGCGGGTGAGGGGAAGAAGGTGACCTTGGTCCCCTTTTTACCGGGTGCCGGGCCAACCACTTTCAGCGGCGCAACCGCGTCGCCGAACGCAAAGCGCATATAATGCTCAGTCTCGTCGCGCCAAATCGTGAGGTCGAGCCATTCGCTGAGCGCATTGACGACAGAAACGCCGACGCCGTGCAAGCCGCCCGACACCTTATAGGCGTTGTCATCCGACGTGTTTTCGAACTTCCCGCCCGCATGGAGCTGAGTCATGATCACTTCGGCGGCGGAGACGCCTTCCTCGGTATGAATGCCCGTCGGGATTCCGCGCCCATTGTCCTGTACCGAAACCGACCCGTCGGGGTTCAGCGTAATGTCGATCCGGTCGCAATGGCCGGCCAGTGCCTCATCGATGGCGTTGTCGGATACCTCGAACACCATATGGTGAAGCCCCGAGCCATCATCGGTATCGCCGATATACATGCCAGGTCGCTTGCGGACTGCATCGAGCCCTTTGAGCACCTTGATCGAATCGGCGCCGTAATCATTTGCGTTGGGGACGTTGGGGGGGGTGTTCGTGTCTTCAGCCATGGAACAGCATATAGGGTCCACGCCTGAAAAACGGAAGTAAAATGGCAGTGGGAAGAATCCGCGCTTGCATCTGATTAGATGTCAAACTAGATAGTTTGACATCTAATCAGATGAGGTGTCCTATGCCGCTTTCAAGACGATCGATCATCCTTGGTGCCAGTGGTGTCGGCCTTGCGCTGGTGGGGGGTGGCGCCGCCTGGCGCGTGATGCGCACGCCCACCACCGCAATCGCGCCGTGGACCATCGATCCGCGCCGCCCCGCCGATCCCCGGCTCGATGCGCTGCGCTATGCGATTCTTGCGCCGAACCCGCATAACCGCCAGCCCTGGCTGATCGAACTGGTCGGCAGCGACCGCGTGCTGCTGCGCTGCGATCTCGACAAGCGCCTGCCCGAAACCGACCCGTTCGACCGACAGATCATCATGGGTTTCGGTACCTTTATCGAAGTTGCTCGGATCGCGGCGGCCGAGCGCGGTTATGCGATTGACGTCACGCCGTTCCCGGCGGGCGAGCCCCAGCCCCGTTTGGACCAGAATCCGGTGGCGCAGCTCGTTTTCCGCAAGGATCCCGACATCACCCACGATCCGCTGTTCTCGGCAATCACGCACCGGCACACCAACCGCGCGCTCTACGCGCCCGCACCGCCGACACCCGCGCAACTACGCGCGGTGGCGCGTGAGAATGTCGTGACAAGCGCTGATCCCGCGCTGCTTGCGCAGATGCGCCCGCTCGCAGTGCGCGCGATGACGATCGAGACGGTGACGCACCGAACCTTCATGGAAAGCGTCGATCTGATGCGGATCGGCGCTGACGAAATGAACGCTAACCCCGATGGCCTGCCGATCGGTGGCCCCATCGTGGAGGCGTTGCAGGCGGTGGGGATGCTCAACCAGAAACTGATCGCCGATCCGAACACCGACGCGTTCAAGATGGGGCTGAAGCAGGTGCAGGACAGCTGCGGATCGATCCCTGCGCTCCTGTGGATCACCACACCCGGTAACAGTCGCGCCGAACAGCTCGAGGCGGGGCGGCGCTATGTCCGCGCCCAGCTGCGCGCAACGACTTTGGGGCTGGCAATGCACCCGCTGAGCCAGTCACTGCAGGAATATCCCGAAATGACGGCTGACTATGCCCGCGTCCACCGGCTGCTGGGGGCTAGCGGCAGCGAGCGGGTGCAGATGCTCGCGCGGATCGGCACCGCGCCGCCCACCTTGCCAGCCCCGCGATGGCCGCTAGAAAAGCATCTGGTATGACCGCAACGCCGCCGACTGACCCGCTCGCGTTCGAGTTCTTCAACGAAATCGGCATTATCGATCAACTTTCCGGCACGATGTTCGAACGGGCATTGCCCGCCGGGATGACGCGGGCGCAGTTCACCGTGCTCAATCATTTCGTGCGGCTGGGCCACCACGAACGCTCGCCCGCGCAGCTCGCCAATGCCCTTCAGGTCACTCGCCCGACAATGACGAGTACGCTTGCGCGGATGGCGCGCGACGATCTGGTTACGATCCGCGACGACCCTGCCGATGGCCGCGCCAAGCTGGTATCGCTCACCGACAAGGGCCGCTCGGCACGTGAATCGGCACTCGGGGCGATCACCCCGCTGTTGCCGTTGCTGGAAGCCGTGATCGGTCCGCAGGAACTGGCATTGGTGCTCCCCGTGCTGCGCCGAGTGCGGGTTGCGCTTGATGCGGCACGGGATCCGGTGCCCAATCATGCCCCAGACACTTCAAACCCTTGAAACGCGAAAGGCCCGCCGCCGCGTTACCGCGACGACGGGCCAGGCTTTCCTCCCCAGGAAAGTCGTATCCGGTCGCGTTATCCCGCGATCCGGTGAAATTGCCGCGCTGAGGGCGGCAAACGCGTTACCGCTTACGCAGCAAACTGGTTCCCCGCTGCCGTTCAGGCAGCGAACTGGTTCATGGTATTGTGTGCGCCGCCGGCCTTCAAAGCCGCTTCCCCCGCGAAATATTCCTTGTGATCATCACCGATATCGGAGCCCGACATATTCTGGTGCTTCACACAGGCGATCCCTTCGCGGATTTCCTTGCGCTGCACGCCCTTCACATAGCCAAGCATGCCCTGTTCGCCGAAATATTCCTTGGCGAGATTGTCGGTGCTGAGCGCGGCGGTGTGATAGGTCGGCAGCGTGATCAGGTGATGGAAGATGCCGGCACGAGCGGCGGCATCCTTCTGGAAGGTGCGAATGCGCTCATCAGCTTCATTGCCCAGATCGGTGCCGTCATAATCGACGCTCATCAGCTTGGCGCGGTCATAGGCCGACACGTCCTTGCCTGCTGCGGTCCAGGCATCAAACACTTGCTGGCGGAAGTTGAGCGTCCAGTTGAAGCTGGGTGAGTTGTTGTAAACGAGCTTGGCGTTCGGGATCACTTCACGGATGCGATCGACCATGCCGGCAATCTGTTCGATATGCGGCTTTTCGGTTTCGATCCACAGCAGGTCAGCACCATTCTGCAGCGACGTGATGCAATCGAGCACGCAGCGATCCTCGCCCGAGCCAGCGCGGAACTGGAACAGGTTGGAGGGCAGACGCTTGGGGCGCAGCAGCTTGCCGTCGCGGTTGAGGATGACATCGCCGTTGCGCGCAGTCGACGGATCGATCTCTTCGCAATCGAGGAAGCTGTTATACTGGTCGCCGAGATCGCCCGGCTCCTTGGAAACGGCAATCTGCTTGGTGAGGCCAGCACCCAGCGAATCGGTGCGGGTGACGATGATGCCGTCCTCTACGCCGAGTTCGAGAAAAGCGTAGCGGCAGGCGCGGACCTTGGCGAGGAAGTCTTCGTGCGGCACGGTGACCTTGCCGTCTTGGTGGCCGCACTGCTTTTCGTCGCTGACTTGATTCTCGATCTGCAGCGCACAGGCGCCCGCCTCGATCATCTTCTTGGCGAGCAGATAGGTGGCTTCCGCATTGCCAAAGCCGGCATCGATATCAGCGATGATCGGCACGACATGCGTTTCGTAAGTGTCGATCGCGTTGAGGAGGCGCTTTGCCTCGACTTCGTTGCCGGCCGCACGGGCAGCGTCGAGATCGCGGAACATCATGCCAAGCTCGCGAGCATCGGCCTGGCGCAGAAAGGTGTAGAGCTCCTCGATCAACGCGGGGACACTCGTCTTCTCATGCATCGACTGATCGGGCAGCGGGCCGAAATCGGAGCGCAGCGCAGCAACCATCCAGCCCGAGAGATAGAGGTAGCGGCGCTTGGTCGAGCCGAAATGCTTCTTGATGCTGATCATCTTCTGCTGGCCGATAAAGCCGTGCCAGCAGCCAAGCGACTGGGTGTAGTCGGCCGGGTTAGCATCATAGGCGGCCATATCAGCGCGCATGATCTTCGCTGTGTAGCGCGCGATGTCGAGACCGGTTTGGAACCGGTTCTGCAGCCGCATCCGGGCGACTGATTCAGCGGAAATGCCATCCCATGTGCCATTCTGGCTTTTGATGAGCGCATCAGTCTGCGCGATATGGGTCTGGTAGGTCATGGGGAGGCCTTTATTGATATTGAATGGGATCTGGAGCGTCCGGTACACAGGTTGACATCCGCCATGATCGGAAATCTGCACGCTATCGGGTGTTACTGTTCAAAAACGGCCCAAAAACCAAGTTAGGTTGTAAATTATTGACAAATTTGTCCGCCCTGCAGTGTCAGCCGTGTTGCTTCCCCGGGGACGTCATCAAATAAGGCCGTTTCAGTACCGGTCATCCAAATCTGCCCACGGCCCGCCAATCGTTCGAACAGCGCCGCACGGCGGCGCGGATCGAGATGGGCGGCCACCTCATCAAGCAGCAACACAGGGGCATGGCCAGTCCGCGCGGCCACAAGATCCGCATGCGCAAGCACGATCCCGAGCAGCAGTGCCTTTTGCTCGCCCGTCGAACACAGCGCCGCCGCCTGGGCTTTGTCGAGATGGGTGACGGCAAGATCGGTGCGATGCGGGCCGATAAGCGTTCGCCCGGCAGCGGCATCGCGCCGTCGCCCCGCGGCAAGATCCGCAGCCAATCTGTCGGCAGCACCGCCCCACCCTTCCAACACCAGCCCGGCACGCGCAAACGGCCCGGCGACCTGATCGCGCAGCATGTCGGCAAGCAGCACCACCGTCTGTCGCCGCGCGGAGTCGATCGCGGCACCATGCTCAGCCATTTGCGCTTCCAGCGCGGCAAGCCAGGGCGCATCGGGCGGGCTGTCCTCCCCCAGCAATCGGTTGCGCGCGCGCATGGCGGCCTCATAGCGATTGGCATGAACGGCGTGGCCCGGCGCGAGCGCCAAGGTGAGCCGATCAAGAAAGCGGCGCCGCTCCGCTGCAGGCTCGACGAACAGCCGGTCCATTGCCGGGGTCAGCCACAGCACACTTAGCCATTCCGCCAAAGCGGTGGCGGCCGTGCCAGCGCCCTGAACGCGGACGATCCGGCGATCGGGCGCTGCGGCCTGAGTGCCGGTCGCGATATCGACGCCGTCGCCCAGTCTGGCGGCAACGCCAAAGCCCCCGGCCCCACCCTGCCGCGCCATATCGGCCAGCACCGCGCGCCGCAGCCCGCGCCCCGGCGCCAACAGCGACACCGCTTCCAAAATGTTGGTCTTGCCGACGCCATTCTCGCCCGTCAGCACCACGAAGCCGGGACCGGGTGCGATGACGGCATCGGCATGGTTACGAAAATCGGTAAGGACCAACCGGGAAAGCATCGTCCTTGCCTTAGCGCAGAACGAGCAGGTGTCGCGCGCCTTTCGCGCAGCCTAGCGGCGCAGGTTCCGCCTGGAGAGACGCGTCATGGCCGCGTCAGGCCGCGATAGCCGTCTCGCCGCCCTTGGATTGGCTGAGATAAGAGGCCATTGCGCCAAGCTCGCGCTGGGCCTTCAGATAGGCGACCGGCTTACTCAGGCCGAGCCGCGCCCGCGCTGCCTCGATCGGCTCGTGCAGCAATTGCTCATAATCTTCACCCGCCAGCCATTGCGCCTTGCGGCCGCGGACATAGCCTTCCCACACTGCTTTCGCGAACAACAAATTGCCCGTCACGCTGATGCTCTTCAGCGCAGCCGCCACGCCGATAAACGCCCAACCAAGCCCGCCGACCTGCGCATAGGAAAAGGCAACCAGCGCGCCCTCACCGAGCGACTCATCGGCCTTGTAACCATTCAGCACATGCCAGATGTCATGCGTGTCGCGGACGCGTCTGCCAAACCAGGCATAGGGGTGGAGCATATCGTCTTCGCTGATCACGCGGCTGACCTCGACCAGCCCGTCCGCCGAATAGCCGGTCGACACCAGAAAATCGCGATAGGCAGCGCCCACCGTGCCTGGGGCGAACTGCGCGACATAGGCGGGCTCCGCGAATTTGCGCGCGAGTTCGACGCGCTCATAGGCCATGCGGCCGCCCTCTGCGGTGGCGATGAAGCGGGCATAATTCATTGGCGCATTGCCGACGTTGAGCGCGCGCATGATCAGAAAAACCTGCGTCGTGTCATCGCCATTGTTGAGCAGCTTGCGGATCGCCGCAAACGCCGTCTTCCAGTCACGCCGACCAGTGGTACCGGGGAAGGGAGGAAGCTTGGCCATAGAATCGATCCTTACTGACACTTGTGTTAATAAATCATCGACGTCGGGCGGTCAAGCGGTCCCGTGGGATGGCCGCCAAGGGGCGGAATGGTAACATCCACTGAGCACCAAATCGCCTCAAGCGACCGCGATAGGGCAAGCAAGAGACAAGAGCTCTTGACATCGCGACTCGAAAATGACAAGAGCTCTTGTCATATGGTCATGCACACCTTCCCGTTTCGCACCGGTTATCGGGTGGGTTGCTGATCATGGAAAATCGTCTGCGCGTTTTGCGGGCCGAAGCCGGGATGAGTCAGGCCGATCTGGCGATCCGGTTGGGGGTGTCACGCCAAACGATCAATGCGGTTGAAACCGATAAATATGATCCGAGCCTGCCGCTCGCGCTTAGAATGTCCAAAGTTTTTGGAGTGCCTGTCGATGCCATCTTCCTCGACGATTGGAGCCCCGATGAACGGTCCTGATGCCCCTGCAACCACGCGCAATCTTTGGCGGCGCATGCTGATCGCGGGGGCGATCGGCGCGCCGATTGGCGGGGTAGCCGGCTATTTCGTCGGCAGAGCGCTGAAACGCGGGTCCATCGCCCCGCTGCTCGATTGGACGCTGGCCGATCTGTGCAGCCTGCTGATCGCGCTGACGCTTCTGATCAGCGCAGGCTATGCGGCCTGGGCGACGACCAGCAGGAAGCGCTGGAACGAGATGGTCGAAAAACAGCCGGCCGAAACCGAAGTCGATCCCGCCGCGCTGGTCGAGGGTCGGCGTGGGGCATTGGTCGCGGCCCTTGGCGGGCTGCTTATCATGATACCACCAATCGCGGCCCATGCCGGGCTGGGGACTGAAATGCGCAGCGTCGTTGCGTTCGCGCTGGGCGCGCTGTTGCTGGTCGAGTGCTTGATCAACTGGAGAATATGGAAAGACGGCGACGAACTCGCCCGCGCCGTGATCGCCCAGACTGGGGCGCTGTGCTTCTGGGTGCTCCAGCTTGGCCTGTTCATCTGGGCCGCCCTCGCCCGGCTCGACCTCGTCGCCGAGGTCGATAGCTGGACGCTGATGACCATCCTGATGGGGGCTTATCTGGTAACGTCAGTGACCATTTCAGTCAGGCGCGGGTTGGTGAACGTGTGACGCTCACACCCGCATCGGCATGATCACGTAAAGTGCTGCGGCCTTGTCATTCTCGCGGATCAGCGTTGGCGCCGCCGCGTCGGCAAGGTGAACCTCGACGGTATCGCCATGCACCTGGCCCAAAATATCGAGCAAATAACGGCTGTTGAACCCAATTTCGAACGGGGCGGCGGCATAATCGCCTGAGACTTCTTCCGCCGCGGTGCCGTTTTCTGGGCTGGTGACCGAAAGCGTGATCTTGTCGCGATCGAGCGCCATCTTCACCGCGCGCGTTTTTTCCGTCGCAATGGTGGAGACGCGGTCGACGCCTTCTTCGAACGCGCGCGGGTCGATCTTAAGAATCTTGTCATTGCCGGTCGGGATCACGCGGCTGTAATCGGGGAAGGTGCCGTCGATCAGCTTTGACGTGAGCAGCGCCTGGCCGAGATCGAAGCGGATCTTGGTGGCGGACAGCGACACACCGACCGAGCCGTCAATCTCATCGAGCAATTTGCGCAGCTCAGCGACGCACTTACGCGGCACGATCACGTCGGGCATGCCCTCAGCGCCGTCGGGCCGGGTGACGGTGACGCGCGCGAGGCGGTGGCCATCGGTCGCAGCGGCCTTCAGCACGGGGCTCGGATCATCCGACACATGCAGGAAGATGCCGTTCAGATAATAACGCGTTTCCTCGGTCGAGATCGCGAAGCGGGTCTTGTCGATGATCTGCTTCAGCGTTTCGGCAGGCAGCTCGAAACTGGTCGGCAGTTCGCCTTCAGCGATCACCGGGAAATCGTCGCGCGGCAAGGTGGAGAGCTGGAACTTGGCGCGCCCTGCCATGATGGTCATCCGGCCTTCGGCAGCGCTCAGGCTGACCTGGCTGCCCTCGGGCAGTTTGCGGGCGATGTCGAACAGCGTGTGCGCGGAAACAGTGGTGGCGCCGGGGGTTTCAACGCTGGCCGCAATATGCTCGTTAATCTGCAAATCGAGATCGGTCGCCATCAGCTTGATGGTACCGTCACCGGTCGCCTCGATTAGGACGTTGGACAGGATGGGGATGGTATTGCGCCGCTCGACCACCGACTGGACGTGGCTCAAGCCCTTCAGCAAGGTTGCGCGTTCGATCGTGGCCTTCATTGGTCTCCCCCGGGCGGCCGCCCATCATTTCCGCCCGGGCAAGAACTGCGCCGGGGACACTTCGCCATTTTCCTTTCCTTAAACATAAACAGGGCCGGGGCAAGCACCTGCGCCGCCTTGGACCGTACCTGCACGGGGCGATTGGCGGCGCAGATTTCCGGCGTTGCATTTGCGGGCTGCGCGGGGGAAACCGCAGTCATGAACCAGAAGCACGACCGCAAGGGCCGCGATTTCATTGCCCGGCACGGCGAAACCGTTTTCAACGCCGCCCGCCGCATTCAGGGCGAGGCCGCGCACACCCCGCTGACGCGCGCAGGATTCGCGCAGGCTGACGAGATGGGTGCGGCGATCGCGGCGCATCTGGGGCAGCAACCGCGCCTGACCTTATGGGCATCGCCAACCGGGCGCGCGCTGCAGACCTTAGCGGTGGTCGTCGAGCATCTCGGGCTCGACTGGCATGAAGCGCACACCGATCTGCGCCTGACCGAATTGGGCACAGGCAGTTGGGGAAAGCGTTATTATGCCGAGCTCGCGGAAGAATATGGCGAATTGGTGCATCCTGGCACCGGACTCCTGAAATCGGCGCCGGATGGGGAGAGCTACCCCGAAATGGCGGCGCGCCTATCGGCATGGCTCGCCGATACCCATGATGATGACGGCGACCGGTTGATCATCATGCATGGCCTGTCGAGCAGGGTCATGCGCGGGATCATGGCCGGGATGGCGCCCCACCCCGCTATCGGCGCACCTGCTGCGTCCAGTTTACCTCAAGGATCGCTGGTGATGGTCGCTGGCGGGGTCGAAACGCTGGTGCATCGCGGCACCGGGTTCGCGCCGGCATGATGCGGGCGATCATCGCTGTGTCGCTGTTGGCCGCAGCGACGCCTGCCCTGGCGCGCGATCCGCTTGGCATTTTCGATCGCTGGGGTGCGTTTCGTGATCCCTCTCCGCTTAAATGCTTTGCGATTTCCACGCCGGTCAAACCAAGCAGCGGCGGCGGCAATTGGCGCCCCTTTGCCAGCATCGCCACTTGGCCGGGCCAGAACGCCCGCGCCCAGCTCCATATCCGCTTGAGCCACGAGCGCGATCCCCGCGCCCGCGTGACGATCAGCGTGGGGGAGCGCCGGTTCGAGCTTGTCGCCGGCAATGCCGATGCCTGGGCTCCTGATTCGCGCACCGATGCCGCGATCGTGGCGGCGATCCGATCGGGTCGGAGCCTCTCGGTTGAAACGCTGGGCAAAAGCGGGCGGCCCTTTGCTGACGTTTACGCGCTGAGGGGGGCGGCGACCGCCATCGACGCGGCGGCACTGGGGTGCGTGGGGCGGTGAAATCTTGACTTTTGCCGAACTTTTCAATATTTGAGGCCTATCCGTCCCCGGCAGTACGTTTTGAGGCGCTCGCGAGAGCAGATATCATCTCAAGACCTACCCCGGGGACAAATTGTTTTTAGTGAGCCCTGATATGCCGATCGCCGTAGTGATCGACGGCGCTTATTTTCTGCGCCGGTTCAAGAGCCGGTACCCGTCGTTCGATCCAACATCTCCAAAAGCGGTGGCATTTGGTACCGCCTGGTTAGCTGCTGCACATCTTGAGATCACCAGCGGGGGGAGGCTCCCAAAGCTGACAGTCGATCAAGGTGCCATTACCAACATCGACATGAGTTGGGCAGAAAACCCTGAACTGTACCGCATATTCTTTTATGATTGTCCACCACTCCTGAAGCGAGTGCATTTGCCCATTTCGCGCCGGACCCTGGACCTGGCAAAGACCGAGACCGCGCGCTCCCGGCTTGCCATCCATGAAGAGCTGCTGAATGTCAGAAAGGTTGCCCTCCGGCTGGGACGTCTGAACGACAAAGTCGGCTGGAGAGCCAAGCCTAAAGCTGTTGAGCGTTGGGTCAGCGACCCCAAAATATTTGGCCCAACCGACGAAGACTTCGAGATCGATACGGTTCAAAAAGGCGTCGATATGCGGCTTGGCCTTGATATCGCCGCGATGGCGTTCAAGCGCCAAATCAGCCAGTTGATCTTGGTCGCCGGCGACGCAGACTTTGTTCCTGCGGTGAAGCTGGCGCGACGGGAAGGCATCGATGTCGTTCTGGACCCAATGGGTGGAACACCGGCAAAGGATTTGATTGCCCATGTCGATGGCATCCGAAACATCGGAAAAGGCACAAAATAATGACCCCCGACATGTCCATCCCCGGGCACATCGATCCCGTGCCCGTGCCGCGCGCCTTCACCCCGCGTGCTGATGGCCGGATCGACCTGATCGGGCTGAGCAAGGCCGATCTCCGCCTGGCGCTGGAGACCGCGCAGCTGGAGCCCAAACAGGCTAAATTGCGCGCCAAGCAGCTTTGGCACTGGATGTATAATCGCGGTGCGACCGAATTTGCGGTGATGACCGACATTTCAAAGACGATGCAGCCATGGCTCGAGCAGCGCTTCGTGATCAGCCGTCCGCAAGTCATCGAGGCGCAAGTCTCGACCGACGGCACGCGCAAATGGCTGCTGCGGAGTGATGACGGCCAGGATTACGAGATGGTCTTCATCCCCGATGCAGACCGGGGCACGCTGTGCGTATCATCGCAGGTTGGCTGCACACTGAATTGCCGATTCTGCCACACCGGCACGATGCGGCTGGTGCGCAACCTCACCGCAGGTGAGATTGTCGGGCAAGTGATGCTCGCGCGCGATGGGCTGGGCGAATGGCCGAGCCAGCCCGAGGGGCGGTTGCTGACCAACATCGTAATGATGGGCATGGGCGAGCCGCTCTATAATTTCGATGCGGTGCGCGATGCGCTGAAGCTGATCATGGACGGCGACGGCCTGTCGCTCAGCAAACGGCGGATCACGCTCTCCACCTCAGGCGTGGTGCCAATGATGGCGCGCGCGGGCGAAGAAATTGGCGTCAACCTGGCCGTATCGCTGCACGGCGTGACCAAGGAAGTACGCGACGAAATCGTGCCGCTGAACCGGAAATATGGCATCGAGGAACTGCTCCAGGCCTGCGCCGATTATCCTGGCGCCAACAATGCCCGGCGGATCACTTTTGAATATGTGATGCTGAAGGACAAGAATGACAGCGATGCCGAAGCGCGCGAGCTGGTGCGGCTGATCAAGAAATATCAGCTGCCCGCCAAGGTAAACCTGATCCCGTTCAACCCCTGGCCGGGTGCAAATTATGAATGCTCTACGCCCGAACGGATCAAGTCTTTTTCGAGCATCGTGTTCGGCGCCGGGATTTCCGCACCCGTGCGTACCCCGCGCGGGCGCGATATCGATGCGGCTTGTGGCCAGTTGAAGACAGCAAGCGAGAAAAAGAGCCGGGCGGAATTGGATGCGCTGGCGGATGAAAAGCAGGCGGCGCTGGGGTAAACGCGGTCATCGGCAGCAGGGACCTAGTTTTGTAGAATACCAATCGCCTGGCTGGCAAAACGGAGCCTTTCTCCCATGATCGTAATGACATAGGTCAATAAGGCTTGCGCCAGTGCCGGATGTTCGGCGCCGATCCGCCGGTAGCTTTCATCGCTGAGTTCATACAGAATAGTGTTCGATTCAGCGACCAGATTGGCACTGCGCGGCTTGCCGGTGAGCAAGCCCATTTCGCCGATTGTCGTATGCTCGCCCAGGCTACGCACGCGTACTGAACGTGCCTCGCCGATATCGACGACCACACCGATTCGTCCTTCGAGAATGAAATGCATCGTATCTGACGGTGCATTTTGCCGTGCGATGACGGTGTCCATAGTCACTTCGACCCGCCGGCACTGACGCGCAAGCAATTCGGCATCTTCACGGTTGCCAAGCGCACCCGCCAGCCAGTCGACAAAGCTCTGAAATTCGCGCGCAGACTGCCGATGCCGCGCGATGATGACGTTTTCACAATGCTCCAGCGCATGATCGAGATCGTCGCCCAGGATGATATCGTCGCCCAGAAAGCCAGCGATGCGAAAGGCTTGCTGGATCGGCGTGGAAAGATTGACCAGCACCAGCGAAACGCCATTTTGCCCAGCGAACAGCTTGATCTGATTGAAACTATGGGTGGCAGATGAATCAATGCCCGTCACCAGCCGAAAATCGAACAGCAGAAGCCGGCAATCGCGGTTTGCGGCGATCAACTGTTTTGTGTGCTGATAAAGCCCATTGGCTGAACCGAAAAACAGGTAACTTTGCAGGCTGAGGCCCTGCAATTCGTGGCCGTGCTTGTTGAGCAGATCAAGATCCCGACCGCCGCGGTCAAGCGACGATCGATACCGGGCACCGTCAAAGCTGAACTTGATCGCGTTCACCCGGCTGGCGCTCAGCGCAAAGGTCGCGCAACCGGTGGCGATGCCGAACATCACGCCGAAAACAAAACCCCAAAAGAAAATGATGATGACGATCGCGAGCAACGACAGATAATCAATCAGCATCAATCGCTTCGCCGACTGCACAACCCAGCGATAGATGAGATCAATACCCATGTGCAGGAGCAAGCCGCCAAGCACGCTTTTTGGCACATAGGCGAGAAATCCCGGATCAATCACCAGCATCGCTGCGCCAGCGACGGCAACCGTCAACCCGGTAACCCGCCCCGTTGCGCCTGCCACATAGCCAAGCGTCGACCGGCTCAGCGAAATACAGCTGACATAGCCGCCGAACACCGCCGACAGCAGATTGGCCGCCCCCAGGGCGTTCAATTCGCGGTTGAGATTAGCTTCCCGCTTGGTGGCGAGCTCGATGCCGGCGGTGTTCAGCAATGCGCTAATCGTGGTCACGAACATCACCGCAAACAAATCGCCGGCGAGCGAAGGAAGGGCTTTCCAGGGAAACTGCGCCAGGGAATCGAACGACCATGGCGATTTGAACCCGACGGCTGACTGGCGCGAGAACGTCCAGCCTGCCGCCTGCGCATCCGCAATCGGAATGCGACAGGCGGCCAGCACGACATAAAAAAGCAGTCCACCCGCAATCAAAACCGCGGGGAGTGTAAAGGCGCTTTTGTATCGCGCTCGTGCGGCAATAATCGCAGCGGCAATCGCCACGCCGACGACCAGCTTGGCAAGGCTGTCTGGCGTCGTCAGCGCTGCCAGATTGGCCGTTGCGAATTTGTGATCGGTCATCACCTGCACCGATCCTGTCAGAATCAAGACACCGGTCGCCCCCAAAAAGCCGCCAATAACCGGATAGGGGATGAAGCGGATCGCCCGACCGGCCCGAGCGAGGCCCAGCAGGCAAAGGAACAAACCAGCGAGCCCGCTGCCCATCGCGATAATCATCAGCGCCGGTCCGATCATCGCGGGGCCGCTGGCACCGTTCATGATCATATTATGGGCGAGCGCTGCCGACAGCGCAGCCGTAACCGCTGAGGTCGAAGAATCAGGGCCAGCGATCATGAACGGCAGCGAACTGCGCAGCGCAACAACCGTCGCGGCAACCGCAGTCGTCAGAAAAGTCGCGGCAATGCCATAAGGCAAGCCAGGGGCCAGCGGCCCGGCAAAGATCAACGCCGCATAGGAGATGCCGAACAGGATCGACAGCATGCCGCAGATTGAACCGGCAAAAACATCCTTGGCGGACTTGGACAAAAATGCGGCCAGCCTAGCCGCCGGCGAAGCAGCTCGACGGGGATCGGCCATATCCTGGCCCCAGACGGCGTCGTCCAAGGCGGTTGCAGTGAGTGATCTTTGTTGCTCCATTTACCCCCGTCACCATTTGGCCAATCGCAACACAGCCCCAGCCCCCCGAAGCAGCACTACCGATCTTCCATATCATGACAGTTTTATGAAGCCCAATCGCCGATTTGTACCATGCCGTCCCAATTTCACCCCGGACGCGTCATCCGGAACATATCGCCCAGCTGAAAATAATCGCCCCATCCCCCACCCCGTAAAACAGGATGCGCACGCGCGGTCTGGTAAACGCCCCCCTCGATCATCGACGGATCGATATGAATACCAACCACCTCACCCAGGATCAGCCAAGTCTCGGTGGCGGCACCGGCAGCACTTGTCAGCCGCAGAGTCTGGCTGTGGCGGCATTCGAAGCTGACCGGGCTGGCCGCGACGCGTGGCGGTTTGACGCGGCGACACGGGGCCGGCTCGATCCCGGCCAGATCGAATTCGTCGATCCCCGGAGCGGCCGCTGCCGATGAAGCGTTCATGGCTTCAGCAAGGTCAGTGGTGACCAGATTCCAAACAAATTCGCCGGTTTTGGCGATGTTTTCTGCGCTGTCCTTCCAGCCGATCGAGGCAAAGCCGATGATCGGCGGAGTGTAATTGAACAGATTGAAGAAGCTGTACGGCGCAAGATTACGCTGTTGATCAACACTTAAGGTGCTGATCCACCCAATAGGACGGGGGGCAATAATGGCATTGAGGGGATCATGCGCCAGGCCAATGGCCTGCGCGCCTCCGTGCTCTGGTTCGTAGAAATGGTGCTCTATCATCCAACGCCCCGCTTCGATTGTCACCGAAGGTTCTATGGCACTGTATTGGCGGTTAGGGTAACAGGCGATAACGACGGATTATCGCCGCCACGAAGGGGCAGACATGGACGTAACGACCGACCCGAACGCAACCGCGCCTCCACCGCCGCCAGCGATGGCGCCGAAAGGCGGCCAGGCAATGCGCTGGATTTATAAGCATAACATCTCGACCCGGATCTGGCATTGGATCAACGTCGTTGCCGTGTTCATCATGATCGGCAGTGGGCTGGGCATCCTGAACGCCCATCCGCACCTTTATTGGGGCCAGTTCGGCGCGAATCCCGACCCTGCCTGGATTCACTTGCCGCGTTGGCCGGGCTGGATGACGATTCCGGGCAATTATAACCTCGCACTGTCGCGGCGCTGGCATTTGTTCTTTGCGCTGGTGCTCGGCTTTGCGCTGCTCGGCTTCATGCTGTCCAGCTTGATCAACCGGCATTTCCAAAAGCAGCTGACGATCAAGGCGCACGAGATTACGCCAAGCCATCTTTGGTATGACATCAAGGAACATCTGGCGCTGCGTTTTCATGATCCAAAGGATCCGGGTGCGTTCAATGTGCTGCAGAAGATCGCCTATGCCAGCGCGATCTTCATCATGATCCCCGCAATCATCTTCACCGGCCTCGCCATGTCGCCGGGCATGGACGCCGCCTGGCCGTGGCTGATCGACCTCTTCGGCGGGCGCTCATCGGCGCGCTCGATCCACTTCATTGCGATGGTTGCGCTCATCGGCTTCATCATCGTCCATCTGGCTTTGGTCATTCTGGCTGGCCCGATCGGCGAAATACGCTCGATGATTACCGGCTATTGGCGCGTTCCTGAGGATAATCACTGATGTCTAACTTGATCACTCGCCGCGCTCTGGTTGGCGGTGCCGCTGCAGGCGCCGGGCTGCTGCTGTCCGGCTGCGACAAGCTGGCGCAGAATGAGGGCTTCCGCAAAATCCTCTTTTCAGCCGATGATGTCCATCGCGGCCTGCAGCGCGCGCTTTCCAACCGGCATTCATTGGCCAAGGAATTCCGGCCGGACCAGATGTCCCCCGTCTTCCGTGCCAACGGCACGCTGAATCCGGGTACGCCCGAATATACCGCCATGGCGGCAGAGAAGTTCGCCAATTGGAAGCTGCAGGTAACGGGCCTCTTCAATCGCCCGATGGCGCTGTCGCTGGCCCAGCTCAAATCGATGCCGGCCCGCACCCAGATCACCCGCCACGATTGTGTGGAGGGATGGTCAGCGATCGGCAAATGGCATGGCCCGATGCTGGGGGACATCCTGAAACGCGCCGATGTAAAGCCAAGTGCGCGCTATATCGTCTTCCATTGCGCCGATCTGTTTCATGGCAAGAATTACTATGAATCGATCGACATGTTTGATGCGTTCCATCCGCAAACCATTCTTGCCTGGATGATGAACGATGCACCGATCACCATCCCCCATGGCGCGCCCATCCGGCTACGGGCTGAACGTCTTCTGGGTTATAAGCAGGCCAAATATGTGATGGGCATCGAGGCAGTGGAAGCGCTTGAGGGCTTCGGATCAGGCCAGGGCGGTTATTGGGAAGACAATGTCGAATATGACTCCTATGCTGGCATCTAAGCCAATTTAAGGGCAATGATACACGCATATGGCCATTATTGATTTGTTCTTGTCCCGCCGGGTTCGGCGCGGAAGATTGACCGTAGTTCATCATGATGGCCAACTTCGCACCTTTGGTACCGCTGATCCGGCGATGCCCGATGTAACAATCCGGTTCACTGACAAGGGGGCTGCGGGCGCGATTATTCGCGATCCCGGCCTCGGGGCCGGTGAAGCTTATATGGACGGGCGGCTGACGGTCGATAATGGCGATGTGCTCGGCCTGGTCACCTTGATGACCGCCAATGATCTGTGGGAGGACGGCGCAGGCGCGTTGCAAGCATCGCCTGCAACGCGGGCAATCGAAGCGATTACCCACCGCATTGGCCGGATCAATCGTGCCCGCGCATCGAAGCGCAACGTGGCGCATCATTATGATCTGTCCGATCGGCTCTACGATCTCTTCCTGGATGCCGATCGGCAATATAGTTGCGCTTATTTCACTGATCCCGCCAACAGCCTGGAACAGGCGCAGGACGACAAGAGAGCGCATATCGCCGCCAAGCTCGCGCTCGAACCGGGCATGACAGTGCTCGACATTGGCTGCGGCTGGGGCGGGCTGGCACTGTATCTCCACCAGAAAACCGGTGCCGAGGTGCTGGGGGTTACCCTTTCCGAAGAACAGCTGAAGGTCGCGCGTCGCCGCGCTGAGGAAGCCGGCGTCGCCGACAAGGTGCGCTTCGAACTGATCGATTATCGCCACGTGACGGGCAGCTTCGACCGGATCGTTTCAGTCGGCATGTTCGAACATGTCGGCACGCCCAATTACACCACCTTCATGCGCCAGTGCCGCGATCTGCTGAACGATGACGGGGTGATGCTGCTCCACACCATCGGCCGCGCAGGACCACCGTCGGTCACCGATAAATGGACCGTCAAATATATCTTTCCGGGCGGCTATAACCCGGCGCTGTCAGAGATTGTGAAGGCCAATGAAGGGCTGCGCTTTTACCTGACCGATGTCGAAGTGCTGCGGCTACATTATGCCTATACGCTGCAGCATTGGTATGACCGGACGACCGCTGCACGCGACGCGATTATCGCCCTGTATGACGAACGTTTCTTCCGGATGTGGCAATTCTATCTGGCGGGCGCCTTATGCGCGTTCAAATATGGTGGGCTGGTCAACTACCAGGTGCAGTTTGCCAAGAACCGCCACGCCCTGCCGATCACGCGCGATTATATGTATGAACGCGAACAGGCTTATCGCGCTGAACAGCCACCGACACGGTTGCAGGCGGCGGAATAAGCGTCAAACGCGGCGATCAAAGGCCAGCTGGACGATCTGTTCGAGCACAGCCATGTCCACATCGGCCAGCTTCTTGATATAAAGGCAGCCCTTGCCGGTTGTGTGCTTGCCGAGCGCAGGCAGCAACGCAACTGTTTCGGGGGCGCTTGCCCCCACATAGAGCACCAGCTGCGGTTTGCGCGGTGAAAAGGCAATGCGCGGCGTCTCTCCAGACCGGCCGCTTTCATAAACATAGCTGTGGCAGCCAAAGCCGATGATCGACGGGCCCCACATCCGGGCTTCCTCGCCCGAAATACGCTTCATCATGGCCATTACCACCTGGGCATCCTGCCGCCGCACCGGGGGTTCGACGCTGGCGAGATAGGCATCGATTGGAACATCGGTCGGCTTTGTCTTGTTGTCTGCCATCAACCCCTCCCCGGTTGCGCGCGCGATGTGGCTCGCTTAGGGCGCGCAGCGTTACCCGCCGAAGGATCATGCCAATGACTGACAAAATCAACCGAGTCGTTCTTGCCTATTCAGGCGGGCTGGACACGAGCGTGATCCTGAAATGGCTGCAGCAGACCTATGGATGCGAAGTCGTCACCTTCACCGCCGATCTGGGCCAGGGCGAGGAGCTGGAACCCGCGCGGCGCAAGGCCGAGCGCGCGGGCGTCCGCCCCGAACATATCTTTATCGATGATCTGCGCGAGACCTTCGTCAAGGATTATGTCTTCCCGATGATGCGCGCCAATGCGCTCTATGAGGGGCTGTATCTGCTCGGCACCAGCATTGCCCGGCCGCTGATCGCCAAGCGGCAAATCGAGATTGCGCGCCAGGTGAACGCTGATGCCGTCAGCCACGGCGCGACCGGCAAGGGCAATGATCAGGTCCGCTTCGAACTGGGCTATTATGCGCTGGCGCCTGATATCAAGGTGATCGCGCCGTGGCGTGAATGGGATTTGACGAGCCGCACCCGGCTGATCGAATTTGCGGAAAAGCACCAGATCGAGGTCGCCAAGGACAAGCGCGGCGAAGCGCCGTTTTCAACCGACGCCAACATTCTCCACACCTCATCCGAAGGCAAGGTGCTTGAGGATCCGTGGGAGGAAGTGCCCGATTATGTCTATTCGCGGACCGCAAACCCCGAGGATGCGCCCAACACGCCGGAGTTCATCACGATCGATTTCGAAGCCGGCGACGGCGTCGCGCTGAACGGTGAGGGCATGTCGCCCGCCACATTGCTCGCGAAACTCAACGATCTCGGCCGCACCCACGGGATCGGGCGGCTCGATCTGGTCGAAAACCGCTTTGTCGGCATGAAATCGCGCGGCATGTATGAAACGCCGGGCGGCACGATCTATCACCTCGCGCATCGCGGCATCGAGCAGCTGACGCTCGACCGGGGGGCTGCGCATCTGAAAGACGAACTCGCGCCGCGCTATGCCGAACTCGTCTATAACGGTTTCTGGTTCAGCCCCGAGCGTGAAATGCTGCAGGCCGCGATCGACCATAGCCAGGCCAAGGTGACGGGCACGGTACGACTGAAGCTGTACAAGGGCGGCGTCTATGTGATCGGCCGCAAATCGCCCTATTCGCTCTATTCGGAAAAGGTTGTCACTTTCGAAGACGATCAGGGTGCCTATGATCAGCGCGACGCGGCTGGCTTCATCAAGCTGAATGCGCTGCGCCTGCGTCTGCTCGGCCGCCGCGACCAGGGATAATTGGCCATGGCGCGCTAAGCAGGCTTTAACGCCGTCGCGTTATCGCTGGGCCATGGTGCGGCAGAGATATTGGCGATCGATCGCCGGCGATGCCGCGCTGGCGATTGCTATTGCCGCGATCCTGACGATCGGCTGGTGTTGGCGCGACTGGCCGCTGCTGTCGCAACTGCATTTGCCCGATACCGATGATGTCATGCGCCTGCAGCAGATCAGGGACTGGCTCGCGGGCCAAGATTTTCGCGATCTGAGCCAGCACCGCTTGGGACCAAATGGGTTGCTGATGCACTGGTCGCGCCTGCCCGATCTGGGGCCCGGTGCCATTATTGCCCAGTTGACGCCGATGGTCGGTCAGGCCCGCGCTGAGCTGGCCGCTGTGATTGTGTGGCCCGGCCTGCTTTTTGCCGCCGCCCTGTTGCTGATCGGCCGAATCGCCCGCGCGATCGATCCAGCGATTGCCCGCACCGCCATCATCGTCGCTGCGATCAGCTATCCGGCCACGACCTTGTTCATGCCCGGCCGGATCGATCATCACGGTTTTCAGATCGTGCTGTTGCTCGTCATCGTCCGCGCGCTGCTTGCCCGGGCTGGTCATGTCAGCGGCGCGATTATTGGCCTGGCCGCCTGTGCCAGCCTGGTGATCGGGCTGGAGACCGCGCCCTTCTTGCTCGTCGCTGCAGCGCTGGTCTGGCTCCCCTGGGCAACCGGGCGGGGGGGCGCGCACCTGCTGGGCTTTGGGCTGGCTTGCGGGCTGGGGCTTGGCTTTGCCAAAATCATCTTCGCGCCTGATGGCTGGGCCTATCCGGCCTGTGACGGTTTCACCCGGATCGCCTGGCAGGGTGCGCAATATGCCAGCTTTGCCCCAGTGATGCTGGCCATGGCCGGACCATTAATTCCTTCAGCGCGCCACCGGATTGCCGCGAGCGGGCTGATTGGCTTGGCCGGGGCGGCGATCCTGTTTCCGGTCGCCCGAGCCTGTGTGAGCCCCTATGCCGGGGTCGATCCGCTGCTGGAACGGCTGTGGCTGGAGAATGTCGGTGAAGCGCAGCCAATGCTGGCAGCACCGGCGCGGATAGCGCTCGGCTATGTCGGATTGCTCGGTGCCGGACTGCTGGCAAGCCTGGCCTGCGCCTATCGTCGACCGAGTTTCAGCTGGGCAGTGGTGATCAGCTTGCAGCTTGTGTCGCTGGCGCTGTGTTTCGCGCAACTGCGCGGTGCCTATTTGGGGGCAATTCTGGCCGCCCCATCGCTGGCGGCGATGATTGGTATCGCCCGGGCCCGGGGCACTCTTTGGCTGGCCGGGGCGTGGATCGGTTCAGCGGGGATGCTCTATCCGATCGCCGCGCAGGCCTTTGCTACGGGGCCAGCGCCTACCCCCCCGACGATGGCTGCCAATTTTGGCGGTGCGGACGGCAATTGCACCAGCCCAGCAATGATGGCAGCGCTCGCCCGGCTGCCAACCGGTACCATTATCGCGCCGATAGATCTGGGGGCCTATGCGATCGCCGCCACGCAGCACCGGCTAATCGCGGCCCCTTATCATCGCAACAATGCCGGCAACGCCGCCATGTATCGTTTTTTCCTCAGCCCCGCGGCGGCCGCCCAAAGCATCGCCGCCGGGCTGGGTGCCGATTATGTCGTATTCTGCTCGGCCGGCTTCGCCGCGCTTGATCCGGCATGGCGCAGTGATCCAAATCGGCTGATCGGGCAATTGGGGCAGGGCCACCATCCCGCCTGGCTGCACCCGATTAGCCCCGCTGCCGACGCCGCCAACAGGCCAGCCCAGATCTTCAAGATCGAACGCGACTTGTCGTCGCCCCCCAAGCCGCTCTAGAGCGGCGGGATGCAGGGAGATACGGCCGACAGGCTTCATTGGTGGCAAACCCGCTGGTTTGTGGTGGCAGCGGCATTGGTGGCGGCAATCCCGTTGCTGTGGCCGGACATTCCGCCGTTGCTCGATTTGCCGGGCCATATGGGGCGATACCGGGTTCAGCTAGAACTCCAGCAGCATCAATGGCTGCGTGACTGGTATGACTTTAACTGGTCGCTGATCGGCAATCTCGGCGTTGATCTGCTCGTCATCCCGCTCGCCAAGATTTTCGGGCTAGAGCTTGCCGTCAAGCTGATCGTGCTGACCATCCCGCCGATGGTGGTCACCGGGCTGTTGTGGATCGCACGCGAGGTGCATGGCCGCATCCCGGCGACGGCGCTGTTCGCGCTGCCGCTGGCCTATAGCTTCCCCTTCCATTTCGGCTTCGTCAATTTCGCGCTGTCGATGGCGCTTGCGCTTAACGCTTTTGGGCTGTGGCTGCGGCTTGCCCGGCTTGGCCATTTGCGATTGCGCGCGATCATCTTCGTGCCGCTCTCCTGCCTGTTGTGGCTGTGCCATACATTTGGTTGGGGGACGTTGGGCGTCTTGGCTTTTTCCGCCGAACTGATCCGCCAGCATGATCTTGGCCATCGCTGGTTCAATGCCTGGCTCAGAACCTGCATCGGTTGCTTACCGCTTGCGCTGCCAATGGGGCTAATGGTGCTGTGGCGCTCCGGCGGCGGAGTTAGTGGCCAGACCGGCGACTGGTTCAATTGGCGCGCCAAGGCCGGCTGGGTGACGATGGTGCTGCGCGATCGCTGGCAAGCGTTCGACATTGCCTCAACAGCGGTAATCTATTTCATCCTGTTCAAGGGCATTCGCGATCCGAATATCGAATATTCGCGCAATCTGACGCTGTCGGCTGCGTTCCTGCTGGCCGTTTTCATCCTGCTGCCCCGGATCGTTTTCGGCTCCGCCTATGCCGATATGCGGCTGGCCCCGTTCATGGTCGCGATCGCGCTGATCGCGCTGCGCCCCAAAAAGGGCCTGTCGATTCGCGGCGCGGCCACAGTCGCGGCAGTGGGGCTGAGCTTCTTTCTGGTGCGAATCGGCGCAGGCACGGTGAGCTTTTGGTTGTATGACCAAAGCTATGATCGCCAGCTCAAGGCGCTTGATCATGTGCCCAAGGGCGCGCGGCTCGTCAGTTTCGTCGGTGAAACCTGCAATAACGAATGGTTTTTGAGCAGGCTTCAGCACTTGCCAGCAATCGCGCTTGAACGGCGGCTGGCCTATACCAATGATCAATGGTCGATGGCGGGCGCGCAGTTGATGACGACGCGCTACAGGGCAGCGCGCCGCTTCGCGCATGATCCGTCACAAATCGTCACCCATGTGCAGTGCCCGCGCGAATGGTGGCGCCCGGTGACCCGCTCGCTCGCCCTGTTCCCGCGCGAGGCGTTTGATTATGTCTGGCTGATCCAGCCACCCGCTTATGATAAAAAGCTTGAGGCTGGGCTAATCCCGCTGTGGCGCGACGGTCGCAGCGCGGTATTCCGGGTCGATCATGCCAAGCCCGCCGTCACGCTGACGACCGAAGAACTTACCCCGCCGCCGCCTTCTTGAACGGCGTCATGCTGCCCAGAAATTCCCGGTCGCTGGCGACAGCTTCGCGTTCATGGACCAGGAAATCGGCAACCGCCCGCCTGAAATTGACATCCGGGATGAAATGCGCCGACCAGGTCGCAACGGGCGCATAACCGCGCGCGAGCTTGTGCTCGCCTTGCGCGCCCGCTTCCACGGATTGCAGCCCGCGCGCAATCGCTGCATCAATCGCCTGATAATAACACAGCTCGAAATGGAGAAAGGGCACGTCTTCGGTCGCGCCCCAATAGCGGCCATATAGCGTATCGGTGCCGATCAGGTTGAGCGCCCCGGCAATCGGTCGGCCATCGCGCTCGGCCAGAATCAGCAGCACCCGGTCCGCCATCCGCTCGCCGAGCAGCGAGAAGAAACGCCGCGTCAGATAGGGCGTGCCCCATTTGCGCGCGCCGGTATCCTGATAGAAAACCCAGAACGCATCCCAATCGGCTTCGGTCAGGTCAGCACCGCTGACATGGCGGATCGTCAGCCCCTCCACCGCGGCGCTGCGTTCTTTGCGGATTGCCTTGCGCTTGCGGCTGGCAAGCGCACCCAGAAAATCGTCAAAGCTGCCATAGCCGTCATTACGCCAATGAAACTGGGTACCGGCGCGGATCAGCCAGCCGGCATCCTCAAACATGGGCAGTTGGTCAGGATTGACAAAAGTGGCGTGGGCGCTCGACAGCCCCTGCTGCACCGTCACTGCCTCCAGCGCGCCGATCAATGCCGGGCCAAGCGTGGAATCGCGCAATAACAGTCGCGGACCGGGCACCGGCGTGAACGGCACTGCGACCTGCAGCTTCGGATAATAACGCCCGCCCGCGCGCTGCCAGGCATCGGCCCAAGCATGGTCGAAGACATATTCGCCTTGGCTGTGACCCTTGGCATAAGCGGGCGCGATCGCCGCCGGTTTGCCGTCAGCGCCGTCAATGACGATGGGGATTGATTGCCAGCCAGCGCGCGGGGAAACACTCCCCGATTCTTCGAGGATGGAGAGAAAGGCATGGGCAAGAAACGGATTGTCCGCGCCAGAACAGGCATCCCAATCGGCGGGCGCAATGCTGGCGACACCGGGGGCGATCCGCGCGATGACGTCGCGCTCGGTCATGCCGCCGGGATCAGCTGGCGACCTGGATGATCGCGTCGATTTCCACCACGGCACCCAGCGGCAAAACCGCGACGCCCACGGCGCTGCGCGCATGCTTGCCTGCCTCCCCGAACAAGGCGACCATCAATTCAGACGCGCCATTGGCAACCTTTGCCTGATCAGTGAAATCGGTTGCGCTGTTGACGAACACGCCCAGCTTCACGATCCGTTCGACGCGGTGCAGGCCGCCCAGCGCCTGCTTGATCTGTGCAACCAGCATCAGGGCACAGCGTTCGGCCGCTTTCTGCGCAAAGGCCAGATCGCGGTCTTCACCAACCCGGCCGGTCATCAGCGCCCCATTATCAAAGGGCAGCTGGCCGGAAATATGCAGCAACCCGCCCACCTCGACCGTCGGCACATAGGCAGCCACAGGCGCAGCAGCAGCGGGAAGGGCGAGCCCAAGCTCGGCGAGTTTGGTGTCGATTCGATCGGTCATGGCCACAGGCTCAACCACGCCATAGCGGGGCGGGTCAAGCGCTGGCTGGCACGGCAGCGGCAAAGCGCGCGGCAATCCAGTCCTTTGCCAGCCGCCAGTCATCAATCCGGGCGTGCGCGGCGGGGGCGGGCGGCACATGCGGCGCAAGATCGGGCTCGGAAACCATGTGGAGCCGGTGGACGTGGGGCGCGTGCGTCGCACATGAATCGAGGTGAACCGCCAGATCGTCGACAAAAACGGTCACCGGATTGCCGAATTCGGCGACCAGTGAGGCCACCCGTGTGCCCTTGCCGCCCTGGTTGGTCTCGACCCGGTGGACGATGCCGAACGATTCGAGCTGAGCGGTGCGCGCGGGGCGGCAATGGTCCTGCAAATTGGTGAGGATGACGATATCGGCAATCTCCGCCAGCGCCGCGATCGATTCAGCCGCATGCGGCACCAGGGTCTGCCGGCCCATTTCTGCCGGAAAGAAACCGGCGAGATAGGTCCACATCTCCTCGCGTGCGAGCGGCGTGCCATCGCGCCTGGTCATGCTGGTGGCCATATCGCCATGCGCAAGTTTGAAATCGATCGCATGTTCCTCCCCCAGCCAGGTGCCGAAATGGCGCGCCATGTGGAGGAGCACTTCATCGCAATCAGTGATCAGCAAGGGCTTCATTGGTCGTCCAGGGTTTGGCGCGCGCGAATCAGCGCGGCGGGGGTGGTGGCGAGTGCGGTGGCGCAGGCGATCAGATCAGGCTCATGCCCCTCAAGAAACCCAAGAACCGCCGCTTGCGTCGCGGGATCGCCTGCGCTGGCCCGCAATCGCTGTGGATCAAGCCCGGTCAGCGCCAGCAGCCGTTCGGCCCGATCAGGCACCGCCAGTGCCCAGCCGAGCGCCCCCAACGCCAGCACCGCTGCGTCTTCATTTGTCACAGGGCCACGCATTGCCTATTCGCTTCGGGCTTGAGGGAAGGATCATGTGGACGTGGCAAAAAGGGTGCTGGTTGTCGAGGACAACGAACTGAACCTCAAACTTTTCTGCGATCTGTTGCGCGCGCATGAATTTGTGGCCGAAGGCGTCCGCGACGGGCGCGAGGCCGTGGCGCGCGCGCGCGCTTTTCAGCCCGATCTGATCATCACTGATATCCAGCTGCCGCATGTCACCGGCTATGAGCTGATCGCGCAGCTAAAGGGCGATCTCGCGCTGCGCAGCATCCCGATCATGGCGGTAACTGCTTATGCCGGGCGCGAGGATGAAGAACGCATCCGGGCGGCCGGGGCCAATGCCTATGTTTCCAAACCGATCGCGTTGGCCGCGTTTATCGCGCAGGTGAAGGCGCTGCTTTAGGTGTTGGGCTTTAGGTGCAGGGCTTTAGATTCGGGGCTTAAGGGCAGGCATCAAAAGAGCCGCAAAAGATATCCCTTGCGGCTCTGGTGCGGCTCTGGATCCCGGCCTTCGCCGGGATGACACATCGGCGGCTTAGGCCGCCCGCAATGTCACTTGATCTTGGCTTCCTTGAAATCGACATGCTTGCGCACGACGGGATCATATTTGCGGAAGCTGAGCTTGTCGGTCTGGGTACGCGGGTTCTTCTTCGTGACATAGAAGAAGCCGGTATCGGCCGAGCTGACGAGCTTGATCTTGACGGTGGTCGGCTTTGCCATGACCTGAAATCCTGCGAGTTTGAAAAAAGCAAAAAGCGACGAACGCGTGCCCGCCGCTTGGTAAGCCGCAGCCGTTGGCCCAGCCGGGCCGCAAAGTCAAGCCAATGCCGTCCGCGCTGCACCCATGCACCACCGTTAACGCCATCTTTACCGTAAAAGGTGCAGCCTGAAATCATCAAGGCCGAAGGGGACGCCGCATGGCCCAGCACATGACCCAATCCGCGACGATCGACCCGTATGTTCAAGCCGAACTGTTCCGACGCGCCGCGTTGCTCGGCGTGCGCCCGGGTCGGGCCGCGCTCGCTGCCGAGATCGACATGATTCGCCGGATCGCCCGACAAAACGGCATGATGCCGGTCACCAGCGTCGCCCAGATACTCGAATCGGCGCTGGCGCGGGGCGACATGGGTCCGCTGATCACGGGCTGGATCGCGCTGCTGCGTGAAGCAATCAACAGCGAACGCCAGGACCGATTCGCTGGCGACAGCTATGTGGCGGCCTGTTCGGTTCGGCTGACCGGCTGATCCCTGAACCATGGACGCGCTGATGGCCGCTTTTGTCGGCGCGATTCTCTGTCAGGCGAGCGATCGCAGCGCCTGGCTCGCGGCCATGCTGGGCGATCGCTACCCAAAACATGGGCAAGTGATCATAGCCGCCGCACTCGCGCTTGCCATCGGCAATGGCGTTGGCGCGGTAGGCGGCATGCTGATTGCCCCAATCATGACCCCCAATGCCCGCGCGCTGCTGCTGGGGCTTGCGCTGGTGTCGGCAGGCGTCGCGGCCTTGTTTCGGGCGAAGCGGCCGACCCCCTTACGCGCTGGCGCCGGAGCTTTCCTGACGGCACTGATCTGCTTGTTGGCGATCAGCATGGGGGACAAGACGCAATTCCTGACGGTCGCGCTTGCGGCGCGCGCGCCGATTCCCGCCCTGGCCGCGATTGGCGCGACGCTGGGGAGCCTGGTCGTGATCATCCCCGCCATTCTCGCCGGCGAATCACACTATCGATCGCTGCCGCATCGCCCGGTTCGGATCACTATTGGCTTGGTGCTGATGGTCACGGGGCTGATCTCTGCGCTGGGCGCGATGCGGCTGATCTAGCCAGGCAATCACGGTGATCAGCATATTGCTTGAAGGATGATATTGCAGCGTCGCTGTCGGGACCCAATCTTTGCGTCAGCCGTTGACTTGGCATCATCTTCAGGAGGCCCGCCCATGACGACAGATTCTGCGCTGAAAACCCCAACTGATCTCAAATCAAATGCCGCCAAGACGGTCGCCGAAGCGCTGAACGGCATTCTGGCCGATAGTTTTGCGCTCTATCTCAAGACCAAGAATTTCCATTGGCATGTCTCCGGCCCGCATTTTCGCGACTATCATTTGATGCTCGACGATCAGGCAACGCAGATTTTGGGCACGACCGACGCCATTGCCGAGCGCGTCCGCAAAACCGGCAACACCACGCTGCGCTCGATTGGCGACATTGCGCGCCATCAGTCGATCAAGGACAATGATGCCGATTTCGTCGCCCCCGAAGCGATGCTCGCGGAACTGCGCGAGGATAATCTGCAGCTCGTCGCCGCCTTGCGCGACGCCAAGGACATCGTCGATGCGGCCAAGGACAACGCAACCAGCGGCATGCTGGACGACTGGACCGATCAGGCCGAGGAGCGCGCCTGGTTTCTGTTTGAGGCCAGCCGCAAGGGGTAAGCGGTCACGGAGCCGGTGTAGGCGGGCGATCCGCGCGCCGGCTCGGCGGCCCCAAGCTGATCAACCAAAGATCGGGCACCGCGCCCAGCCGGAATGGCACCCGGCTGGTGCCGAGCCCGGCGGTAACGATCACGGTCCGGCCAGGTTCGCGGATCAAGCCGCAACCATAGCGATCACCCAGTCGTGAGACGCTGACCAGCGGGCCGATGATCGGCAGCACGATCTGGTTGCAATGCGTATGTGCCGCCAGCATCAAGAGCGGCGGCTTGATCCGCACGGCTGGGTCGGGGCTGTGCGACAGCACCAGCCTTGGCCCGGCCAGCTTCGCCATCTGACCGAGCATCCGGGCAGGCTGCGCGCGACCGGTGAAATCATCATCGAGCCCGCCAATCACCAGCGGACCGACCCGCGCCGCGCGGTTCGACAATAGGATGATCCCTGCCCGTTCCAGCGCCTGGATGACGGCCGGTGCATTGGTCCAATGATCATGATTGCCCAGCACCGCCACCGTCGCGATTCGCGGGCGCAACTGGCTGAGCGGGTCTATCAGTCGCGCGGCCTTGGTGCCGAGGGGATCCTCGGCATGGCCAGCAATAAAATCACCGGCAATCAGCACGATATCGGGTGCGAGCGCGTTGATCTGATCAACAATCGCCGTCAGTCGGCGTTCATTCACCGTCTGGTTGCCGATATGGATATCGCCGATCAGCACCACACGCAGCGGCGCGACGTCGGCGGGCCAATCGGTAAGCGTAATCGCTGCCTGGCGCACGACCGGCAGCCGTCGGGCTTCGCCATAGGCATAAAGCAGCACGGCCCCAGCGATCAGCACCCCAACCAGCCAAAGCCGGATCACGATGCGAAGCGCCGCAGACACTGGCTAGCGTTTCTTGACGAACTCAGCGCGCAGAACCAGGCCCTTGATGCCATCAAATCGGCAATCAATTTCCTGAGCATCGCCGGTTAGCCGAATCGATTTGATCAGGGTGCCGCGCTTCAACGTCTGGCCAGCGCCCTTCACGGTCAGGTCCTTGATCAGCGTTACCTGATCACCATCGGCGAGCAGATTGCCAACCGCGTCGCGCACCTCCATCGGGCCTTCGGCCGCAGCGTTGATCGCGGCGGCCGCAGCGGCGTTGATCCATTCGCCGCTGGCTTCATCAAAGACATAGCTGTCCTCATCAGTGCTGCTCATCGTACCGGTCAGCCCTTAGGCGCCATCGACAGCGCGCCCTTGGTCGACGGGTTGGAAGCGTTCGTCTTTTTGGGTTTTTCCGCCTTGGGTTTGCGGACTTCCTTGGACGATTTTTTTTGAGACTTGGCCATGGATATGGGTCCCTTCGTGCCGGCCTGATGCCAGCGGCACGATCAACCTAGGCCAGTGGCAACGCTTTAGCCCGCAAAATCGGCAATAGTCGCCAATCCCGGCGTCGATTGATGGTTATTCTGCTCAGCATCAACTTATCACCGCGAGGGTCGTCAGCGCATGTTGCGCCAGGATCAAGACTGTCGTCATCAAAAAGGCGAGGATGGCGACGATCATCGTCCGCAGGGGTGTCATCATCATTCTCGAATTCAGGCAGAGGGTGGTTTGGTGCCGATCAGGCGATCGGCACCATGGGCACAGCGGCGCTGACCATCACGGTCGCGAAAACAAAAGCAGCGGCAGCCGACATTACGACCCGCGACAGATTTTCAAAACGGAACATCATTTTTCTCCCTTTATCGCCTCGGTCGGACCATCCAACCGGCGATGCCAAAGCCTTTGCAGGGAGCGTGCCAAACTGAAAATTTGGCGGTATTCAGCGGTTATTCACCAAAGGGTGGCCGCGTCGTAGTAAAACACGCCAGATTTTTTGGTTTAGGTCACCATTATTTGGGAAAATTTTTCAGCGGAGCGGGCCTTAGCCCATTTTCAGCTGGTTCCGCCCATCGGCCTTGGCCGTATAAAGCAAGCGATCGGCGCGAACGAACACCTCGCCAACCTCTTCCCCGGGCCCTGCGGCCGTCAGCCCGGCAGAGAAGGTGACCTCACCCAGCGGCTCATCCGATTCGCGCAGGCGATAGCGCTTCTTGGCGACGAGCGCGCGCGCGCCTTCAAGCAGATCGCTCGCCGCTGCCATGTCAACGCCTGAAAACAGCACGACAAATTCCTCGCCACCATAGCGCGCGACCATATGCCCGTCACACTCCGATGCCAAAACATCAGCAATCGCCTTCAGCACGCGATCGCCAACGGCATGGCCAAAACTGTCATTGACGAGCTTGAACCGATCAATATCGCACACGGCCAGACACATAGCGTCGCCCTTGGCAAGATGCTCGGCATAGCATTCCTCAAAGGCGCGCCGATTGGGGAGGTCGGTCAGGGGATCGCGCCTGGCATTGTCGCGCGCCTCTTCGAGCTTGGCGCGCAGATCCGTCGCTTCGCGCGTCGCGGCTTCGAGCTGACTTTCGGCGGACTGGACTCGATCCAGCATCGCGGTCGTAATGCGCATCACTGCTTCTGACGCACCTGCGCCAGATGATTCGCGAATGGCATCAGCCTTTGCGGCAAGATCACGCCCGAAATCGCGCGTTTCGGAGCGCATTGCCATCACCAGATCCTGAAAGCCTTCGACCTGCATCTGGGTTTGCGCAACCAGCCCTTCGCCGGCTTTGCGATCAGCCTCGGCGACCGGCGTGACCGGCGCGTTGCCGACATCACCACCCAGCGCCATAATATCGCGCTTGGTCAGCCGCACACCGCCATCGGTGAGCGCTGCAACCGCCTTGGCAAGCGGGCCAACGGGATCAATCATCACCCGATAGGCAAAGGCATAGTTCACCGGATCAGGGCCCAGCCGATTATCGCTTAGAAAAACGCCGATTCGTTGAAAAATCGTCCGAGTCGCTTCCTCACGATCAATCGGCTGTCCACCATCAATGCTCTTTAACGCCCTGTCGACCATCGTCCCCATTTCCGCCAAGTGTTTGATCAAACGCCCGGATACCCTCTGGAGCCGTTTTCATAGCCAACAACACCTAAAATAAGGTGACCGTCAGCCAAGCATTTTCGGGATCAAGGGGCGGTGGCACGATAGCGTTTGACGGCATCCAGCGTATTACGAACGTGATCAGCATAGCTCATATCGTTATGGGCATAGTAAATTATGCCTTCTGGTGTAATCACATAGCTGGTCCTGGTCGTGATGGCGCGCGGTTGACCATCGCGTCCGGTCATCGTCCGCCCCAGGGCAACATCATATCCTGCAATCACTTGAGGCCCGGCGCTAGCAACCTGAAATTTGCCGGCGCAATCCTTGGCTGAAAAATCTGCAAGCACATCAACCGGATCTGCCGACATGCCAATCACCGTTGCCCCGGCCTTGGTAAAGGCAGGGATCGCTTCGGCAAAGGCGCGCGCTTCGGCGCTGCATCCCGGCGTGAATGCCGCCGGGAAAAAATAAAGGACGACCGGTCCCTTTTTCAGCGCCGCTTTGAGATTGACGGTAGCGATCTTGCCCGCCGTTGCGCCCCGCGTGGTGAAATCGGGTGCCTTTGCCCCTGGGGCCAGCGCCGCCATGGCAGGGGTAGCAATCGCGATGGCCAGGCCAGCAACCACAGCACAGGCGAACAGGGTGGGCGAGCGCTTCATCGTGATCTCCAAATCGAAAAAATCAGTGTTCATGGGAGCAGGCTAGGCGTAACCAGCGCCGCAGCACAATAGCGGCATGCTACCGGGTGAACGCCAGGCCGATCCGGGCATGCGTATCGACGCGGTTAAAATCGGTGAGCGCCTCGCCATAGCCGTGAAAAGCCTGGCCAAAGAGATAGATCCCGACATCGCCGACGCCGAACCGCTTGATCGGATAGGAAGCGAACAACTCAGCCGATCCAAGCCGCGTCACCGGGTTACCGCGCGCCAACACCGCCAGCTTGATCCCGTCGCGCTGCTCAACCGACACCCCAAGCGCGCCATAGCCGTAAAAGCGTTCAATCATATCGGCCTGGCCCTGGTTACCCACATAGAACCAGCCCTGCGGCGTGATATCGAGCCGCCAATCGCGCCCCAGCGCGACGCTCTGATTGGCGCGCAAATAGAAGCGATTAATATCAACCGAGTTGGCCACCCCGCCACCGTTGGAATCGTGCCGATAGCCAATCGCCAGCCGCGCGCTGTCGCCAACCGGCACGTCGATAAAGGCTTCAGGACTATAAGTGGTCGCCCGAATTGGCCCGGATGGCTGGTTGAGCGCCCAGAAGATCGTCTGGGTATAGGCAACTTTGATATAGGACGCCGGCCCGGTGCTGGCGAAGGGCTGCATCGCAAAGCTCAGCTGCACCTTGGCACCGGCATCGCCCGTGCCGATCACGCCATAGACCGGTTCGAACGGGCTGAACCGCGCCAGAAAGCCGCTTGCCGTACCCCGCGCGCTGGTCGTGACATCCTCCCCCTGGGTCGAACTGGGGGTTGATGCCTGGGCGATGACACGCCGGGGGGCGGCTGGCCGCGCAACCGGTGCCAGCCGATAGCGGAGCCGAGCAAATCCGCCCGGCGCAACCGGTGCGGTATCGGCGGTCGACCGGATCAGTTCGATCGTCAGCGTCGTGCCATCGCGCGCCATGGTCTGAATGGTCGCCGGAGCCTCGACTTCAGCAGGCTGCGTGCCCTCATTGATCAGAAACACATCAACGCCACTCAGCGCGCTCGCGGCTGAGGCAGGGGGTTCGATCAACGGGCGCAGTTGCGCAAAGGCGGGGCTGCTGGCCGCGATCAGCGGCAGCGCAAGGAAGGAATATCGCATCAGCACCTTTCCTGTCAGTCGATTGTGACAAAATGGAGTCGCTATTCGCGCTGGTCCCCGCCCAGCCAGCGCGATACTAGCAGAGGATGCGCGTCACCCCAGCCGATATCGCCCTCGCCGAACGCCTCGCCGATGCAGCCGGGGCAGCGATCCGCCCCTATTTCCGTCGCCCGCACGGGCTGGAGACCAAGGCGGATCATTCGCCCGTCACTTTGGCCGATCGCGAAGCGGAAGCCGCGATGCGTACGCTGATTGAACAGGCCTTTCCCGATGACGCGATTATCGGCGAGGAATATGGCACCAAAGACGGCAGCAGCGGCCGCGCCTGGGTGCTCGACCCGGTCGACGGCACCCGCGCCTTTGTTTCCGGCAGGCCGATTTTTGGGACCCTTATTGGCCTGATGATCGAAGGCTGGCCGATGCTGGGCATCATCGATCAGCCAATCCTGAAGGAACGCTGGCTTGGCGTCATCGGGCAGCCGACCTTGTTCAACGGCACGCCGACTCGAACCCGCCTTTGCCCGGCGCTTGAAGGTGCTGCGCTTGCCACCACCAGCCCGCACGCTTTTGACGATCATCAGGCCGATCATTTCGTGGCGCTTGCCCGTGCCGCCGCCGGGGGCAAGATGCGGCAGGGGCCGATCTATGGCGGTGATTGCTATAATTATGGCTGCCTTGCCTCGGGACAGCTCGATATTGTTGTCGAAGCGGGCCTGAAAATCCACGACTTCGTCGCGCTGGTCCCCATTGTCGAGGGCGCGGGCGGGCGGATGTGCGATTGGGCGGGCGATCCGCTGACCGCCGACAGCACGGGCGAGGTCATCGCCGCTGGCGATCCAGCGCGAATCGAGGAAATCGTCGAGACGCTCGGCTGTCACGGGCATTGAGTTGCCGTGATTCGCGCGGTGTTCCTGGATGTCGGCGAAACCCTGGTCGATGAAACGCGGCAATGGTCGCTTTGGGCAGATTGGATCGGCGTGCCGCGCGCCACCTTTCTGGCGGCCTTTCAGGAAAATGTTGCCAGCGGCGCGCACCACCGACGGGTGTTTGATCGATTCGCGCCCGGATTTGATGTTGATGCTGCGGAGAGGGATCGCGAGGCCACTGGGCAAGGTTATGTAATCGAGCCGCAGGATTTTTACCCCGACGCCCTTCCCTGTCTGGCGGCGCTGCGGTCGCAGGGGCTGGTAGTTGGCATCGCGGGCAACCAGCCCGAAGCCGCCGAATCGGCGCTGCTGGCGTGCGGCGTTACGGCCGATTTTATCGCATCATCGGCGGGTTGGGGCATTGAAAAACCGTCGCCGCGCTTTTTCGAGCGAATCGCTGGGATAACCGGGCTTGCGCCAGCAGCGATCGCCTATGTTGGGGATCGTCTTGATAATGACATCGTCCCCGCGCGTGCGGCGGGCATGGCCGCCATTTTTCTAATTCGCGGCCCCTGGGCAATGGCCGATGCAAGCCATCCCGACAGGGCATGCGCGACCGCAACGATCGCGGACCTTGCGGCGCTGCCCGGGCTTATTGCCCGGCTCAATCAGGCCTAACCGCGCGCCACGGCGGCGGCGATATCGCTGCCGCTGGTTGCAAAGGCCAAAGGCTTCGTCTATGCGCCCGCCTTTCCGCGAGTAAGAGGAACTGCCCGGCCGGTATGGGCTGCCGTGGCCGTTCATAAATCGTCGCGCAAACAAGGAGACGAAAATGCCCAACGCTTCAAGCTCACGGCGACCGGGAAGCTGAAACATGGTGTCGCAGGCAAGCGCCACCGGCTGATCAGCCATAACGGCAAATATATTCGCCAGAACCGCGGCACCAAGGTCCTGTCAAAGGCCGACACCGCAACCGTGAAGGCCTGGGCGCCTTACGGCCTCGGTTGAGCTAGGAGATTTAGGAAATGGCACGCGTCAAACGGGGTGTAACCACCCGCGCCAAACATAAGCGGATTTTGGAATCAGCGAAGGGCTATTATGGCCGTCGCAAGAACACGATCCGCATCGCCCGCCAGGCCGTCGAAAAGGCCGGGCAATATGCCTATCGTGATCGCAAGGTAAAGAAGCGCTCGTTCCGGGCGCTCTGGATCCAGCGTATCAACGCCGCCGTCCGCATGGAAGGCCTCACTTATGGCCAGTTCATGCACGGCCTGAAGCTGGCTGGTGTCGAACTCGACCGGAAGGTCCTGGCCGATATCGCCATGCACGAAGGCGCAGCGTTTAGCGGCATCATCGCTCAGGCGAAGGCGGCCCTGCCCCAGGCCGCCTGAGCGGACTGAGCAGCACGCCAATAAGGGGCGCGGGTGGATTGCCACCCGCGCCCTTTTCGTTATCGGACGCAGGCGAATGACGGACGGGAATGCAATGACCACCGACCTAGACCAGATGCAGACCGACATGCTTGCCGCGATCGATGCCGCGAGCGGGCTCGACGCACTTGATGCGGTGCGGGTTCAGGCCCTGGGCAAAACGGGGGTGATCACCACCCTACTCAAGTCGCTTGGCGCGATGACACCTGAGGAGCGTCAGGCGAAGGGGCCGGCAATTCACGGCCTGCGCGAGGCGATCACGGCCGCAATCGCGACCCGAAAGGCAGCACTGGAACGCGCCGACCTCGACGCGCGGCTGGCGCGCGAGACGATCGACATGACGCTGCCTGCTGAACCGGCACTGGTCGGCAGTATCCACCCCGTTTCGCAGGTGATGGACGAACTCGCCGAAATCTTCGCCGATCTGGGTTTCGCGGTCGCAACGGGGCCGGAGATCGAGGACGATTGGCATAACTTCTCCGCGCTCAACATCCCCGAGACGCATCCGGCGCGGGCGATGCACGATACTTTCTACCTCGCGGGCGAGCATGAACGGCCAATAGTGCTACGCACGCACACTAGCCCCGTTCAAATCCGCACGATGATGACGCAAGCGCCGCCGATTCGCATCATCGCGCCGGGTCGCACCTATCGATCGGACAGTGATGCCACGCACACGCCAATGTTCCATCAGGTCGAAGGGCTGGTGATCGACAAGGGCATCACGCTTGGCCATTTGAAATGGACGCTCGAGACCTTCCTCAAGGCGTTTTTCGAGCGCGACGATGTCGTGCTGCGGCTGCGCCCGAGCTATTTCCCCTTCACCGAGCCATCGGCGGAGGTCGATGTCGGCTTCACCGTGCAGAACGGCAAGCGCGTGATCGGCGGCGGCGGCGATACGGAGAATGGCGGCTGGATGGAAGTGCTCGGCAGCGGCATGGTCCACCCCAAGGTGATCGCCGCCTGCGGGCTTGATCCCGACGAATGGCAGGGCTTTGCATTCGGCTGTGGGATCGATCGGCTGGCGATGCTGAAATATGGCATGGACGATCTGCGCCCGTTCTTCGACGGCGATCTGCGCTGGATGAAGCATTATGGCTTCTCCTGCCTCGACGTACCCACCTTGTCCGCGGGAGTCGGCGCATGAAGTTCACGCTGAGCTGGCTCAAAGAGCATTTGGAGACGACGGCGAGCCTCGACGAGATCGTCCTGGCACTCACCCGCATTGGGCTTGAGGTCGAGGGCGTCGAGCATCCCGGCGAAAAGCTCGCCGCGTTCCGCGTCGCCAAGGTGCTTTCTGCCGAACGCCACCCGCAGGCGGACAAGCTGCAGGTGCTGTCGGTCGATGCCGGTGACGGACCGATGCAGGTGGTGTGCGGCGCGCCCAATGCCCGCGCTGGGCTGGTCGGTGTGTTCGGTGCGCCCGGTGCCACTGTGCCTGCTAACGGCATGGTGCTGAAGGTCGCCGAGATCAGGGGCGTCGTGTCGAATGGCATGATGTGCTCAACCCGAGAGCTGGAGCTGGGCGATGACCATGACGGCATCATCGAGCTGCCCGACGACGCACCGGTCGGCACCGCCTATCCCGATTATGCCGGGCTGACCGATCCCGTCATTGACGTGTCGGTGACGCCGAACAAGCAGGATTGCATGGGCGTGCGCGGGATTGCGCGCGATCTGGCGGCGGGCGGGATGGGCACGCTACGCCCGCTTGCCGATGTCTATCGCATGGCGGCGGCCTCGGTCGCGGGCGAAGGCCCCGGCCCCGATGTGCGGACTGAGGACGCCGATGGCTGCCCGGCCTTTTATGCGCAGACGGTGGCGGGCGTCACCAATGGCGCATCGCCGCCCTGGATGCAGGCCAAGCTAAAGGCAATCGGGCAAAAGCCGATTTCGGTGCTGGTCGACATCACCAATTTCGTGATGTTCGATCTCGGGCGTCCGCTGCACGTCTATGACCAGGCCAAGCTGGTCGGCGGGCTGGTCGCGCGGAAAGCACGCAGCGGCGAGATCGTGGTCGCGCTCAACGGCAAGACCTATGCGCTCGACGAGGGCATGACCGTCATCGCCGATGACGAGAAGGTCCATGACATTGGCGGCATCATGGGCGGCGAAGAAACCGGCGTTGCCGAGACGACGACCGATGTGCTGATCGAATGCGCCTATTTCGACCCCGAGAGCATCGCCCGGACGGGGCAGAAATTGCTGCTGACCAGCGACGCGCGCACCCGCTTCGAGCGCGGCGTCGATCCGGCGTTCCTTGATGAAGGGCTGGCAATCGCAACCTGGCTAGTGCTTGAACATTGCGGCGGCACGGCGAGCGCCGTGACGCGCGCCGGCACGCCCCCATTGGGTGAACGCACGATCAGCTATGATCCCGGCCGCGCCGAAACGCTGGGCGGGCTAGCGATTGATCCGCTGCGGCAGCGCACGATCCTGGAAAGCCTGGGCTTTGGTGTGACCGACAGCTGGCAGGTCACGCCGCCGAGTTGGCGCCGCGATGTCGATGGATCGGCCGATCTGGTCGAGGAAGTCATCCGCATCGAAGGCATCGACAAGGTGCCATCAACCCCGCTGCCGCGTGCGGCGGGCGTTGCCAGGCCAACCGCTACGCCCGAGCAAAAGCTCGAGCGCCGCGTCCGTCGCGCCGCCGCCGCACGGGGGCTGAACGAGGCGATCACCTGGAGCTTTTTGTCCGACGCGCAAGTGGCCCCGTTCCGCAGCGCTGGCAATTTCGAATGGCGGGTTGCCAACCCGATCAGCGAGGATTTGAAGGTCATGCGGCCCTCGCTCCTGCCCGGCCTGCTCGCCGCGACCGAGCGCAACCTGAAGCGCGGGGCCGCCAGCGTGCGGCTGTTTGAAGTCGGTCGCCGCTATCTGGCCGATGCCGAACGCGCCACGCTTGGCGTCGTGCTGGCGGGCGACAAGCGCGCGCGTGGCTGGCAAAGCGGCAAGGCTGTGGCGTTCGACGCGTTCGATGCCAAAGCCGAAGCACTCGCGCTGCTCGCCGAAGCGGGCGCGCCCGTCGATAACCTCCAGGTGTTCGGGGAAGCGGGCGAGACATGGCATCCGGGGCAATCGGGCACGTTACGGCTGGGGCCAAAAACGGTGCTGGCCAGCTTCGGCATGCTGCACCCGCTGACCCTCAAAGCGTTCGACCTTGATGGCCCAGTCGCCGCCGTTGAGCTCTATCTTGATGCCATCCCGGCCAAGCGATCGGCCAAGGGCGAGGGCGGCTTTATGCGCCCGGCCTATGCCCCGCCCGTACTGCAATCGGTCACGCGCGACTTCGCGTTCCTGGTGTCCGACACACTTGCCGCCGATGCCCTGGTGCGCGCGGTCAAGGGTGCGGACAAGGCAGCAATTACGGCGGCGCGGCTGTTCGACGTTTTCACCGGCACCGGCGTTGAGCCCGGCATGAAAAGCCTAGCCATTGAAATCACGCTGCAACCGGGCGACAAGAGCTTCACCGATGCGGACCTGAAAATCATCACTGACAAGGTGGTGGCGGCCGCAGCCAAGCTGGGAGCGATGTTGCGCGGCTGACCAACGGTGAAGCGGAGATGCGGGATGGATATGTTGCGACGGATGTTCGAAAAAAAGCGTCCGCCAGCGCCGAAGGACCTGCCACATTTCATCTACATCATGCTGCCCGAGGCCATCGGACCAACAGAGCGCTATGATCAATATGGCGATCCGATCGACGCCGAACTCCAGCTCACTGGGTTGGGGTGCGTGTCGGGCGGGGGGACAGCGACCGGGCCAGAAGATGCGGATGGCATCGAAAAAATCTATGGATGCGGGGTCGATGTCGACACCCATGATCTGAACGGCGCGCGGACGCTGCTGCGCCAGCATCTGCCAAGCCTGGGATGTCCGATTGGCACCGAGCTTCAGTTTCAGGTGGACGGCGTCCACCGGCACGACCTGTTCGACGGCAGCCACTGGGCACTTGATCTGCCGGTAACGGTGGTGGATCAGCGCGATGATGACTGAGACCAGAGACAAAGCACCTTTCGTGCAGCTTTCGAACGGCACCCTGTCGGCATCGATCAACCCCTTTGGCGCCGAACTTTCTTCGCTGCGCGATGCCGATGGCCGCGAGTTGATGACCGATGCCGACCCGGCTTTTTGGCGGGGGCGCGCGCCGATCCTGTTCCCCATCGTTGGGCGACTGAATGACGATGTGCTGTGGCTGGACGGCGACTCCTATCGGATGGAGAAACATGGTTTTGCCCGGCGATCAATGTTCGATCCCGTCGATGTGACCGGCACTACCGCCTCCTTTAGGATGACGGATAATGTCGAGACTTACGCCCAGTTTCCGTTTCATTTTCTGCTGGAGATCAGCTTTGCGATCGCGGACGCGACGCTGGTGATGACCGCGACGATCGGCAATAGCGGCGATACGCCCATGCCGTTCAGCTTTGGCTGGCATCCGGCCTTTGCCTGGCCGCTGCCCTATGGCCACCCGCGGGACGATCACCGCATCGCCTTTGAAACCCAAGAGCCCGATATGCTGAAAGGCCTGACCCCAGAGGGATTGATCGCCGAAGATCGCCCGACCCCGGTCGACGGCAAAATACTCCGCCTCGCCGATGCGCTGTTCGAACGTGACGCGCTGATTTGGAACCCGATTCATTCGCGGCAGCTCTGCTATGGCGCAAACACGGGCCCGCAGCTCGACATTAGCTTTCCCGATACCCCCCGGCTGGGCATCTGGACCAAGCCCGGCGCGCACTATATTTGCATTGAACCCTGGCAAGGCATCGCGGATCCGGTCGGCTATCAGGGCGATTTCTGTGACAAGCCCGGGGTGATGATGCTTGCCCCCGCAGCGCAGCATCGGATCGAAATGCGCGTGACCGTTTCGGGATAGCGATTCCCGATATGGTTAACGAGAATGCTTGCCATCCCCCCCAAGCGCGATAGGTTCCGCGCGAAGGGAAGCGCGTATGGCCGATAGCGAATCGGGAAATGCCTGCGCGGCCTTTACCGAGTCCGAACTCGCAGAGCTGATGAAGATCGCCGAAATCCATGAGGATGCCGGCGGTGGTCTGCTGTTGCTTGCCGCCAAGGCGGGTGAAGGCGCGGACAAGCTGATCGATTGGCTGCCGGATAATTTTGAGGACAAGCTGCAGGGCGTGGTCGATCTGGCGCTGCGCCAGTCCTATGCCATTGCCTTTTCAACCCATGGCCGCCGCCACAAACGTGGCCGGAAAATACTGAATCGGGAGGGGTTTCATCGTTTTCTGGCGGGCGTCGCCGGGGCGATTGGCGGTGCCGGGGGTATTGCCACGACGCTCGCTGATCTGGCCTTCACCACCACGCTCGTGCTGCGATCGATTCAGGAAATCGCCATCAGCTATGGCGAGGATCTCGATGATCCGGATGTGCGCGCCCATTGTATCGCCGTCTTCGGGACGGGCGGGCCGCTGGTCGATGACGACAGCCTCGATACAGCGTTATGGGCCGGCCGAATCGCGCTGAGCCACCAATCGGTATCGGCAACGATTCGCGCGGTCGTGCCCCAACTCGGCAAGACGCTGAGCGAAGGCCTGTTGACGCGGGCCGCGCCATTGGTGGGGGCGGTGGCCGGGGCAGCAATCAACAGCGCGTTCATGGGCTATTATCAACGCATGGCGCATGTAAATTTTCGCTTGCGTCAGCTTTCCAGTGATCACACGCCAAAGGAGATCCTAGCCTGTTTCGCGCGGGTCGTTGATCTGGAGCGCGAGCGGCGCAAGCAAAAGAACAAGAAGAGGCGATAACGCGCCGCCGCCCGATGCGGCGCACGGCGAATCAGCGCTGACGTGGGCGATGCTCTCGACTTGGACGCGTCGCCCGCGTAGTCGCGCGCGATGACCCAGTTGAACGACCGCCGCACCTTCGCGATCATCTCCCACCCCGATGCCGGCAAGACCACGCTGACCGAGAAGCTGCTCTATTTCGGCGGCGCGATCCATCTGGCGGGCGAAGTGAAGGCGCGTGGGGCGAACCGGCGTGCCCGATCCGACTGGATGAAGATCGAACAGCAGCGCGGCATTTCCGTCACCTCGTCGGTGATGACGTTTGAGAAGGACGGGATCACTTTCAACCTGCTCGACACGCCGGGGCATGAGGATTTCTCCGAAGATACCTATCGCACGCTGACCGCCGTCGATTCGGCGGTGATGGTGATCGATGCCGCGCGCGGGATCGAGGCGCAGACGCGCAAGTTATTCGAAGTGTGCCGGTTGCGATCGGTGCCGATCATCACCTTCGTCAACAAGGTCGATCGCGAGGGACGCGATGCCTTTGACCTGCTCGACGAGATTGCTGAAATGCTGGCGCTTGATGTCACACCCATGAGCTGGCCAGTCGGGATGGGCGGTGAGTTTGAGGGGATTTATGATCTCCAGGCCAACCGGCTTATGCAACCAGAGGGCGGCAGCCGCGAATTTCTGGGCAAGGCGGCAGACTTTACTGGGCTGGATGATCCCGCGCTGGCGGCTGTGCTGTCGCCGGTCGGCCTGGCCAAATTGCGCGACGATGCCGAGCTGGCGCTGGGCGGCTATGGCAGTTTCGATGCCGAGGCTTACCGCGCCGGTGACCAGACGCCGGTCTATTTCGGATCAGCGCTGAAGGATTTCGGCGTCGGCGAGCTGATCAATGCGCTTGCGCGCCACGCGCCCGGCCCGCGCCCGCAACCCGCTGAGCCCGCCCCCGTCTCACCCGACCGCGCCGATGTCACCGGCTTCGTCTTCAAGGTGCAGGCGAACATGGACCCGCAACACCGTGACCGTATCGCCTTCATGCGGCTCTGCTCGGGCACCTTCAAACGCGGCATGAAGCTGACCCCAACGGGGCATGGCAAGCCGATCGCCATCCATTCGCCGATATTGTTCTTCGCGCAGAACCGTGAACTGGCGGATGAAGCGTTTCCCGGCGACATCATCGGCATCCCCAATCACGGGACGCTGCGGGTGGGCGATACGCTGAGCGAACGCGCCGATGTGCGCTTTACGGGCCTGCCCAATTTCGCGCCCGAAATCCTGCGCCGCGTGGCGCTGAAGGACCCGACCAAGACCAAGCAGCTGCGCAAGGCGCTCGACGACATGGCCGAGGAAGGGGTGACCCAGGTTTTCTACCCCGACATTGGCAGCAACTGGATCATCGGCGTGGTTGGCCAGCTGCAACTCGAAGTGCTGCTGTCGCGGCTGGAGGCGGAGTATAAAGTCGATGCCGGGCTGGAAATGGCGCCGTTCGAAACCGCGCGCTGGATTTCAGCCGAGGAGCCAGCCGACCTGAAGCACTTCATCGACCTGAATCGCGGCGCAATGGCCAAGGATCGCGACGGCAATCCCGTATTCATGGCCAAGAGCAATTGGGAGGTCGGCTATATCGTCGATCGCTATCCCAAAGTGAAATTCGCCGCCACGCGCGAGCGGTGATCGCGGTGCGGCATCGGCCGCACCGCGATCAATCGATCAGAACTTCACTTGCGCGGTCAGCGTCACCTGACGCGGGTTGCCATAATAGGCCGTCAGCACGCCATCTGCGCCCAAGGTCGAGATGAAGTTGCCCGCAGCATTGCGATTAAACACGCCGGTATCGGCATTCTGGCTCAGGAAGTTATAGCCAGCGACGATGTAGCGTTTGTCGAACAGATTGCGACCATGCAGCCCGACCGAGAAGGTCTTGTTGATCGTCCATACCGCATTGGCATCGAACAGCGCGAAGCCGGGCTGATCAAGCATCGCGGTGGGAATTTCGAACTGCTGCGAATCGCCGCGATAAGAAACGGTCGCGCCGAGATTGAGCGACCCATCGTTGATCGGCACGTCATAGCCAAGCGTGGCGCTGGCCGTCCAATCCGGCGTGTTCTGCACCGCGCGCCGATTGGCAACCTGAAGACCGCGCGAATCGATATAGGATTTATATTTGGCGTCGAGATAGCCGACCGTCCAGGCCAGGTTCACTCGGCCGCCAGGCGTGCCAAAATTCTTGGCAAGCAGGGCGTTGCCTTCAAATTCAATGCCGCGAATCTGCGCCAAGCCGGCATTGGTGGTGATCCCGGCAAAGGTCTGGATCCCCCCAACGACAATACCAACCGAACCCGGAATCTGCACATTGCGATAATCGGAATGGAAGGCCGAAAAAGCGATGTTCAGCCGACGATCGAACAGCGACGCCTTATAGCCGATTTCATAGGTACGCACGTCTTCGGGATCGAACGACAGGAAGTTGAAGATGTCGTCCTGGTCACCCAATGCACCACCCCGGCCATTGCCATTGAGATCGGGCGCCGCCGTGCCAACACCGCGCGGATCGAAGCCACCGCCCTTAAAGCCCTCGGCATAGCTCGCATAGAGCGTGTTATTGGCATTGGGTTTGAAGCTCACCGAGACGCGCGGCGTGAACTGTTTGAAGTTCAGCGTACCCCGGAAATCGGTCTGCCGCACGATCGGGTTGGTGGTGCCGCCGAAAAAGGGCGACGCGCCAAGAAAGACGTTGCGCTGAATCTGCGACCGGCGATTGTCCCAGGTATACCGACCGCCCGCCGAGACGCTGAACATGTCGTTCAGATCATAGGTAAAGTCGCCGAAGACCGCCACAGTATCGGTGCGGACATTGCCAAAGGTGAGCGCGGTGACGGTGCCGGGAAGGCGGACATCAAAGACCGTCCGCGATCCGGCATCGAGATAATAAGCGCCGATCAGGCCGTTGAACCCGCCGGTTTCGACCAGGAACTGGATTTCCTGGCTGAACTGATTGTTGTTGTAAAAAGCGGGCACATCAACGTCGACGGCGGGCAGCGCATCGAAATCGATCGGCGTTGCGCTATCATCCTGGCGATAGGAGGTGATGCTGCGGAAGGTCAGCCAATCCGCAGGATGCACCTCACCAAAGCCAGTAATGCCCCAGGCGACGACATCCTGGCGGGGGCTGTTGAGCCCGCCCCGAGTGTCAAACACATTGGCAAGCACTGGAATACGCGACACAAGACCGGGAATCAGCCGGTGGCCACCGCGCGCATTGGTGCGATCATGCGTGTAATCGCCCGTCACCCGGAAAAAGGCATCGCTGCTTGGCTCGATCTCGAGCGTGCCGCGACCGGCCCAGATGTCCTTGTTGTAATTCTCTTCGCCGGTCGTCAGGTTCGTGCCAAAGCCATCGCGGCTCAGGCGCGCGATCGCACCGCCAAGCTTCACCTTGCCATCCCAAAGCGGCACGCTGCCGCTGGCAATGCCGTCCGCCTGATTATAGCTGCCATAGGAGCCGCGCAGCGTCAGGCTGGGCACATCGGCCAGGCGCTTGGTGACATATTTGATCGCGCCGCCAATCGTGTTGCGGCCATAGAGCGTGCCCTGCGGCCCGCGCAGCACTTCGATCCGCTCGACGTCATAAATGTCGAGCACAGCTGCCTGCGGGCGATTGAGATAGACATCGTCAAGATAGATGCCAACGCCAGCTTCGAACCCGGCGACCGGATCCTGCTGGCCAACACCACGGATAAAGGCCGTGAGCGTCGAGCTGGTGCCACGCGACACTTCAAGCGTCACGTTGGGGGTGTAGTTGCCAATATCGGTAATGTCGGCAGCGCCCGACTGGTCGAGCTGTGCCCCGGAAAACGCGGTGATCGCGATCGGTACGTCGATTGCGCTTTCTTCGCGGCGGCGGGCAGTGACGAGGATTTCACCATCGTCCTCCGCTGGGCGATCGGCCTGGGTTGCGCTCGGGGCGCTTTGGGCAAGAACCGGCGTCGCACACAGCGCGCCAAGGGCAACGCCAAGCTGCAACAGGCTGCGGACGGATAAAGGATGACGTGACATGTTGATATTCTCCCCTCCAAAGTGGCGTGCACCTCTGATGGGTTGAACGCCGTTGGTAGACGCTATACTGAAACCTGAACCATGATTCAACTTGGGACTTGAGGGGAGCAAATGAATGGCCGGTGAGCGTGCCGCATCTGCAACACTATCCGCCGCCAGCGCAGGCAAGGCACCGCGCACCGACCGTGGCCGCCGGACGCTCCGCGCGATTCTGGACGCTGCTGCAATCGAGTTTGGCGAGCGCGGATTTCACGACACGTCAATCAGCGGAATCACGCGCCGGGCCGGCGTCGCGCTGGGCAGTTTCTACACCTATTTCGACAGCAAGGACGCGGTGTTTCGCGCGCTGGTGCGCGATATGTCGGATCAGGTCCGTGATTATGTCACGCCCCATATCCGCGCTGCGCCCAATCAGATCGCCGCCGAACGCGCCGGGTTGCTGAGCTTTATCGATTTCGTGCGTGGCCATAAGGAAATTTATCGCATCATCGACGAAGCAGAATTCGTCGATCCCGCCAGTTTTCGGGACCATTACCAGATCACAGCCGATCGAATCAGCCAGCGGCTGGAGGCGGCGGCAGCACGCGGCGAAGTGCGTGGCGACGCGCCCGAAGTGCTTGCCTGGGCAATCATGGGCATGAATGTGTTCCTGGGCCTGCGTTTCGGCGTTTGGGGCAATGAACGCAGTGCGGAATCCGTCGCCGATGTGATCGCCGGTCTGCTCGCCCATGGCATTGCCCTGCGCTGAGCCGGATGCGGCGAAAACAAATCCCGGCGATTTCGCCAGCGCTATCCTGCAGCCGCCACCGCTACGGCGGGCGCTGACCGCCCGACGCGCAACGTCGCCAGCGCCGCTATCAGCATCATCGCCCCACCCAACATGATGACATGGCGCGGATCACCGCCAAGCACCGGTGTGTAGAAAAACGGCAAGGTCAGACTTTCGACCAGCATCGGTATGACGATGAACATGTTGAAAATGCCCATGTAAATGCCCGTCCGTTCTGGCGGAATGCAATCGGCCAGCATCACATAGGGTGTCCCCATCAGGCTGGCCCAACCCAGGCCGATGCCCAGCATGGGCAGATAGCACCAGGCTTCGTTGGTGATCGTTGGCAGGACCAGCATCGCAAAGCCTGCCGCCGTCATGCAGGCGGCGTGGACCGGACCTGCGCCAAGCTTACGCGTGAGCGGCACCAGCATCAGGGCAGCCGCAAAGGCAATCGCGTTGTAAAAGCCGCCAAGCCGGCTGTTGATCAGCGTGGCATCGCGCACCGCCTCTGCTGTCCCACTTTCGAAAAAGGCGCGGGCGAGGGACAGCACGGCATATTGCCAATAGCAAAACATCCCGAACCACTGGCAAAACATCGCCACTGCCAGCCGACGCATCGGCTGCGGCATGTCGCGCACCGCCTCTGCAAAGTCGCGCCAGGTGGTCGCGATCGACATCGGCCGATCACGCATCTGCGCCAGTTGCGGCGGCGTGAGTGGCAATTCGGGGACGCGCCACACCGACCATAGGATCGTGCTGAGTGACAGCACCGCGCCGATCGCAAAGGCCAGCTTGGTGACATCGGGGATACCGTGCGCATCGACCGCATCGGCGTTCATGCCAAACCACACAAAAATCGACGGGGCGAGATAGGCAAGCGTCTGGGCCAGCCCCGTAAATGCGCTCTGCGTGAGGAAACCAATTGGGCGCTGCGTCTCGTCCAGGCGATCGCCGACATAGGCCCGATAGGGCTCCATGGTGATGTTATTGGCGGCGTCGAGCAGCCACAACAAGCTGGCCGCAACCCATAATGCCGGGCTGTACGGCATGGCGAATAACGCGATGCTGCACAGCACGGCGCCGATCAGGAAATAGGGGGTGCGTCGCCCGATCCGCGTCACCGTTCGGTCGCTAAGCGCACCGACAATGGGCTGCACGAGCAAACCGGTGATCGGGCCCGCCAGCCACAAAAATGGCATGCTCGCTTCGCTGGCGCCGAGATAGCTATAGATCGGCCCCATATTGGCCTGTTGCAGGCCAAAACTGAACTGCAACCCCAGGAAACCGAGGTTCATCTGGACGATACGTCCCAAACTTAACCGAGGCTTGGGCTGGGTTTCGATTCGAGGCTGGAGCGCACCATCTGCAGTCATCGTCTCTCCTCGCGGCAGGGCTTGAGCCTGCCTACAGGCCAGCGGTAGCACAAGGGCTTTTGCCATTGCAAAGGTTTGCAACGCGCCTATTCGTGACGCTTCGATGCGCCCTTTACCGCGAGCAGGCCCTAGCGACAATGACCCCGTTCCTCTGGCAGCCTGATCACATTGCCTCCATTTGTCCGCGCACACTGTCGGTCGCGCCGGCTTTTGGGCGTGCGGTAGTGCCAGATATTCTGCCTGGACATGATGTGTGGGATCATTGGCCGGTGCTGACCCCGACGGGCGCGATCGCCAGCATCGCGGGTGGCCAGCTGGTCATCGCGCTGACCGCAGCGCGGTCCGATGATCCCGAAGATCGCCACGCCGTCGCGCGGTTACGACTGTTCCACCGAACGGACGCAGGCTGGCGCGATCTGGGCCCGCTCTTCCCGGCGGACGACGCGCCGGGGAGCCGTCAATGGTCTGGCTCCGCCGTTCTGGCCGATAGCGGCGATTCACTGCGGCAATTCTTTACCGCCGTCGGGGAACGGCATGAAGGGTCGATCAGCATGTCACAGCGCTTGTTCGAAGCGACGGCTGCGCTGTGCATCATGGATGGGTTGCCGCAGATCGGCCCCTGGCACACCGTAACGGAATGCGTCCGCCCCGATGGCGTCGAGTATGAAACTGAGATGGCCGGGGGGGGCGGGATCGGCACGATCAAGGCGTTTCGCGATCCGTTTTTCTTTCGGCATACCGACGGCCAGGATTGGCTGCTGTTCACTGCTTCTGCTGCCGGCGCGCAATCATCCTGGAACGGGGTGGTTGGGGCGGCGCGCTGGATCGGCGACGGCTGGGCGCTGCAACCGCCGATCATATCAGCGCTAGGGCTCAACAACGAACTCGAACGCCCGCATACGATCATCAATCGCGGCGCGGTCTATTTATTCTGGTCAACCCAGGCCAAGGTTTTTGCCCCCGCCGGGCCGCGTGGCCCGACGGGGCTTTATGGCGTGGTGGCGGATCACTGGGGTGGCGCCTGGCGGCCGATCAACGGCACCGGGCTGGTATTTGCCAATCCGGCGTCTGCCCCGGCCCAGGCCTATAGCTTTCAGGTCCTGCCGGATCTTTCGGTCTGGAGTTTCGCTGATCTGCCGGAAACGGGCGACACGCCGCCTGATGCTCTCGCGCGCCGCGCGGCCTTTGTCGGCGGACCGGCCCCCGTGCTCCAGCTCGCGCTGGAAGGCGATGTTGCCACGCTGGTGCCGCAATGATTGATTGCACCGATCTGGTTGCGATCCTCATTGGTAAGTCTATCCTAGGCACTCATGGGGGATTTTGACGACTGCATTGGTAACGATGGACCAGCGCCAGTGGCGCGGGTGCGCAACCTGGTGGATCTCGCCCGGCTGGCTGGCGTGTCGCCGGGCACCGTGTCGCGCGCGCTGGCCGGCAACCCGCTGGTCAACGTGCAGACTCGCGAAAAGATTGAGGCCATTGCCCGCGCGCATGATTTCCGCCCCAACCAGATGGCCAGCCGGTTACGGACCAAGCGGACCGGGCTGATCGGTGTCGTCATCCCGCTGGGGCATGAGCGGCGTCAACATGTGTCAGATCCGTTCTTCATGACAATGCTTGGCCAATTGGCTGATCTCATTACCGAAAATGGGTATGACATCCTGCTGTCGCGCGTCATCCCTGAATCGCCTGATTGGTTGGCGCGGATTGTCGATTCAGGGATGCTCGATGGGGTGTTGTTGATTGGTCAGTCGGACCAGTTCGACATTATCGAACAGACAGCGGCGCGCTATCCTCCGCTGGTTGCCTGGGGGCATTACCGCCCCGGCCAAATTCATTGCGTTGTTGGCATGGATAACGTCGCCGGTGGGCAACGGGCGGCAACGCATCTGATCGCGCGCGGCGCCCGGCGACTCGCCTTTTTGGGAGACGTCCGTGCGCCAGAAATTGCCGCGCGCCATGCCGGCTTTGCTGCGACAGCGGCAACCGCCGGGCTGACGGTAGAGCTGCTGCCGACGCATTTGGCCGCTGACGAAATGGAAGCTGACATCACCCATCATGCCGGATTGATTGACGGGCAATATGACGGTGTTTTTGCGGCATCGGACATGATCGCGATGCGGACATTGCGAGCGCTTGCTGATCGCGCCATTGCGGTCCCCGCGCGCGTCGCGATCATCGGTTTCGACGATCTGCCGCTTGCCAGCCAGACCGTGCCACGGCTGACAACGGTACGGCAGGATATCGCGCCAGGGGCCGCGACCATGGTCCAAACCCTGTTCAAACGGATGGCTGGCGCAGAGACCCCGTCGACCATCATGCAACCTACACTGATCGTTCGCGATTCCGCCTGAATCGAGCGAGTAGACGCCACCGAAACAAACGATTGCAAGATTGATGCAATCGATTTAATACGCTCCCAACTCCCATCGCCAGTTCAAGGCGGGCCGACAAAAAAAGAAAACATATTGGGAGGGATTATGAACTCGCGGATCACCATTCGGGCCGTTCTTCTTGCTGGCTCAGCATGCCTCGCCATACCGGCCTTTGCGCAAAGCGCCGATCCTGCCGACCCGGCGACCAACGCCGCCTCCCCGCTGGATGAGGATCAGTCCCCCGATATCGTGGTGACCGGTCAGACGACGCGCAACCGCGCGCTGATCACCGCCTCTGCCGACATCACCTATGCAACCGCCGCCGATATCGAGCGCAAGGCGCCGCGATCAACCGCAGACTTGCTTGAGCTGGTGCCGGGCATCTTTGTCGAGGGCACCGCCGGCGAGTTGTCAAACAACTATTCGGTGCGTGGTCTGCAGGGTGGCGGACAGCGCTTCATTCAGCTCGAAGAAGATGGACTGCCGATCATCTATGGTGGCGGCGGCGCCGATTTTTTCTTCTCAAACGATATCACGATCGACCGGCTTGAAGCGGTTAAGGGCGGCTCGTCGGGTGTGCTGACCGTCAACGGCGCGGGCGCCACGATCAATTTCCTGTCGCGCACGCCCAATCATGAAAAGGCAGAGGGGATCGCCCGCTTCACCGCTTATAGTTACGGCCAGCGGCGCGGCGATTTCTATTATTCGCAGCCGATCACTGACAAGCTCGCCTTCAACATTGGCGGCTATATCCAGACCAACCCCGGTGTCCGCAGCAACCCGTTCAGCTATGATGGCTATCGGCTGAAGGCGATGCTGGAATATCAGCTCGACGGTGGCGGCTATATCCGGCTGACCGGCAAGATCGGCGATATCAAGGCGGCGTTTTATGCCACCCAGCCCTATGCCTTTAACAATGGCCGACCAAGCGGCATTCCCGGGCTCGACACGCAGTTCGGCAATGTCGGTGGAACGGCATTCTCCCGAATCTCGGTGCCGGTATCGACCTTTGTCGAGGCCGATGGGTTTCGCGATTTCCGCTATGATCAGGGCGTTCGCGTCAAAACCAAGCAGTTGCGGATCGACGTTGAAAAGCCGGTGTCGGACTCGATCGATCTGTTTGCCCATGCCCGCTATCTGGGGCTGACCGATGATTTCAACGGGCTCTTCGCTGGATCGGGCACCGGCAATGCCGGGCTCGCGAGTGCCGTTACCTATCTGACGCCTGGTGCCGCTTCGCCGATCAGCGGGCTGCTGGCCGCAGGACAGACGGCCTTCCCGACGACGGTGCGGTTCGGTATTCGCAACCTGCGCACGGGTATCGTCACGGGATCAAACAACACCGCGACGCTCAATGCCCTCAACGGCAATGGTTTCCTGCAGCAGACCACGCTCAACCATGATTTCCAGTCGGGCCATGATTTCGGCTCCAACTTCGGTGGGCGCTGGGAATATAAGAGCGATGGCTTCACCAACTCGCTGACGGCCGGTGTGCTTTATTATGATGTCAGCCGCTTCCAGAATCAGTCAGCCACCGCCGCCGTCGTCAACGATGTTCGGAACAACAGCGACATTTACGACATCGTTGCACTGAACGCTGCCAATGGCGTGATCGGCACGCTGACCGACAATGGCCAGATCTCCTATGGCAATTGGGGGGCGGGCATTCGCCAGAGCAAGGACAGCTCTGTCTCGCTCTATGCCAATGACGAATTCGCGATCGGCGACAATATCCATATCGACGCCGGGCTCCGCTGGGAAAGCGACAGCGCCGAATTCCGCGACGGCAACAGCGCGGTGGTCAACCAGCCGGTCCAGCCGGGCCTGATCAATGCGGCCGTGGTGCCAACCGTGGGCTCAACCTTTGACGGCACCTTCCGCATCACCCGCGCCACGCAGCAACGGCTGGCATGGACGGTCGGGGTCAATTATCTCATCACCGACAACCTATCCGTTTATGCCCGCTATGCCGATGCGTTCCAGACCAATGGGGTCAACCCGACCACCGGAATCGAGCTCTATGAAGCCGGGGTGCGCTACAAATATCGTCGCCTGATCAACGCTTCGGTGACCGTGTTCCGCACCAGTTTCCGCGACCAATTCTATAATTTCATCGATCCTTTGAACCCCACGATCCAGACGACATTCCTTGCCGATCTGGGCACGACGGGCGTTGAAGTTGACGCGCAGATCCGGCCGATTAATTGGTTCACGATCGACTTTTTCGGCGTGTTCCAGCAACCAACACTCAACAATCTGCGGCTCAACGGCGTTCCCCAGCCAAGCTTTGACGGCAATCGCCCTGAACGCACGCCATCAACCCTGTTCACGATTACCCCGACGATTACGCTGCCCAACAAGCTTGGCGAATTTTACGGGCGGTATAAATATATCGGCGACATCTTCGCCGATTCAGGCAACGGCATCTCGCTCCCTGCCTATGGCGTCACCAGCTTTGGCGTGAATCTGAACCTGACCGACCGGCTGCAGCTTGGTTTCAATGCCGACAATGTCTTCAACGTCATTGGCCTGACCGAGGGCAATCCGCGCCAGGGCCAAACCCAGAATGCCGCGTCGGGATTCTTCTATGCCCGCGGCATTGTCGGGCCTACCTATGGCGGGTCGGTGACATTGCGGTTCTGAAGGACCGCTGGTCGCGGCTGATGGGAGGAGAGAAGATGGCGCGCGCGCTGAGACTTGCCTCCGCGTTGGTGGCAGGCACGCTATCGATCGGCGCAGCGGCGGACCATGCGCCCGAACGCCGCTATCAGCTAGTCGAGGGGCTAAACCTCAACGCCTTTGTCCGCGATGGCAAGGTGGCGGCGCATCTGCTGCTCCGTTCAGGACGCGATCCGCGCATCCTGGTGGCTTTCCCGGCGGGCAATAGCGGCGTGGGCCTATGGTTCGCGCCGCTTGACCGCCCTGCCCGCTGGACGCTGGAGCGCGCGCCAACCCCGTTCACCAGCGGCGACGGAACGATGCAGGGCATTAAAGCCGTGGCGACGATCAACGCCGCGCGCTTGACGCCGAAACAGGCCGTGCTCTCCAATGTGCGCTATTTGCGGGACTATCAGGCGGTCAGCCGCTTCCCGCCCGAGGTCGGGGCCGACGCCCAGATCGGTTCCGACACCATCCAGTTCCGCCGACCGCGGCTTGACGGTGCGCCGGGATATGATCTGGCGTTGCGCGTGCTTGATGGCCGGATTGAAGCCGGATCGATCATCGCTGGCCGTAACGGGCGCATCCGGCTGGAGATCACCGCGCTCACCGGCGATCCGCCGTTGACGCCGTTGCCGATCAGCCAGTTGCTCAACGCGCGTGCGGCGCCCGATCCCGCCGCCCGCAATGCGCTGGCGTTCCTCAGCTACCGCGAGAAGTTCCTGGCCGGGTCCTGGCGCTTCAACACCTATTTCGGGCGCGATACGCTGATGTCGGTGCGGCTGCTGATGCCAGCGCTTCAGCCTGCCGCCATTGAAGCGGGGCTTGGCTCGGTCTTTGCGCGGCTCTCGCCCGGCGGGGAAGTCGCGCATGAAGAGGGGATCGGCGAATTCGCCGTGCTGCAGAACCGCAAGGCTGGTCGCAGCGGCGATGGTGCCGAACTCGATTATGGCATGATCGACGATGATTATATGCTCGCGCCGGTCGCCGCTGATTATCTGGAGGGACCCGGAAAGGATCGTGGCGCGGCTTTCCTTGCCACCAAAATCGAAAGCGCGGCGCGACCCGGCGAATACAGCAGCATCGGCGCACTGCTGGTGCGCAACCTGCGTTTCGTCATCGGCCAGGCGACGGGATTTGCCACCAATCCATCGATCGCGACGCTGATCGCCATCAAACCGGGCCGCATGTCGGGCGAATGGCGCGACAGCGACGAAGGGCTCGGGCGCGGCATTTATCCCTATGATGTCAACGCCGCCTTGGTCCCCGCCACGCTCGCCGCTGCGGATCGGCTGTACCGATCGGGGCTGCTCAACGCCTATCTGCAACCCGGTGATCGCGCCATTTTTGCCGATGCAGGCGCCATGGCGACGACATGGCAGACCAAAGCGCCGCCGCTGTTCCGCGTGGAAATGACCGCCGTGACGGCGTCCGCCGCGGTCAGGGCCTATGCCACCAGCCTGCATCTGCACGCCGAACCAGCCCTAAACGCGCTTGGCGATGCGCCGCTGCGCTTCCACGCGCTGTCGATTGATGCGGCCGGTCAGCCAGTGCCGATCATCAATTCAGATGAGGGCTTTGCGCTGTTGTTTGGCAATCCCCCGCCCGCCGATCTCGATCGCGATATCGCCGCCGTGATGCGCCCGTTTCCGGTGGGGTTGATGACCGATGCCGGGCTGCTGGTCGCCAATGCCGCCTTTGCCGGTGAAGCGATGCAGGCGCGCTTCACGCCAGGTGCCTATCACGGCGCGGTGATCTGGTCATGGCAACAGGCCTTGCTCGCAGCCGGGCTGGAACGTCAGCTGCGCCGTCAGGATCTGCCCCCACGAATACGCAAGCGCCTGATTGGCGCCCAAGCCGCCTTATGGCGGGTAATCGGCACCACGCGTGGGCTGCAAAGCTCTGAACTCTGGTCATGGCAGTATCGCGCCGGACGCTATCAGCCTGTCGCCTTTGGTACGGGCAAAGCGGATGTCGATGAATCAAACGCTGCGCAATTATGGAGCACCGTCTATCTGGCAGTCCGCCCGCCCAGGCGGCGCTAACGCCCGGCAAAGAAGCCAGTAACGGTCAAACGGCCGGTTGCCGGGTCGGCCGACAGCGCCCGACCAGCGGCAATATTACCGCAGTGGAGCAAGCGGCCGCGATAGACCAGCGCCCGATTGGGGCGGCCGGGAAACTGCGCAATGCGTTCGAACAGGGCAGTATCGCCGTTCAGATAGCCCGGTGGCGGCCTACCGTGGCGGCCCAGATCAGCGTTCAGCGCGGCAAAATAGGCGGTGCTGCGATCGGCATCGATGGTTTCGAATCCGGTCGAACGGTGGCGATAAAACGCGGTGCCGTCCTCTATTGCCGACCCAAGGAAATGAACCAGCGCCAGCCGACCCGGCTCCAGCGCGTCAACATGCGGCAACCGTTGTTCCAGTGTCAGCTGGTCGGGCGGCGTGGTCACGATCGCGAACCGGATATCCAGGATCGATACCGCTTCAGTCACGCCAAAAACATCCCGAAAAACCTTGCCCAATATCGGTCGCAGGATCGCCAGATAGCCGGGCGGTACGGCAGCGCTGATGCCGGGATAATGCATGCCCGCCGCATCAAAATCGGCGATCATCGCTGCCGCATGCAAACCGGCTGGATCAGGCACAAGATCGTCAATGACGATGACTGGTTCCTGTTCGTGGCCAATATAGTGCAGCGTGACGTTCGGGAGGATCACGGCACGGCGGCGACCGCTGCGCGTGGCGCGGCCTGGCCGATCAGTGTCGCAATCGCATCGTCATGCCGCGGCAATGTCGGCGCAGCCCGCGCAATCAGGGCAGCGATCTGGTCAAGCTGGCGGCGATTGGTCACCCCATCAAGCGTGTCAGCAATTGGGCTATGGTCCATGGCGACAATGCCCTGGCCATTCAGCACCGCCAGCCAGCTTGCCTCGCGGAACAGCTCATCGCTGGCCAGCATCAGCCGGCCCGTGCGGCGATACTGCTCTTCCTTTTCGATCAGGCTGTCGGGCAGCGTCATGTGGCGGGTGTGCTGCCATAGCGGCGCCTGATGCCCCTGGGTCGCATGATAATGGAGGATCAGAAAATCCTTGATCGCGTCCATGTCACGCCCGAACAATGCATTGAACTGGCGCGCCAGCGCAGGGTCGCAATCGCGATTGGGGAACAGCGCGATCAGCTTGGCGATGCCGCTCTGGATCAGGTGAATGCTGGTCGATTCGAGCGGCTCAAGAAAACCCGATGACAGCCCGATCGCAACAATATTCTTTGTCCAGCTTTCCCGCCTGAACCCGGCCGTGAAGCGGATCAGGCGCGGGTCGGCCAGGGGTTCACCGTCAAGATTGGCGAGCAATGTCGCCGTTGCTTCATCGTCGGAAAGAAAGCCGCTGGCATAGACATAGCCATTGCCCGTGCGATGCTGCAGCGGGATGCGCCACTGCCATCCAGCATCGCGCAGCGTCGACCGGGTATAGGGCGTAGTTTCGGCGACGCGCGCGCACGGCACGGCGATGGCACGATCACAGGGCAGCCAGTGCGACCAATCCTCAAACGAGGCCCCCAGCTCGTCACCAATCAGCAGCGCCCGAAAGCCCGAGCAATCGACAAACAAATCGCCCGCCAGCCGATCGCCGCGATCACTGGTCAGCGCGGTAACGAACCCGGTTTCGGGATCACGCTCAACCGACACCAGCCTGCCCTCATGCCGGGTCACCCCCTGCGCTTCGGCAAGTGTGCGCAGATAGGCAGCATAAAGCGAGGCATCGAAATGATAGGCATAGCCAAGCGTCGACAGGATCGAGCGGGGATCATCAACCGGCCTGGCAAAGCGGTTTGATCCGGCCAGCGCGGTGGCCAGCGAATAATCGGCCAGCGGCGTGGTCGCGCCGTCGCGCCCGGCTTTCAACCAGCATTGGTGGAACGGCACCGGGCCAAGATCGACGCCATAGCGGCCAAAGGGGTGGAAATAGCGGTGGCCAGGCCGCGCCCAGTCGACAAATTCAATGCCCAGCTTGAAGCTGGCCTTGGTCGCGCGGACGAAGTCGGCTTCGTCCAAGCCAATCAATTCATTGAACCAGTGGATCGTCGGGATCGTCGCTTCGCCCACCCCGATCGTGCCGATCGCATCGGATTCGAGCAGATCGATCTGAACCGTCCGGCCAAGGGCTTTGGCCAGGGCGGCAGCGGTCATCCACCCCGCCGTGCCGCCCCCCAGGATCACTAGCCGTTCGATCCGCGCCATTGCTTGCCCCTCCGGAAGCCTGATTGGCGCGACAATGCAATCCTTTGCAGGTCAAGGCAACCATTGCCCCGGAGACTGAGCGGGTGCGGTCACCCGCCCAGCGTGGCGATCGCGCGGCCGATGGCGGGGCGGGCTTCCATTGCGGCAAACCAGCGTTCGACATTTGGGGCTTCGCTGAAATCCACAGCGGCAAAGGCGCGCCGCCAGATCCAGCCAAACGTCGCGACATCAGCAATCGAATAGTCATTGCCCGCCAGCCACTTCGCCTCGGCGAGCCGACCGTCGAGGACGCGCATGTTGCGCTTGGCTTCAGTGTGGAAGCGGTCAATCGCGGCAGGGACGGGTTCGGGCGCGAGCTTCAGGAAATAGCCCGACTGGCCGAACATCGGCCCCAGCCCGGCGGCTTGAAACATTAGCCATTCATAGCAGCGTATGCGGGCGATGGGATCGGTCGGGATGAAGCGCCCGAACTTTTCCGCGAGATACAGCAGGATCGCCGCCGATTCGACGACGGTAATGGCCACGCCGCCGGGGCCGTCCTGATCGACGATCAGCGGCACCTTGGCATTGGGGTTGCGCGCCAGAAATTCGGGCGTCTTCTGTTCGCCCGCGCGGATGTTGACGGCGTGATATGTGTAGTCCGCCCCCAGCTCTTCGAGCAGGATCGGTACCTTGATGCTGTTGGGCGTGGCGAAAGCGTAAAGATCGATCATCATGGGTCTCCTGGTTTGAGGGTAGTTTGGGATTGGTTCAGGCGGTTTTGCGGACGCCCTTGGCGCGGGCATATTGCGGGGGATAGGCGATGGTCGCGCCGAGCGTGTCAGCAGCGCGCCAGGCCCAGCGCGGATCGGCGAGGAAGGCGGTGGCCAGCGCGACGAGATCGGCCTTGCCCTCAGCGATGATCGCCTCTGCCTGATGCGGATCGCTGATTCCGCCCACGGCGCGGGTGGCGATTCCGGCTTCGCGGCGAACGCGCTCTGCCAGATGCACCTGATAGCCGGGACCGAACGGAATGCCGACAGGCGGCACGACGAAGCCGCCAGTCGCGCAGACATAATCATAACCGAGCGCCTTCAGTTGCTGCGCGACGACCACGGCATCGCCGGTATCGACGCCGCCATCGGCCCAGTCAGTCGTGGTGAGCCGCACGCCCAGCGCGATCGACGATGGCACCACCGCGCGAACTCGCTCGGCAATCGTCAGCAGCAGGCGCGCACGGTTTTCAGGCGACCCGCCCCATTGGTCAGGACGGTGATTGGCCAGCGGCGACAGGAACTGGTGGAGCAAATAGCCGTGCCCGGCATGGAGCTCGATCACGTCAAAGCCGATCCACACCGCACGAACGGCGGCCTGGACGAATGCCGCGATGGTGCGCTCAATCCCCGCCTCGTCCAATGCCTCTGGCGTCTTCCAGTCAGGCTTGAAGGGAATCGCCGACGGCGCGACCGTTACCCACGGGTCTTTATCGTCAGGGAGCGCATTGCCGCCCTCCCAGGGCCGGGTAACCGCGCCCTTGCGGCCCGAATGCGCCAGCTGGATGCCGAACTTTGTGCCGACAGGCGCATAGCGGCGTGCGACGGTCAGCGCCTGTGATAGCGCCGCCTCATTCGCGTCCGAATAGAGCCCAAGGCAGCCATGCGTGATCCGTCCACGCCGCTCGACATGCGTTGCCTCGGTCATCACCAGCCCAGCGCCGCTCATGCCATAATTGGGCAGATGCTGCAGATGCCAGTCGCTCGCCGAGCCATCATTGGCGGAATATTGGCACATCGGCGACACGACGATGCGGTTGATGAGAGGAACGGGACCAAGGGTGAAGGGAGAAAAAAGCGCAGACATTATCGGCTCCAGTTCAAAGGGCGCTGTGACCGCTGACGGCGGCTTCTAGGGCTGGTTTCATGTCGAGGAATCGCTGGTCGATCGCGGCGGGATCAGTGCGGTTGAGATCAAGCGTTGCCTTGCGCGCGTCGCCACCGCGCACGACCTCAAACGCGTCCGCCTCAATGCCCGCGATGATCGATCCGACGACATCGGCGACGGGCTGAAGCGCGAAGCCCATCCCGGCATCGGCCTTGTTGGTCGCCATCATTGGCGTGTCGGTCGCCCCTGGGAACACGGTGATGACGTGAACACCCTCCCCCTTCAGCTCGCGACGCAACGCCTCACCAAAGCGGGCCAGGCCGCCCTTGGCGGCGGCATAGCCGGTGTAAAACGGCACCCCCATCTGGGCGATGCCCGACGCGATGTTGACGATCAGACCGTCGCCCGACCGGCGCAGTTCGGGCAAGAACAGCCGGGTGAGCAGCATGGGGCTGAGCAGATCGACGTCGATCATCGCGCGCAGCTCGTCTTCGGTGATGTCTTCCAGCCGCCCGGCGCGCACGCCGCCAGCATTGTTGACCAGGATATCGACGCCGCCGAGCAGCGCCACGGCTTGGTCGAGCAGGACGGCCCGCGCCGTGCCATCGGTGATATCGCCGGCGACGCCGAACACTTCGGCACCCGTCGCCTTGAGCCGTTCGACCGCGGCAGCCAGCGGTTCGGGACGGCGACCGGTCAGGACTAGCCGAGCGCCCTTTGCTCCCATTTGCGCGGCAATTTCATAGCCGATGCCGCTCGACCCGCCGGTGATGACCGCGCGCTTGCCAAGCAGGATCACTTGGCACCTGCCTTGGACGCCTTGACCAGCGCCGATGCGCTCGCGCCTTCAAGTTGCAGGCCATAGCCCGTTTCCTTGATGATCCGCTCCTTCAAGGGCTGGATGAAGTGGATGCGGGTGTTTCGGCGGGTGACTTCGGTTTTGGTCAGATACCCTGCCGCCAGCACCCGGGCGCGGGCAACTGCCCCGCCGGTTGGCGTGATTTCGGACACAACGCCCCAGCTTTGCGCGGTCTCCGCCGAAATCGGCTTGGGATCGAGCAGCCAGGCCTGGGCGCGGCCGGGTCCGGCCCAATAGGACCAGGCGGTAAAGATGCCATCGGCGGGCACGATGCCGCCTGCAAAATGCGGCGCATCATTGAAGGTCGCGCCCTTGCCGGCGATGATGACATTGGCGAGCAGGCAATATTCGGAGTGAATCCAGGCCTTGCCCTCAACCGCGCAGATCACCGGCACGCGGATATTGGCGATGTTTTCCAGCACCTGCGTGCCTTCGTCATGCACCTTACTCCAGCCATCGGGGTCGCTGACGTCACCAAAGCTGGGGAAATCGATATCGCCAATCCATTGGCCACCAGCCCCGGTCAGGATGACGACCTTGTTCCCGCGATCACGACCGATCTGGTAAAAGGCGTCGACAAAATCCTCATGGTCCTGGGCAGAGAATTTGATCGGGCCACCACGGGTGTTGAATTCGACCACCAGCACGCCATCGGCACCGCGCGTCATCCGCAGCGAGGGGTGCTTGGTGAAATAGGCCGGGTTTGCCGGTGCGGCGGCGGTTTGCGCGGCAGCGGGCGCTGGCTCTGTGACGGCAACGATAACCGATGCGAGCAGGGAAGCGGCAACAGTGGTGAGAAAACGGGTGCGCGTCATGGGGGTGTTCCTTTCCATTGGGCTTGATGGTTTCAGGCGGTCTTGGCGGGGATGCCCGGCTTGGCGGTCCGCTGGGTGACGAGCAGGCCGAGGGTGACGATCAGCAACCCGGCAATCTGCCAGGCAGCGGGAAATTCTCCGGCAACCGGGATGCCAGCGAGCGTGGCGACGACGGGCACAAGGGCGGGGAAGGCAGCGGCGCGGGGCGCACCGAGCAGTTCAGCGGCGCGGCCAAAAGCAAACACCGCGACCACACCCGACAAGACGCCGTGGACAATGATCAGCAGCACAATGGTTGTCGCTGACTGGGTGAGCAGCGCGCCAATACCATGGCTGGCCAGGTAAAGCGGGACATAGACGGCAGCCGACAAAACCGACACCACGGCCGTGGCCGCGACGGGGGAAATCGCCCATCGCCGCGACAGGACGGCGAACACCGCCCACATCACGCCAGCGCCAGCGAACAGCGCATCACCCAGCAGGGCAATCGGCCCGCCGCTGAGCGCGCTAGGGCCAGCCACCAGTGCAAGCCCGGCCAGAATGATCCCGGCGCCGATAACACGCGGCTTGGTCAGCCGGTCGCCAAGCAACGCCGCGCCCAGCAACATCCCGGCAATCGTGATGCCGGCAGGCTGGACGACGGCACCGTGCGACAGCGGCGCGAATTTGAACCCGGTCGCGCTGACCAGAATGAACAACGGCCCGGCTAACAGCGTCAGCACCGCCGCTTTGCGCCACCCCATCCCTGCCATCGTGGCGGGCGAATGTCGCAGCAGCCAGGGCAGCATGATCAGGCCAGCCGTCAGATAGCGCACAAAGGCGAGATCAACCGGCAGGATACCCGTGCTGACATTGGCGCGGGCAAAGGCCAGGTACACGCCCCAGATGGTGACGGCGGCACCACCCCACAGCACGCCCTGCAGGACGGGCGACGCCATTTGCTTTGGCGCGGCGGGTGAAAGGGCGATGCTGGTCATCTTACGCAGCCTTGCGGCGCGGGGTGTTGGCGCGGATTGCAGCCGCAATCGCGTCGGCGGGGTCGAGGCGACGGCGATAATCAGTGTCGATGAAGGCGAGCACGATCTCGCCATTGGGCGCGATCACATAGGTGGCGGGGATCGGCAGGATCCAGTCACCGCCGTTGATGTCGGGCAACGCATGGCCGAGCCGGGCGTAAAGCGGGCGAAGTTCCTCGTGCAGGTCAAAGGCGACACCGAAATTCCGGGCAATCTTCGACCCTGAGTCGCTCAGCACCGCAAAAGGATAGGGATCGGCGTTCGCAGCCTGTACCGTTTTATCAGATTCTTGCGGCGAGATTGCAATGAGCTGGATCCCGGCATCGCGCATCTCATCGGCAAGCGCCGCGTAGGCACGCAACTCCAGGTTGCAATAGGGGCACCAATCGCCGCGATAAAAGCTGAGGATCACCGCGCCGTCACGCAGCGCGCGGCTCAGGCGAACGCGCGCCCCGTTGGCATCGGGTGCGGCGAAATCGGGCGCATAGTGCCCGGCCTTCAGCGCGCGATTGACGATGCCAGAGGCCGCAAGCGCCGTATCGGCGCGCGTCATGGCGGCGGCGATATCGGCCGGCATATGCACGGCATAATGGACGCGGAGCGCGTCAAGTTCCTGGGTAAGGGCTGCGTGCTGGGACATCGGAACAGTCATTTCGAAAAAGGGGACCGACGCGCGAAAGGGGAGGAACGCGCGCCGGCCGAGGGCGACAGGGTTAGGGCTTATGCGGCAGCGCGCATCGTGCCGGGCTTGGTCCACTCGTTCCCAGCCATGAAGGCGTCATACGGTGTGCCGACCAGGTGGTTGGTATAGTTGCTCTGGATCTTGATCGAGACGCCGAGCACGACTTCGAGCACGTTGCGACGGGTATAGCCCGCGTCGAGGAACGCCTGGACATCAGCATCTGCAACAAAGCCGCGGTCACGAACGACGAGCGTGGTGAAACGGTGCAGCGCTTCGAACTTGGCATCGGCAATTGCGTTGCCGCTGCGCAGTGCCTGGATTACGTCATCGCCCAGCTTCTGCATCTTGGCCATCGTGGTGTGGCCAGCCATGCAATAATGGCAGTCATTTTCATAAATTGCCGTCATGAACACGATCTGCTGCTCGTGCTGGCTGAGCGTGGTCTTCGAAAATTCAGCCCAAAGGGCGCCGTGCGCGGCAAGCAGCTCGGGGCTTTCGGCCATGATGCTCTGCAGGTTGGGGACGAAGCCGAACTGGCTCTTGACGCCAGCGAGCAAAGGCTTGGAAGCTTCTGGGGCGGTATCGGCAGTGTAGCTCTGGAATGCGATGGTCATTGCGGGTCTCCTGATGGTGTCCAGCAACACGCTCGTTGCCGGTGACCAGGAAATGGCTCATGCAGCAATTCTCTTGTATCCCTTGAATTGCTCTATGACTTATACGCATTTGCTATGAGTGACCGTTTTCACGATCTTGCGCTTTTCGTCCGCGTGGCGGACACGGGCAGCTTCTCCCGTGCCGGGCGCGAGCTGGGCTATGCGCAACCCACCGTGTCACGGATGATCGGCGGGCTCGAGGCGCGGCTAGGCGTCAAGCTGTTCATGCGAACAACGCGCCAAGTCGTGCCGACCGAGGCCGGTGCGCTGCTGCTTGAACGGGCGCGCAGCATGCTCAGCGATGTCGAGGAGATGGAAAACGCTGTGCGCGGCACGGAGGGGCTGACCGGCGTCCTCAAGGTCGCGACCCCGGTGACCTTTGGCGCGCGCAAAATCGCCCCCCGGCTTGGCCCGTTTCTTGAGGCGCATCCGGCGTTGCGGGTCGAGCTGTTAATGGCCGACCGCCGCGTCGATCTGCTCGACGAAGGGGTCGATCTCGCCATCCGCCTTGGCGCATTAGCGGATTCGAGCTTTATCAGCCGCCGCATCGCCTCCGCGCCGCGCTATATCGTGGCCAGCCCAGCCTATCTCACCGCGCGATCCGCGCCAAAGTCGATTGCCGATCTCCAGGCGCATGACATCATCAGCGGGCGGTCGCCCGGCATCGATATCTGGACGTTGCGCGACGCGGCAGGTGGCGAAACCTCCGTGAAGCTTGAAGCGCGACTGGTCGCCACGTCTACCGAAGGCGTACTGGCTGCCGCTGTGGCCGGCTTTGGATTGGCGATGACGTCGGCCTTTGCCTGCCGCATGGAAGTGGCGCGCGGCGAGCTGGTGCAGGTTTTGCCCGATTTTACCCTGCCGACCATCGACGTCCACGCCATCTCGCCGCTTGGCCGCAAGCCGCCGGCCAAGGTGCGCCTGTTCATCGACCATCTCGTGATGGCGATGGGGGCAGCCGACGATCCTGCTTTGGGCGGGTCATGATCGGCCAGCATCGATTGCCGGCCGCCAAAGCGGGCCGACCGCGATCAGCAACACGATGACATTGAACAAGGCGTTCGACGCATTGCCCGACGCGATTGATCCGGCGCTATCCAGGCAGAACCAGGCCAGGGTGCCGGTCAGGACTGAGCGGCGCACCGGCTCTGGTGCCAGGTCATGGACCCAGGACGAAAGGCACCAGATCAACACCCCCCAGCCCATCAAGAAGCCGCCGGTGAGGGCAGATAAGAAGCGCGTATCGGGCGAATCCCAGCGCGTCCCGCCATCAATCGGCCAGCTGAGGATATCCAGCGTCAACCGCGCGGGCTCCAGCGTTGCCGCCATCGTGCCGAGGAAGAATATCGGTCCGAACGATCCAACGACGATCGCCGTAATCTTCAGCCAGAATTTGTGAAACGCCTGGGATCGCACGGCCTGCTCCCCTAGCCGGTTGGCCATTGCGACATGATCGTGGCCGCATCGAAATAGTCGCGCCAATAGCTAATCAGGCCGTCATGCACCTCGAACACACCAGTGACCGGCAGTTCGACCCATTTGTCGGCCAGACGGTGGCGATCGAGCCGTTCGAGAATGACGATCGGGCCAGTCGCCGATTCCCGGAGGATGCGGAACTCATTCTCTAGCGTCGGCGCGAAAAAGGGTTCCAGCACGGCCCGGATGCCGGCGGGTCCATGCACCGTGCCGATCGGCGGCGGGTTCGTGTAAATGCAATTGGCGGCAACACAGGTGAGCGCGGTATCATAATCGAGCGGTTCCATCGCCTTCAGGAACTGCTTGACGATGTCGGTCGGCGAAGGCGCTGCTATGGTCATGGTCGTCTCCTTCAGGCGTTCGATGTTGCTTGTCGGGGCAGCGCGGGCGTTCGGCAATTACCTCGCAGGTTATCCGTGCGGCCTGGGCGAGCGATTACTGGCTTGTCGCTGCCTGCCGGAAAAGCGCCTCGGTTGCCGGATCGGCCGGAAACATGGTTTCAATCCGCAGTTCATCCGCAGTGACATCCTGGGCCGTGCCAAAGGTCGCAATCACGGTGAACATCGATAGGCGGAGATCGCCAACCGCCAGGTTGATCGGCAAAACGGGCAGCAGCGCCGTCTCAGCGGCTGACCACAGGATATCGTCATCCTGTAACGGCCCCAGATCATCCAGCACGGCCTTCATATCGGCGCCACCCAATGTTTCGGCCTCACGCTGTGCCCGTTGCCAGATTAGCGGCCCAACCGACGCCCAGTTGGTGACGAAGCGCCGGATGCCGTTCGGGTGAAAGAACAGCCGCATCAGATTATGCGCCTCGCCGCCAACCCGCGCCCAAATATCCTCACCCAGCATACCCCCAAGCAGGTCAAAGGGCGCATTCGACATGCGGACATTCCAGGCGCGGTCGATAGCCGCCGCTGGGAAGGGTTCATGCGCCGTCAACATCATCCGGATCGCACTCATCACCTGCCCCATCTGCGGATCATCGAGCGCCCGAGTGCGAAACAGCGGCGCAAAGCCGGCCGCCGTCAGCCAGGTGTTGCGATCTCGCAGCGGCACCTGCAGCGTCTCACTGAGCTGCAGAATCATCGTCCGGCTGGGATTGGCGCGCCCTGATTCCAGAAAGCTGACATGGCGCTGCGAGACCCCCGCCGTCAGCGCCAGATCGAGCTGTGACAGCCGACATTTCTGTCGCCATTCACGCAGCAGCCGCGGGAAGCCGATATCGGCGCGGGTATCCGTCACTATCGTCGTCATGGCGCAGCCTCCCCAGCTTAACCCATATCGTTCCATGCCTTGTGGCATGGATCAACGACCTTGGAGGTAATTGACGGCAGCACGGGGTCGCAATGACCAGGCCTTGTGCTTGATCGATCCAGAACAGGTCCTCACTTCACAGAATTGAGCCATGGTGGCCATCCAAGCGACCATTACGTACCAATAAATCCGCCTCGGATACAAAAGCATTTGCTGTCATAAAATATGTGGATATCGTCTGAACAAACGAATCATTAAAATAAAATTTAATCGCCAATCAGTTGCAGGGTACTTAATTTTGGATCGTCTGATTTTATATGGGTTGATACCAACCTGCGCAGTGTCTGACTCACGTAAGGGATTCCAAAACTGACGAAAGTCTGAATCTATGGCGTCGTGCATTGGAGGGCGTGACCATGGGATCAGCGATCAGCTTGCGGGATGATTTTGACGGGGCTGCCTTGCGGCGATTGGCGCGTGGGTCGAAGAGCGCGAACCAGACCCGTCGGCTTTTGGCGTTGGCCGAGATTTACGACGGCGGCAGCCGGACTGTGGCGGCGCGGATTGGCGGTTTGGGGCTGCAGATTGTGCGTGACTGGGTGGTCCGGTTCAACGCCCAAGGCCCTGCTGGTCTGCTTGACGGCAAGGCGCCGGGGAACCGGTCGCGGCTCAATGACGCTCAGCGACGGGCACTTGTGGAGGCGGTCGAGCGCGGCCCGATCCCGGCGATCCATGGCGTTGTCCGCTGGCGGTTGATCGACCTGGTCCAATGGCTTCACGACGAGTTTGCGGTGTCGCTCGATGAAACGACCGTGGGACGCGAGTTGAAGAAGCTGGGCTACGTCAAGCTGACGGCGCGGCCTCGGCATCATGCCCAGAACGAACTTGCCATGGACGCCTTCAAAAAGGGGGCTTTGCCGCCGAGCTGGCAAAGGTCAGAGCCGCCCTCCCGAGGGGCACGCCCGTAGAGATATGGTTCCAGGATGAGGCGCGGATCGGGCAAAAGAACAAGATCACGCGGCGCTGGGCCAGGCGCGGGACACGACCATCGGCACCAAAGGATCAGCGGACGAAATCGGCCTATATCTTTGGCGCGATCTGCCCGGAACAGGGCAAGGGTGCCGGGCTGATCCTGCCGTTTTGCAACACCGAAACAATGGCGCTTCACCTGATCGAGATATCGCTCACCGTCGCCCCCGGCGCGCACGCGGTCGTGCTCATGGATCAGGCTGGTTGGCACACCACCGGCAAGCTCATCGTGCCCGACAACATCAGCATTATCGCGCTGCCAGCCAAATGCCCCGAGCTGAACCCGGACGAGAACATCTGGCAGTTCATGCGCGATAACTGGCTATCGAACCGCGTCTTCACATCCCACGACGACATCATCGACCATTGCTGCGAGGCGTGGAACAAACTCATCGATCAACCATGGCGCATCATGACCATCGGACGACGCAAATAGGCACGTCTGTCGTAATCAATGCAGGTTGGTATCAGAACGTTGGGAGATTCTGGTGCTATCCCCCTGATACGGGCGGACTTCGGAAATTGCAGGTTCCAATCATGGGCAGGATTTAACCGCTGCAGAACTCGCTTTCGACTGTCATCTGGCACGATCGTGCCACCGAGAAAACGACGAACAGTCGCATCATCTTCGCACGGATCAGGGGGGGACGGCGGCTGGGTCAGTTTCGACCATTCTTCCTTCAATTGGGGTGACGACATGGTCGCCAACTCACCCAGTTGAACATCAACGCTCGCCATGATCAAGCCGCAGCCGCGATGCGGTAGAAGGTCTCCTCCCCGCGCTTGCCGCGCTCGATAACATGACCCTTCTTTCGCAGGCCCGTCAGCGCTGCCCGCGTCGTGTGCGGCGGCCAATCAGTGGCGGCGATCAGGTCAGCCATGGTCGCGCCGTCGCTGCACTCGAGCAGCGCGATCATGGCAGCACTCTTTGACTGACGCTCAGCTTTGGGGACCACCGGGGCAAGCTCTTCCACCTCCACGTCTCGTCCGGTGTCGATCACCGCGAGGCCCGCCTCGGCGATGAACAGACCATAGCGGATATCACCGTCATCGCGGTGGACGCTGGCGGCATCGTTGGTCTCGCGTTCCTCCACCAACCCCTGTTTCACCAGCGCGGTGATTGCCCTGGTGGCGCGGTCGCCTGCGCCCGCGATACTGTCGGGCAGCGGCATCAGGCTGCCGCCCGAACGCCCGGCGGCGGCAGACAACAAGATCAGCTGCGGGTCGTTGAGTTTTTTCCGTTCTCGGATGAGCGGCACCGTGCCGCCCCCACCAGCCGCAGCCCCGGCCGATCCCATCGGCGGGGCACATCGTCGCTCTTAACCGCGACACCTCATGACCCGAGCTGTCGCTCTGGTCGCCAGCGAAGTCGAATGGATTGTGCGCTGGAGTTATAGCGCTCCGGCACTTTACAGTTTAACCTAATAGACAGCGATTTGAACGTCATTTGGCGCCTATTCTTTTCGCTTCCTTTATCCACTCGACAGGTACCGCACGCGAAAGCCCATCGCCTCACTCAGCGCCGCCATCTCCGCGAAGATATCCCCATAGGCAACCGCGATATGGTTGCTCATATAATGCGCCATCAGGTCGTCACGGCTGAGCTGCAAGTCAGCGGCCATGATCGGCCATTCAGGCGTCGTCCCCTGCCACACCCGGTCGAGTATGTCGCGCGGCAGCCGTTCGACTGAACCCCGGCCGATATCCATGCACGGCACCCCGGCGTCGAGCCAGGCGCGCGCCCAGGTGATGTCGCCCTCAAGGCTTTCGCCTGCGAAGCTGCCGCCGGGTGTCGGGAAATATTGCGCGGGTTGGCGCCAGCTATGCACGCCCGCCAACGTGTCGGGATCGTGATTGAACGCATAAGCGCCCGCCGACCCCGAATTGAGCAGAATCCAAAGGAACTTGCCCCCGATCTCAAGGCCCCAGCGCACATCGTGAAAGGCGACACTCTGGTGCAGCCCTTTCGCCTTCAGCAAGCGCTTCATCAACTCCATCGGCAGCGCATTGCCCTGGTCGGCCTCGGTCGCGTCGACGATCGTGTCGCCATTGCCCTCCGGTCGGCAGGTCGAATTGAGCAGGCCCTCTGCGAAGTCGGACGGTGGGCGGCGGTGGATCATGCCGAGCTGATATTGCCAGCCGATGCAGTCCGCGCCGAATTCGGCGGCAAGGTCGAGCACGGCAAGATAGTCGCGCAGCTGCTCACGCGTGGCATGTTCGGCGAAGTCAGCCGCCCCCTTCTCGCCCCAATGAAAGGTCACGCCGCGATCGACCACAAAGGCGAAGGCGTCATCGATCCGCTTTTGGCTGACGCGTTCGCCATAATCGATGATCCACGCCTGATCGACCTTGTGCTCCAGAAAGCCAACCTGGTGGAGCGTGCGCACCCCGAAATAGCCGTTGGTCATCCCCATCGACGTATCGCCGAGCATCAGCAGCAGCGGCCATTTAGCCTTGACTTCGGCATGGACCCGGTTGGCAATGGCGCGCGCATCGGCACTGATTGCGGGCATCGGCCTGATAGCGGCCTGGCTTTCGGTAACCCCGCCGGTGCGGCACCATTCATCGAGCCGGTCGAGAAAGGCATGGTCGGTCGACCAGTCGGCGCTGTCGGTCCAGGCGCGGCTGTGCGCGCGTCCTTCCGCCTGCAGGCACGCGCCAGTGTTGAGCAAGCCGACCAGCCCTGGAAATTGACCGGAGAAATTGGACATCATCAGCAACGGATTGTCCTTGCCGATCACCCCGTCGACCGTATGCGGGCCGTAGACCCAATGCGTGTAGAGCCCGATCAGCGGCTCATCTATCCCGCGCAACTTGGCCACCGCCTCGTCCGGGCGGGTGATGAACCCTTCGACCCGGAAATGGCTACGGCCAAGTCGGTCGAGCGCTTTTTCGAGCTGGGCATTGGCCGCCTCGAGCAAGGGCACGGCCATCGCATTGGGGGCGGCACGGTAATCGCCGGGGCGGAAAATGGCGATTGAGTCAGCCATGGGAAGTCTCCTGGTGGGTTCGTACGGAATCACGCAGATGGCCGAGCGCGGGCATCACATCGGCGAGCGCGCCGGTGCCGAAGGCATCGTGCAGCCGATCATAATAGTCGCCCAACGGGCGATAGGCTGTGGCGGCGGCGGGATCGGGCGTGATGCTGGTGCGCGCCGCCGGGACCATCGCGGCCTGCGCCATCGCGACATCGGGATGCGCGCCGCCGCAGACCGCGCCAAGGATCGCCGCACCGAGTGCGCAGGTTTCGGACGAGGCAGCAAGTGCGATCGGGCGTTCGAGGATATCGGCGAAGATGCGCGGCACCAGCGGGTTGCGCTCCGCCACACCACCGCACATCACGACCTCGTCGATCGCGACGCCGCCGCTTTCGATGCGATCGATGATCTTGCGCGCGCCGAACGCCGTCGCCTCGATCATCGCGCGGTAGATATGGGCGGGCGTGGTGCGCAGCGTCTGGCCAAGCACCACCCCGGTCAGCCTTGTATCGCCAAGCACGCAGCGATTGCCGTTGTTCCAGTCGAGCGCGACCAGCCCGGATTCGCCCGGTGCGAGCTGCGCCGCCTCGGTACTGAGCGCCGCATGGCCATCGCCCAGCCCTGCCGCCCAGCCATAAAGATCGCCGATCGCCGCTTGCCCCGCTTCCAGCCCGTCATGCCCCGGCAGCACCGAGCCGGCGACGACCCCGCTGATGCCGGGGATCGAAGGCAGCGCCTGACCTGCCGCGCCGACGGTGATGTCGCAGCAGCTCGTGCCCATGATCTTGACGAGCCGACCGGGTCGCACCCCCGCCCCGATCGCGCCGACATGCGCATCGATCCCGCCGACCGAGACAGGCGTGCCTGGCAACAGGCCAAGCCGCGCGGCGATAGCCGGATCAAGCAACCCGGCAAGGCTTCCCGCTTCGGCCACCCGGCCCTGCGGCAGTGCCAATCGCGGATCGAGTTGTCGGAGCAGTTCAAGCGCCGGCCAGCCGCCCTGCGCCGCGACATGGAGCCCCTTATGCCCGGCAGCGCCGACCCCGCGCACCAGCCGCTCGGTCGATCGGGCGCTGCACAACCAGGCCGGGATCAGATCGGACAGTTCAACCCAGCTGGCGGCCTCCGCAAACACCCGTGGCGCGACACGCGCGCAGCGCAGCAGCTTTGCCCAATACCATTCGGAGGAATAGGCGTTGCCGACCCGCGCCAGCCGCGCCGGATCATGCGCACGGAGCAGGGCTGTGATCTCATCGGCCTCGGCATGGGCTTCGTGATCCTTCCACAGCCAGGCCATTGCATCGAGATCGGCCGCAAAAGCAGGATCACTGGCGAGCGGCTGGAGCCGCGCATCGACGGGAACGGGGGTCGATGCGGTCGCGTCGACGCCGATGCCGATGATGGCGACGGGGTCGAAACCGGGGACGTCGCTTGCCGCGGCAAGCGCCCCTTGCACCGCGCGTTCGATCGCGATCGGATAATCGCCGGGGTGCTGCCGTGCGAGCAATGGCCGCTTGCCGTCATACAGCACGCCGCCACTGCCCGACGGGTAATCGGCGCTGCCAAGCCCGATCAGCGCGCTGCTGTCGCAAGCGACGATCGCCGCCCGAGCGGCCCCGGTGCCGAGGTCGATCCCGAGCGCAAAACTCATCGCGGTACTGCCCAGATGTTGCGGAACGATACGATGCTGGTGCCGTCGCCATGATCCTGCAGGGTAAAGGGCAATGTGGCCGCATGCGGCACATAGGGCTTCAGCTCGGCAAAGGCGGTGGGGCCACGAAATGCGGCGTTGCGCTGGACGACGATGCCATTGTGGCGGATCGTCACGCGCGCCGGCGCGGTCAGGCGCCCTTTCGCAAAACGCGGCGCGCGGAAATCGATTTCGAGGCATTGCCAGCGCCCCGGCGGCAGGCTGGCATTCACGCGCGGCGGCACCTGGCCATAGAGCGCGCCCATCTGCCCATCAGGGTAGGTCGGGTTGCGGTAACTGTCGAGGATCTGCACCTCATAGCGCTCCATTAGGAACACGCCGCTATTGCCGCGATATTGCCACACCCCGCGTGGCGGCGCGGGGGTACGAAATTCGAGATGAAGGCGCATGTCGCCAAAGGCGGCGCGGGTAGCGATGCGGTTGTTTTCCCGTGCGGTCGCTGTCAGCGCGCCGTCGGCGACCTGCCACAGCGCCAGCTTCTCGCCGGTGAACGCCGCCGCCGATTGACCGTCGAACAACATCACTGCGTCGCTGGGTGCGGGACTACCGGCACATTCGGCCATTACCGGCGTGACGACCGGGGGCTGCGGCCTTCGGAAATCATGCGTGCGCCACGGCGTGCCTGCCAGCTTCGGCCCACGCAGCAGCGCATCGGCCCAGAAATCCTCGGCCCAGGCCTGCTTTAATGTCTGGTTGGCAGCGATCAATCCGGCGACCCGGGGATTGCCCTGCGACAGGATGGCCGCAATCTCCTCCGGCGTTTCGGCAGCGGCGGGCATCGCCGCCAGCACAGCCGCCAAGATGATCCGCTTCATGTTGCCATCGCCCTTTGCAACCGGGGCGCAACCGCCGCCAAGACTAACGCCGCCGCAATGGCGACAATGGCCACCCCGCCAAAGGCGGTCGCATAGCGTTCCACCTCATCGGCACCGCCAACGCCCGCCACTGGCCGCGCGACCAGGGTCGCCACGCGTGCGCCGACGAAATTGCCGATCGAAATCGAAAACAGCCACAGCCCCATCATCAGCGCGGCGATCCGGTCCGGTGCGAGCCGCGACACCGCCGCATAGGCCGTCGGCGCCAGGCAAACCTCGCCCAGCGTCTGCAGCAGGTAGGAGAGCACCAGCCACCAGAGCGCGACCCGCTGGCCACTCACCGCCAGCGCGATGCCAAGGTTCAGGCACGCAAAGCCAAGCCCGACCAGCGCCAGCCCGGCGACATGCTTCCACACCACGCCCGGCTCGCGCCCCGTCTTACCCAATCGGTGCCACAGTAGCGCCAGCAGCGGCGTCAGCACCAAAATGAACGCCGGGCTGAGCGACTGGAGTTGCGGCGCCGTCACGCGCACTGGGCCCACGCTGAGATCAACGATGCGCGCCGCGAAGAGATTGAGCGACGACCCGGCCTGTTCCGACAAGCTCCAGAAGATCGAGGCAGCCGCGATTAACATCAGCGCAGTGCCGACATGGCGGCGCTCGATCAGCGTCGCATCGTGCATCACAAACCGGGTGATCACCGCCAGCGCGATGACCAGCGCGAACACCAGCACCACGCCGACTGCATCAGGAAAGGAAATCAGCGCAAAGGCCGCCGCGACCATGCCCGCCGGCATCAGCACCGTGCCCAAGGTCACCGGCGGCGCAGCAACCGCAACCGATTCCAGGGATTGCCGCCCGAACAGCAGCACACCAAGCCCGAAGGCCATGCCGATCGCCGCCGCACCCAACCCCGCCCCCCAACCGAACATCGCCGCCAGCGCGCCACAAATCAGCGCGGAGATCGCCGCACCGAAGTTGATGCCGAAATAGAAAAGGTGGAACCCCGTCAGCCGATTGGGATCATCGATCGGATAGAGACGACCGACCAACGTCGTCGAACTCGGCTTGAACAGCCCGGTGCCGGCCACGATCAGCGCCAGCGATGCATAAAGCAGCCGCTCCGCCATCGCCGGATCGATGGTGGCCAGATCTTGCACCGCCAGGCCGACATGCCCGCCCAGAATGAGCACGGCACCGCCTGCGATGCTGCGCCACTGGCCGACAAACCTGTCCGCAATCCAGCCACCAAGCACGCAAAAGCCGTAAACCATCGCGGTATAGGCCCCATAGACCAGCGCAGCGCGCACATCGCTCCACTGCTGCCGCTCGATCAGATAGAGGATCAGCAGCGCGCGCATGCCATAATAGGAAAACCGCTCCCACATCTCGACCAGGCACAGCACATAAATGCCGCGTGGCTGGCCCCAGAGCCGCCCGTCCGTCATTGGGCGATCCAGCTGGCAAAGCGCTCGGCGTCGACATTGCCGCCGCAAAGCACGATGCCGATCGTCCGTGCTTCCGGAGGCAGCATATTAGCCAGCACTGCCGCCAGGCCGACCGCCCCGCCGGGCTCGACCACCAGCCGCAGCCGCTCAAACGCATAGCGGAGTGCTGCGATCGCCTGGGCATCGTTGACGGCGATGGCGCCCGCCAGCCGGTCCTTGAAGGCGGCATACCCTGCCGCACCCGGCTTGCGGGCCTGAATCGCGTCGCACACCGATGGGGTCGCCGCCAGATTATCCTCATGCCGCCCGCTTGCGATCGATCGACGAATTGCGTCCCAGGCGGTGCATTCGACCGACCAGACGCCGGTGGTCGGCGAAAGCTGCGCTGTGGCGACCGCGCAGCCGCCAACAAAGCCGCCGCCAGCGCTGTTGACGAGCAACGCGTCCATCGACTCGCCCATGGCGCGCGCCTGATCGATCATTTCGGCCGCCAGCGTTCCCTGCCCCGCGATCACCGCCTCGTCGTCAAAGGGATGGACGAAGGCCCGGCCTTCGCGCGCCGCTCGGCTACGGGCGATCTCCTCGCCATTTTCCTTGAACCGGTCACACTGCGCGATCTCGGCGCCGCTCTCGCGCATCCGCGCGACTTTCACGGCGGGCGTGTCGAGCGGCACCACCACGGTGGCGGCGATGCCGAGCCGCCGTGCCGCCTCTGCAACGGCCATGCCGTGATTGCCAGTCGAATAGGCGATCACCCCCGCCAACTGCTGTTCGGGCGACAGCCCGGTGAGCTTGGCCATCGCGCCACGAAACTTGAAGGCGCCCGTGTGCTGCACGGTCTCGAGCTTGATCAGCACGCGCCTGCCCGTCAGCGCGTCGAGATTCGCGGAGCGGATCACCGGCGTTTCGACCAAATGCGGAGCAATGCGCGCGCGGACAGCGGCGATATCCGCCCAGGCGACGCTCATCGCCACACCTGTTGGGCGACGCGCACGAAATTGCCGCCCAGAAAGCCCCGGACCGCGTCGTCGCTCCAGCCGCGCGCCATCAGCAGATCGACCACGCGCGGCAGGGCTTCGGGCTCGAGGTAGCGGATGCCGGGCTCATAGCCATAGCCGGCCGGCCAGGTGCCGCGCGCGGCGGCCAGCTGCGCGTCCATATCGGCCTGATCATAGACATAATCGAGCCCGATCCCGACATGCGCCGCACCGACGCGATCGGCCACGTAGGCAGCATGCTCGGCGAAACGCTCGGCCAGGTCAGCGGCATTACCGAGGAAGATACTCAGGCCATTGATGCCGATCACCCCGCCAATCGACGCGACGGCATCGATCAGATTATCGGGAATGTTGCGCGGATGATCATCGAGGGCGCGGGCATTGGAATGCGAGAAGATCAGCGGCTTCCCAAGCGCGCGATGATGCTCGATCGCTGCCTGAGCGGTGCGATAACCGGTGTGCGTGCAACAGGCAACGATGCCATTCTCAGCCAGCGCGTCGAGCAACTGCCCGCCGGCCACGCTCAGCCCAGGATCGTCGGCATCATGCACCCCGCCGCCGGCCCAGTTGGCGCGGTTGAAGGCGATCGACAGCCAGCGCACGCCGATCCGCGCGTAGAGCGGCACCAGATCGAGCTGCCCGTCCATCGCCCAGGCTCCTTCGACATCAAAGACGATGGCAAGCTTGCCCGCCGCCTTGGCCCGATCGATATCGGCGAGGGATTCAGCGAGCAGATATTCTTCTGGCCGCGCCGCGATCTGCGCGCGAAAAAACGCCGCCATCCGCAATTGAGTCTCTAGCGACACCTGCGCGTCACCTAGGTTGAGCGAGGCAACATCGATTCTCGCCGCCCGGTGCTGCGCTAGCCGCGCAAACCATGCCGGCTCTGCCCGGTGCGGCAGGCAGACGTGATTGTCCCAAACAATCATATCGGGCGCATCGTGGGGAAACGCGAAGGAAGCCATGTCACCAGCCTCGCAGACCAGCCAGCTTCGTCAAGAAAAATTTCCGATCGGAAACACTGGTGCCGATCGGAGAAAGCGGCTAGCCAAAGGGAGAAAGCAATCCGGGCAGGCCATGATCGCAAAACCTTATCTGCTCTTTTTGGGCGACGTGCAGACTGATATCTTCGCCAAGACCGCGTTTGGCCTTCGCGACTGGTGCGATGGCGATGTCGTCGGCCAGCAACGCTTGCCCAGTTGCGGCGTCGATCTTAGCCTCCCTGAGATGGATGCACAGGCAGCAGCGACCGCAGGCGCCCGGTCAATGGTGGTCGCGGTGGCATCAATCGGCGGGGCACTGCCCGACCATTGGGTGCCGTCGCTGATCAGCGCGCTGGAAGCCGGGCTCGATCTGGTCAGCGGGATGCATGCACGGCTGCGCGACATTCCGGCGGTGGTCGACGCGGCGGCCCGGCTCGGCCGCAAACTCCACGACGTACGCCACACCGATCGTGTGTTGCCCATCGCCAGTGGGCGACGCCGCACGGGCAAGCGTGCGCTGATGGTTGGCACCGATTGTTCGCTCGGCAAGAAATACACCGCCCTTGCGCTTGCGCGCGAACTGAAGGCACGCGGGCTGAGTGCTGATTTCCGGGCGACCGGCCAAACCGGGATCATGATCGCCGGTGAAGGCATTGCCATCGACGCCGTGGTTGCCGACTTTATCGCAGGTGCCGCCGAGCAGCTGTCGCCCGACGCCACGCTCGATCACTGGGACGTTATCGAGGGGCAGGGATCGCTGTTTCACCCGGCCTATGCCGGTGTCACGCTGGGCCTACTCCACGGCAGCCAGCCCGATGCGCTGATCCTCTGCCACGATCCGACCCGCATCGCGATCAACGGCTTTCCCGATTACCCGATCAAATCCTATACCGAGGCGATTTCGGGCTATTTGATGGTCGCTCGGCTGACCAATCCCAGCGTCCGCTTCGTCGGCGTCAGTCTCAACACAGTAAAACTAAGCGCACACCAGCGTGCCGCAGCCCTTGCAGCGGCCACCGCAGAGACCGGGCTACCCGCCTGTGACCCGATGCAGGGCGGGATAGGGCCGATCGCCGACCTGATCGAGGCGATGTAACGATGCGAATCGAAGCGCGCACGATCAGCTGGGCCTTACGCGAGCCGTTCACCATTTCACGCGGCACAATGACGACGATCGACGGCATCCTGGTGACGCTGAGCGACGGCGATCATCGCGGGCGAGGCGAGGCATATGGCATCATCTATGAGGACGAAACACCACAATCGATGCTGGCGGAGATCGATGCGGTTCGCGGCGCGATTGAGGCTGGGGTAAATCGCGAAGCACTTCTGTCACTGCTTCCTTTTGGAGGCGCGCGCTGCGCAATTGATTGTGCGTTGTGGGACCTCGAAGCGAAGCGTTCCGGTACGCCAGCCTGGCAGGCAGCCTGCCTTTCCCCGCTCCGTCCGATCGCGACTGCCTTTACAATCGGGATGCGTCCCGTGACCGAAGTCGAACGCACCGCCGCCGCCTATGCCGCGTTCGATCTGCTCAAGATCAAGGTCGATGCGCAGGACCCGATCGCGGTTATCGCCGCAGCACGCGCAGGCGCACCGAAGCCGCGCTTCATTGTCGATCCCAACCAGTCCTGGAGTTTCGACCAGATGGTCGCGCTCACCCCGCAATTGCAGGCACTAGGAGTCGCGCTGCTGGAGCAACCCTTGCCAGTCAACGGCGACGATGCACTGGCGGGCTATCCCTCCCCGATCCCGATCTGCGCCGACGAGTTGATCCATGACCGCCACGATCTGCCCCGCGCGCGTGGAAAATACAGCCATGTCAACATCAAGCTCGACAAGACCGGCGGGCTGACCGAGGCGCTGGCGCTCGCCCATGCCGCCCGCGACGAGGGGTTCGGGCTGATGGTCGGCTGCATGGCTGGATCGTCGCTGGCGATGGCACCGGCGGCCCTGATCGGGCAGCTCTGCGATTTCGTCGATCTCGACGGGCCGCTGCTACAAATCGAGGATTGGGAAAGCGCGATGGCGTGTCGCGACGGCGTGCTCGATCCGCCCCAACCGGCGCTGTGGGGATGATCGCCGCGCGCCCGGCTTGGCTGGTGCTCGCCGCGGCAGCGCTGCTGCTGACCGGGGCCGCAGCCGCGCCCGAACCGCCAATGCGCGAGACGCTGGCGGCGATCGATATGGTGCTTGCGGGTGAGGATGCCCAAGTTGTTGACGGCGACCCGGAGACGTTCTGGGTTGATGTGCACCATTTGCTCTATCGGCGCAGCGCCAAATCGCTGGCCTTCATGCTGCTTGATGTCCGCACCGGCAAGGCTGCACCTATCGCCGAAGACGCCTGGCTTCGCCGTGCGCTCGATAAGGCGGGTGCAACCGGCGCAATGACGATCGACGGGATGGCTGCAGATCGCGCCACCCTGTTCCTGGCGCAGAGCTCGGTCGTTTATGCCGTCAATCTCGCTGCGCAATCGGTGACGAAAGACGTTGCACGGACGCGGATGGCAGCGACGACCCGGCCGCGCATGATCTCCGATCAGTTCCCCACCACCTTTGGCCCCTTGATGGAGGGCGCATCGCCTGATGGCCGGCGCTTCATCGGCAGGCAGGACAGCAATATCGTCATCCGCGATGCCGACAGCGACCGGTTGCGCGCGCTGACGAGCGACGGCATTCCCCGATATGCTTGGCTCGATACCGAGGAATCGTCGGAAGGGTTGAACGCGGTATGGTCGCCCGATGGCGCGCGGATCGCGGCGGTCAAGCTCGACAGCCGCGCTGTGCATCACGAGCCGCTCATGCGCTGGCTGACGCGCGCGCCGACCGTTGACCAGGTCGCCTATCCCCGCGCCGGGGATGCGATGCACCGGTTTGAGCTGGCGGTGATCGATGCGAGCACCGGCGCGCGCGTCGCGATTGATACCGGCGAGATCGGTGATCATTACCTTAACCTGATCGGCTGGCTCGCCGATGGCCGATCGCTGCTCTATCAGGTGATCGATCGCACCCATAAGCAGCTACGCATTTTCCGCGCCGATGCTGCCACGGGCAAGGTCACGCCGATTCTGACCGAAAACAGCAATACCTATCTCGACACGCCGATGACCTTGTCGCCTGTCCTGGCGCGACCGCTGGCCGGCGGGGGTTTCCTGTACCTGTCAGAGCGAGACGGGTGGCGGCACATCTATCGCTACGATGACGGTGGCAAGCTGGTCCGGCGGCTGACACTTGGGGCGTGGGCGGTCGAGGATATCGTCAGCATCGACCGCGACTGGGTCTATTTTACTGCCGCGCGGGAAACAGCCTATCAGGCCGCGCTCTATCGCGTTGGGTTGGACGGCGGGAAAATCGAACGGCTGACGCCCGCCGGCAACACGCGCGACATCGCCTTTGCCCCAAATGGTGGCCATCTGGTCGTGACACGATCGACGCCGCTGATGCCGCCAGTAACTGAGGTTCGCACGGTGAGGGGCAAGCTGGTTGCAACGATCGCGCACGCAAAGATGGGCGACGCGCTACCCAGGATCGAGGCGGTCGAGACGCCCGCCACCGATCCCCGCTTTACCACCACCGGCATCATCGTGCGGCCTGCCGATTTTGATCCGGCACGGCGTTATCCGGTGGTCGAGATCATCTATGGCGGGATGCAACTCGATTTCCTGCCGCGTGATGCCTATGCCACTGGCTGGTGGCGGCGCGGCTATAATGCATTGATGGGGCGGTTACTCGCGGCGCAGGGGTTCGTCGTTGTCTATGTAAATGCCCCCGGCACACCCGGTCGTGGCCGCGCCTTTCGGGATGCTACCTACGGGCGCTGGCCACAGGGGGTCATTGCAGATCACGCGAAATTGGTCCGCACTGCCGCAGCAACACGCCCCTGGATGGATCTGACGCGCGTTGGCATTTTCGGCAACAGCTGGGGGGGCTATCTCGCGCAGCGTGCGCTGATCGATGCGCCCGATCTCTACCGGGCAGCGGTGGCGATGGCGCCGCCGTCTGATTTTAACGATCACCCGACCTATATTGAACCATTTATGGGCCTGCCGACGCAGAACCCTGTGGGATATGCGGCGGGATCGAACCTTGCACGGCTGAGCGAAATTAAGGGATCGGTGCTGGTTATGCCTCAACCGCTCGACGTTAATGCCGGCTTCTCCCCAGCGATGAAGTTTATTGACGGCATGATCGCCGTCGGTGGTGATGTTGAGCTGTTTACGATGCCCGAGGTCAACCACCGGGTGAACTGCTGCGGCTGGCCACGCGAGCGTTTCGCTTATGCCGTTGCGATGCGGTATCTGGATCGCAAACTCCATCCCGCGCCTCAATGAACTTGACCGTTTCAGAAACGTACGTTTCCGATCGGAGAATCTAGTTTACATACCGATCGAACTGAGTCAGACTTTCGCATCAAAACAAACGATCGATGGTTGAGGGGGTTTACGTCATGCGCATGTTTCTTTCGGGAGTTTCCGCCACTGCTGTCGCAGTCGCGCTTACCATCGCAGCCCCGGCTGCTGCCCAAGACGCCGTTTCGGCCGCTCCGGCCGATTCAACAGCATCCGATGAGAGCAGCAACGACATCATCGTCACTGCATCACGCCGCGAAGGCAAATTGATCGACGTGCCGGCATCTGTTGCGGTCGTCAGCGCGGCGCAGGTCGAGCAGCAGGGTCTTCAGGATTTTGCAGATCTTGCGCTGCGTGTCCCTAACGTCGGCATTTTTCAGAATAATAACCTGGCGAGCCGCAGCAGTGTAACGATCCGTGGCATTCCCGGTCGCGCAGGCATTTTCGTCGATAACGTGTTTGTCGGCGACGACTCGGGCATCAACACGCTGCTTGTGGATATTGACCGGGTTGAAGTCGTTCGCGGGCCGCAAGGAACCCTGTACGGACGCAATGCCGTTTCGGGCGCGATCAATACCGTCACGCGCCGTCCGGGCGACGAATTCTTCGCCCAGGGGCTGTTCCGCTATGGCAGCTTTAACTCGGTCTACGGCGCGGCCGCCGTTGGTGGCCCCTTGGGCAGCGGCTTCGCGGCCAAATTCTCAGGCGCTTATCGTGCGTCGGACGGCTTTGACCGGGAACTCGGCGGTGGCCGCGTCAACGGCAGCAAAAGTTACGCCTTCCAAAGTCAGCTACGGTATAATCCTTCGGATAATATCGATCTATGGATATCGGGGGATTATCAAAAAGACGATAACCGGACAGGTTATACCGATGCCGTGGCCGATTATTCGATCAATGGCGGTTCCGGCGTCATCTATCGCAACGCTGCAAATGACGGCAACGGTTTTGACCGAATCGTCCCCACGCGCAATGACATCAACCGCGAACAGCGTGAAGTCTGGGGCGTTGCTGGCCATGCCGATATCGATTTCGAGCTATTCAAGCTGTCGTCGATCACCGCTTATCGATCGATTGAATCGGTATTCAATCGCGATGGTGATGCGACGCGATTCAATATCCTGACCGGCGTACAGCCGGTTTCCTATAACCAGTTCAGCCAGGAACTTCGGTTGTTGTCGCCGACCGGTGGCGTGTTCGAATGGCAAGTCGGCGGCTATTATTTCAAGGATGATCGCCGTTCATCGGATAGTAACCTGATCGGTTCGGACTTCATCCTGACGGTGAACCCGGGGCTCGCACCCTTTGCGCCTGCACTGGCGCCGGGTGGCCTGGGCGGCGTCGTGACGCTGGGGCGGCTGGCCGCCAGCCCGACCCTGCAGGCGATCCTCCGCCCAGCGGCTGCGGTGGATCCGACGCTGGGCGCGATTTATGCTTTCAATTTCCCGACCAGTGCAGGCACGCAAACGACGCTCAGTTCCAACGAGATTGAGAGCATCTCGGGATTTGCGCAGATCACGCTGCGACCGATCGATACAGTCGAAATTTCAGGTGGTGGACGCTATACCCATGAAACCATCAACGCATCCTATGCACGCAACGCCATCGGCTTGGTGCAATTCCTGACGCCCCCGATTCCGACACAGCGGCTCAACAACGGTGGCAACAGCAATTTCTCGCCCAATGCCAGCATCACCTGGCGGCCCAATAATCGGGTGACGGCCTATTTCACCTATTCAACCGGGTTCCGGTCAGGCGGGTTCAATTTGGCCCCAGCGGCATTGGTGCCCCCCGCAAATGACGCCGCGCAGCGTGCTTTTCGGCCCGAAATCGTCAACAGCTATGAAATCGGCCTAAAAACCAGCCTGCTCGACAACAAGCTGACCGCCAACATCTCATTATTCCGGTCGAACTACAGCGATCTGCAGCGCGCGTTCTTCCGGATCGATCCGACCGGTTTTGTCGTCAACAGCACGTTTAACACATCGGCAACGATCAACGGCCTTGAAATCGACTTGGCCGCGCAACCGATCAAGGAACTCACCTTCACGGCCAGCTATGGGTATCAGGACGCCACGTACGACAATTATCCTGATGCGCCGATTGCGTCTTTCCTGGTGCCGGTGCCGGCCGGTCGGCCTACGCTGACCACCGACCTGACCGGGCAAACCCTTCCCTTTGTGCCGCGTCATAGCGTCGTACTCACCGCCGAATATAATCGCCCGATCTCCGACGCATTGGCGTTCAATCTGGGATCAGACTTTCAGCTGCGGTCGAAATACAACGTTACTGACGGCATTGATCAGATTCGTATCGTCAGCGATACGACCCAACTCGGCGTCCATGTCGGGGTGGGCGATGCCAAAGGCAAATGGCGGATCACGGGCCGCGTCTATAACCTGACCAACCAAGTCTTTCGCACCGGCCTGGATTACAACAGCTTTGTCGGCACGGTGTACCAGTCGCTGTCGGCACCGCGCACCTTCGCGATTGAAGCCGGGTTCAAGTTCTAATTTAGGGAGACGGACGGCAGCATCGACTGCCGTCCGTCAAAGGTTGCCGATCACCGTGTGTGTCGTATAGCAATAGCCTCACACCCTGTTGGACAAAAAAATGGCAACTCGATTGACGCCTGCACCCGATTCTGCGGTGATCGAAGACAATGCGCCGACCAATCTGGGCGATCATATCCGTCAGCTGCGCAATGATCGCCGCTGGAGTCTCAACGAATTGAGTGCCCGCAGCAAGATAGCCGCCTCGACTTTGTCAAAGGTAGAAAACGGCGCACTGTCATTGACTTACGACCGTTTACTGCAAGTGGCGCAGGGATTTGGGCTGACCTTGTCGGAATTTCTGGCGCCACCCGCGTCAGACACGGCCATGCCCGTTGGCGCTGCCCGCCTGAGTTGGGCCCGCAAAGGCAGCGGTGAACAGATTGAGACGGCCGGCTATGTCTATAACTACCTGTGCACGAGCCTGCGCGCCAAGCGCATGATTCCCATCGTTTCGCTTGTGAAAGCGCATAGTCTCGCCGAATTTGGTCCTCTGCTGCGTCACGATGGTGAGGAATTTGCTTTTGTCCTCAAGGGCCGTGTCGAAGTCGTTACCGAGTTTTATGCCTCGCAGATTCTCGATGAGGGCGAGGGCGTCTATATCGACAGCCGTCAGGGTCATGCCTATCTCAACGCGGGTGAAAGCGAGGCCTGGATCGTCTCGGTGAATTGCGACACCGTCGTGGAATGACCCAGCATGCGCGGCGAGAGGGTCTGCGCCGTGCGGTGATTGCAGTGTTTGGGCTAGGCTGTCTTGGGGCCGCCAATCCTGCGACGTTGCGGATTGCGCTGTCATCCCCTCCAGGACCGCTTGACCCAGCAACCGCGCGCACGCCCGAGGAATTTGCCCCCGCCTCTCCTGCCTATCGCCAATTGGTCGCCCCAAGCGGTGGACCGGAACTGGCGATCAAATGGTCAAGCGACGCCGCGCTCAGGGTCTGGACGTTCCGGCTTGCACCTGGCCATCAATTTGCCGATGGCCATGCCGTTGATGCCGCCGCCGTCAAATTCAGCCTCGACAGGGTTTTGGCGATCGGGCGGGGCAATGCCGGTTATTTGATCGACAACATCGCCAGCGTAACCGCCATTAACCCGCAAACCATCCGCATTACCACCAAGGGATCAACCCCGCGGCTGCCGGCAATGCTCGCCGACCGATCAGCATCAATCATTAATCCGCGCGTCATGGCGCATGCAGTGGGTGGAGACCGGGCAGCGGGGTGGCTGGCGGCGAACACCGCTGGCTCGGGCCCCTATCAGCTCCGCCCCACGCGGGGCGGCGGTGTGATCCTGCTCGATCGCAACCCCGGATGGCGGGTATCGCGCCCTGTCTTTGACACCATCGTCTATCGCGCCATCGCCGACCCAATCGTCCGCGGGCTGAGCGTGAGCCGCAACGCCAGCGACATCGCCGTGCTGATGCCCGCCCAATCGCTATCAAGGCTGGAGCGGGACCCTGCGGTCCGCGTGGTGGCGGCCCCGGTGCCAGCCTATCAAAACCTGGCCTTCAACCTCGATCGCGCAGTGTTTCAAGACATCCGGGTGCGGCGGGCGATTGCAGCAGCCATCGATACCAAGTCGATCGTGCGCTATGTTCGTGGGGGGCGCGTGAGCGAGTTTCGCGGGCCGCTCGCCCCCGGCATGCCCGGCTATGATTCGGCGCTTTACCCCGTCCGCTTCAATCCCAGGGCAGCGCTTACCCTGGCCCATGCGGCAGGCGTGGCGAAGGGTACGCGGGTTGTGATGATCTATCCCGGTGTGTCGGCCGAAACCGATACCGTCGCGCAATATATCCAGGCCGTGCTGGCGCCGCTTGGCTTTCAGCTGCGGCTCGAACGGCTGTCGATCCCGGCCTATGTCGATCGCATGCAGCGCGGCAGTTATGACATGGTGCTGATGGGCTTCGTCGCGAGCACCGATGATGCGTCGGGGGTGCTCAATTTCTGGTTCGATCCTGCTAAGGCCGGGGTCGACAACCCGGCACGGTATCACAATCCCACGGTCGCCCGGCTGATCACCGAAGCCGCCAATGAGCCTGACACCGTCCGCCGCGCCGCGCTCCATCGCCAGATTGCGATTCGGGTCAATGCCGATTTGCCCTATGTCTATTTACAGCAGACGCATGTCGCCAATGTCGTTCGCCGCGACCTGGCGGGCTATCGGCTCGATCCGATCCGCCCGCTGGAAGTGGATGTGCTGGCGCTGCGGCGGCGATGATGTGCGATCCGGCCTGGTCGACCCGGCTGGCGGTCGCAATCGCTGCCAATGGCGTACCCGGTGCATCGCTGGCCATCCGGCATAAAGGCGAGACGGCGGTCGCGGTTGCGGGTGTAACAGACATGGCCACGGTCGCCGCCGTCACGCCGGATACCATTTTCCGGCTCGGGTCGATGACCAAGGTCTTCACCGCCGCGCTCGTGATGCAGCAGGTCGCAGCGGGGCGGATTGACCTCGACGCGCCCGTGCGGGCCGTGTTGCCCGAGCTGGTCTTGGCCGATGAAGCCGCCGCCGCCACCGTTACCCCGCGCCAGTTGCTCTCGCATCGAGGCGGGTTTTTCGGCGATATCCTCGACGGGCCGAGCGAGGGTGACGACGCGCTGGCCGCCTATGTCGCGGCTGGCAAGCGGCTCGAACAGGTGACAGCGCCGGGGACGGGCTTTTCTTATTGCAATGCGGGGTTTGCGATCGCGGGGCGGATGACCGAAGTCGCTGGCGGCGATATTTGGGACCGGATGTTCGTCGATCGGCTCGCCAGGCCGCTCGGCTTGATGCGCACCGGGGCGCGGCTCGATGCGATCCCTCAAGACGACGTCGGGACCTCGCACGGAGTCGATGCGCGAGGGCAGCCAGTCCCCCTCCCCCCCGACACCGACGGCCGCGCGATGGCGCCGGCCGGGGCAACCGCCTGGACGACGCCGAGCGACGTGTTGGCCTTTGCCGCGATGCTGATGGGCGAGTGTCCCGACGTGCTCGCCCCCGCCAGCATCGCCGCGATGCGCGCGCTGGCAGTGGCGGGACCGACGCCGACCTTTGCGACCGGCTGGGGGCTGGGCCTGCAACGCTTCACGCGCAACGGCGAAACCTTTGGCCATGACGGCGCGGTAGCCGGGCAAAACAGCTTCCTGCGGATCGTAGCCCCACAAGACCTGGCGCTGGTGCTGTGCTGCAATGGTGGCGATGCGCGCGGACTTTTCGCTGATATCTGGGCAGCGCTTGAGGCTGACCACGGGATGCCGCTTGCCGATGCACTGCCCGATTGGCCAACGCCGGTGCCGGTGGCAGACCCCGCGCGCTATGCCGGGCGCTATGCCGTGCCGCGCTATGCAGTCGAGGTGTCGCCGCATGACGAGGGGCTGCACGCGCGCTTCATACCCACCGCCGATGCGGGCGATTTCGGCGCGCCAGTCGATGTCGTTATGCGCCGACAACCCGACGACCCGACCGGCGAGCTGTTCCTCACCCGCTTTGGCACGGCGCGCCTGCCGACGCAGCAGCGCTTCATGCGGCTCAGCGATGGCCGTCGAATGCTGCTTTTCCGCGGTCGTCTTTTCCCGGAAGCGACCGTATGACGCTGCGGGCATTTGCCGGGGCGCTTGGGGCGGAGGTCAACAGCTTCTCCCCGCTGCCGATCGACCTGGGGCGCTTTGCCGAGCTTTGGCTCCACCCGGCGGGCACCCTGCCGCGTGACGCCGATCCGCCGCTAATTGCTGCCCCTTTGCGCCGCGCCTGGGCGCTAGAGGCAGCGGGTGAGATCAGCGTCGTTCAGGGACTGTGTGCAGGCGCGCAACCCGGTGGGCTGATCGCTCGCGCCACATATGAAGCCCTGCGCGACGCATTGCTGGGCGACCTGATTTCGACGGGGCCGGTGGATATCGTGCTGCTCGGCCTGCACGGCGCGACGGTCGCCGATGGCTATGACGATTGCGAGGGGGACCTGATGACGCGGGTTCGCGGCATTGTCGGCTCCGGCGTGACGATCGCAGCGCTGCTCGATCCGCATTGCCACCTCAGCCCGGCAATGCTCAATCTGGCCGATGTTATGATCGCTTATAAGGAATATCCGCACGACGACATCTTCGCAACAGCGGACCGGCTGGTCGATCTGGCGGTTTCGCATGCCAACGGCACGATCAAGCCCGTCATGCGCGCCTGGAATTGCCGGACGATCGGGGTGTTCAACACCTATCGCCAGCCGATGCGCGTGCTGGTCGACGACCTGATCGCCGAGACCGCAGCGGACCCGGCGATCCTCGACATCTCGATCGCCCATGGCTTTCCCTGGGGCGATGTCGTCGACACTGGCACGCGGGTGTGGGTGACGACCAATGGCGACGCAAACCTCGCCACTGACGTGGCCGAACTATTTGGCCGAAGGATCGAGGCGATCCGCGCCGCGTGTCAGCCGGTGCTGGTGTCGGCATCTGAAGCAGCGGCGATGATATCGGGGGAGGGACCACCCCTGATTCTCGCCGAGACCGCCGACAATCCCGGCGGTGGCGCGCCGGGCGATGCGACGCATCTCGTTCGCGCGCTGCTCGATGCGGGCGTGAGCGGGATCGCGGCGGGCATCTTCTGGGATCCAGTCGCGGTGATGCTGTGCGAGGCGGCGGGCGTGGGCGCTGTCCTGCCACTGCGGATCGGTGGCGGGGCCTCACGCCTGTCGGGCGATCCGCTCGATCTGGAGGTCCGCGTGATCGGCATCACCGATGATCTGCGCCAGCCCTTTGGCGGCGGGCAATGGCCAAGCGGCAAGGCGGTGTGCGTCGAGGGCGGCGGGCTGACGCTGGTGCTGTCGGCGACGCGGACGCAGTGCTTCGCGACCGAGGCATTCACCAGCTTTGGCATCGACCTGGCGGCAATGCGCGCGGTAGTGGTCAAATCCTCCAACCATTTCGAGGCCTCGTTCCGCAAGCTGAGCGACCGGATCGTGATCGTCTCGACCCCCGGCGCGCTCACGCCCGATCCGCGATTGCTGCCATACCGCAAGGTGTCTCGACCGATCTGGCCGCTTGACGGCAAAATCTCGGGCGCGCCGTTCTAGCCGATGTTCAACCCGATCATCCCGTACCAGCCATAGCCGAACAGCAGCAATACAGCGCCCAGCGCCAGCGCGCGCAAATGCCAGCGGCCGAGCGTACCGCGCCATCCGGCGAGCGCGAGCGGGCGACGAAGGCCCATCACCGCCAGCACGATCAGCACCACCGCCATAAGGGCCGTTGCGTTCAGCCAAAGCTGGAAGACGATGAGGTCGCCGGGCGTGATCCAGACATAGCTGAGCGACTCGACCGCCGACTTCGGCCAGGACCGGAAGAAGACGATCGGCGACAGGATGATCGCCGCCGCCGTGACGGGGGCGATGATTCGCCCGCGGCTGCCACGTGCCCAGAGGAAGCTCAGCAGGCCGGTCAGCAGGATCACCGCCCCCCAGACAAGCGCGGTACTGGCTCGCGCTGGGGTGATCGGCCCAGCTGCCTTGGCGAAGACGACATCGGTGTAGAGCAGACTCATGTCCTTGACGGCGCCCCTCGCATCGCGGCGGAACACCATGATGTCGCTCCAGCCCGAAGGCCGATCGAGGGTGAGCGCGGGATCGTGCCAGAAAACGTCCTTCGCCACCTGGCGAAAGGGCGTGCGCCCAAGGAGAATCTCACCTGGCTTGCCCAGCGAGATCGTCAGCGGTCCGCCAAGGAAGGTATCGCTGAAAATCTGGGTGACCGACCGGATCGAGCGCCGCTGGCCGACATATTGGCCGGCATAATCGGCAGGATTGAACGCGGTCGGCTTGGGCGCGATCGGCAGGCGGTATCGGTCGAGCAATGCTTCCAGCCCGATTGCGCGGATTTGCGACAGGCCGGGCAGTGTCTTGCCCTGCATCGCCTTGTCGGGCGCGGGCGCATCGGGCAGGCCGAGCAGCCCGGCACCGGGCAGCGCCTGGCCATAGTCGCCCGTCACCGCCACGAAAATGCCGGTCCGGCGATCGGGCAGCAGCGACATATAGGCGCTCGCGCCCAGCGTCCGCCCGCCATGTTCGACCAGCCGGTTGCCGTTCCAGTCATTGACCATGAACAGCACGCCATAGCCTTGCGTCAGCGGATGCGTGCCGCCCTGCCGCGCCATGATCGCGGTGCCGCTCGTCGACAGCAGTGCCGGAATGCCCGAGCCGCCGCCCATCAGGCCAATCATGTAACGGCCCATGTCCTCACCCGTGGAGGCGAGGCCGCCAGCGGCTTCGTTGATCGGGTGGTTGGCCCACAGATTCGGGATCTGGCGCTTGCCGCCATTGGGGTAAAAGGCGTCGCCATCCGCCAGCCGCGCCTGGGGCCGGGCATCCTCGACGATCAGGCTGTGTGTCATGCCGAGCGGCGCGAAAATCTCCCGCGCGGCGAACTGCGCGAAGCTCTGCTGGGTCTGGTCCTCGATCGCATAGCCAAGCATCGCGGCGCCGAAATTGGAATAGTTGGAGCCGCTATTCACCGGCACGAGATAGCCCGGGAAGTTGGCGCGCAGATACGCGGCGTCGATCGCTGGCTTGGGGATACCCGCGCGCTGGAATGGCATCCGCGCCTCGGCTAGCCCGGCCTGGTGGGTGCCGAGCATCCGGACGGTAATCGCTTGCCCTTGATTGTCGGGCAGCTTCACCCGGCGAAGCATCTGATTGACGGGGGTATCGAGCGAAGCGAGCTTACCCGAATCGAGCAGCTTGCCGATGCCCACCCCGGCCATCGTCTTGGTGATCGAGCCGAGCCGGAAGCGCGTCTGCACCGGATCGACGGGGATTTTGCCAGCGCTGTCTTCATGGCCATAGCCCTTGGCGAAGACGATCCTGCCATCCTGCACCACCGTGACGACGGCACCGGTGTAACGGAACTTGCCGTTCGGGGCGAAGGCGGTATCGAACGCCCGTTCGACGGACTCCAAGTCACCTGCCAACACCGATTTGCTGACGCCAGCTTGCGTCGGAAAAAAGATTGTTGTGGCGGCGGCGGCAACCGATACTATAAACCCGACGGCCAGAAGCGCGCGGCGGATCATCGCGCAGCCGCCACGGCAGCGTTCATCTGCGGCACCAGCCGGCCCGTCAGTGCCAGCCCAAACATCCGGAAATCTGCGCGCAGCGACCAGAGCGGCTTGGTGAAGGCGAGCGGCGTGTTATTCTCAACGAAGAAATGCCCCGCCCAGGCAAAACTGTATGGCACCACCAGCGCCGCGACGAGCCACAGCCAGTTGACGGTCATCGCGAACAGCACCCAGCATAGCATCGTGCCGAACGTGCCCAGATAATGCAGCAGGCGCGAGGTCGGGTTCTGGTGCGCGCGCAGATAATGCGGCCAAAAGTCAGCGAAAGTGGCGGGCGCTTGGGTGGCCATGACATCCTCCTAATGTTGGGGGCAACGTAACGATTGGCAGACGATTGCCAATCAAATATTTCCAATCAGAAACGCATCGATCCATCTCGATCCAACGCGGCTATTCCAGAATGAACCCCAACGCTGCCAGGCGCGCCTCGATCACCGCGCGCATCGCCGGATCGGCGACTTCGACCTCTAGCTCGACCCGCGCCGATTTGGCGTCGTTGACCAGGAAGGTGCGATCATGGACCACGGTGTTGATGTTGCCGCCCGCAAGGCCAATCTCGGTACAAAGAACGCCCAATTGCCCCTGCTGATCGGCGAGCTGGATACACAGTTTGAACAGCCTTTCGTCGCGGACCATCTGGCGCTGCAGGATCGCGCCGAGCAGCCGGTTGTCTATGTTGCCGCCGCACAGGATGAGGCCCACGCGCTTGCCCCGGAACCGCTCCGGATCGGCGAGCACCGCCGCCAGCCCCGCTGCACCCGCGCCTTCGCACAGCGTCTTTTCGATCTGCAGCAGCAGCGCAATCGCGGTCTCTATCCGGTGTTCGGGCACGACAATAATGTCGTCGATCAGCGCCGCGACATGCCGCCGCGTCCGCTCGCCCGGCACTGCCACCGCGATGCCCTCGGCGATCGAGGCACCGCCAGGCACCTCCTTGTCCCATTTGCCGATATGCTTGGCCATTGATGGGAAGCGGTCACTCTGCACGCCGATCACCTCGAGCCCGGGATGCAGCGCCCGCGCGACGGTCGCCACGCCAGCGATCAGGCCACCCCCGCCGACCGCCACCACCAACGTATCGAGATCGGACCGAGCGCCGAGCATTTCCAGCGCGACGGTGCCCTGCCCCGCCATGACCAGATCGTCATCGAACGGATGGACCAAAGTCAGCCCACGCGCTGCGATCAATCGAGGGATTTCTGCCGAGGCTTCCGCGAAACTCGCCCCGATCAGCAACACTTCAGCGCCCAGCTTGGCCGTGCGCTGCGCCTTCACCGACGGCGTCGAGACCGGCATTACGATCGTGGCCGGAATGCCGAGCTGGCCAGCATGATAGGCAACGCCTTGAGCGTGGTTGCCGGCGGAAACCGTAATGACACCCTTTGCGCGCTGTTCGGGCAATAGCGACAACAGCTTGTTGAGCGCGCCGCGCTGCTTGAAGCTGCCGGTGAATTGCAAGTTTTCAAACTTCAGCCAGATATCGGCGCCGGTAAGCTCAGACAGTGTCTGCGAGTGGAGGAAGGGTGTGTTTTCAATCTTACCATGGATCGCCCGAGCCGCCGCGCGGACATCATCGATCGTGATCAGCCGGTCGCTCACAGGAACAGCTCCGCCGCCGCATCGAGAATAGCCTCAGCATCGAGCCGGTATTCGCGGTATAGATCGGGCAAGTCGCCCGTTTGCCCAAACCGGTCGAGTCCGAGCGGCGACACCCGGTTGCCGCGCACCCCGCCAATCCAGCTGAGCGTGCCGGGGCTGCCGTCGATCACCGTGATGAGGCCTGCGGTCGGCGACAGCGCCGCAAGCAAGGTTGCGATGTGCGCGGCCTCGCCGCCCCCCTTGCCCCATCGTGCCGCGCGTGCCGCCGACCAGCCGCGATGCAGCAGATCGGGCGAGGTGACCGCGAGCAAACCGATGCCGGGCACGTCGTCCTGCAACTGTTCCCAGGCTTCCAGCGCTTCGGGCAGGATCGCACCGGTGGCGATGATCGCGGCTTCCGCGCCCGGCGCGGGGCGCTTCAGCCAGTAACCGCCCTTGATCGCCCCCTGCTCCCAACGGTCATCTTCGCGCTTCACCTGCGTAATGCTGCGGGTGGACAAGCGCAGATAGACGGCGCCCCCATCAGGCTCCTGCATGTGGCGGAAGGCATGGCCCATCAGCAGCGCGACCTCATCGGCAAAAGCGGGTTCATAATAGGTCAGTCCCGGCTGCCCCATCCCGATCAGCGGCGAGTTGATCGACTGGTGCGCGCCGCCCTCTGGCCCCAGCGTCAACCCGGCGGGCGTCGCCACGAGCAGGAAGCGCGCGTTCATATAGCATCCGTAATTCATCGCATCGAGCCCGCGCGCGATGAACGGATCATAGACGGTGCCCACCGGCATCAGCCGGGTGCCGAACAGCGGCGCAGATATGCCCGCCGCCGCGAGCATCAGGAACAAATTGCTCTCGGCAATGCCCAGCTCGACATGCTGCCCGGCGGGGCGCCCCGCCCATTTCTGCGCCGAGGGGATGCGCGCGGCGGCAAACACATCCGCCATGTCCTTGCGGCGGAACAGACCGCGCTGATTCACCCAGGCGCCAAGATTGGTCGACACCGTCACATCGGGCGACGTGGTGACGATATGGTCGGCCAACGGGTGGCCCGACTTGGCAAGATCAAGGAGGATTTTACCGAATGCGGTTTGCGTCGCCTGCTCCTCGCCCTCGGGCACAGGCAGCCGATCCGGCACGGGAACATCGACGAAGACGCGATCGGCAACCTTGGTGTTGAGCGGTGATGCATCCACGAATGCGCTGACGCTTGCCCGCGCATTATCGCCCAGTCCTGCCCAAGGCTGCCATTCGTCGCCCGCAGCGATCCCCATCTGGTCGCGCAGGCCTTCGATCTGGCCGGGGTTCATCAGGCCGGCATGATTGTCCTTATGGCCCGCGAACGGCAGCCCATACCCCTTCACCGTATAGGCGATGAAGCAGGTCGGGATGTCATCGGCGGCCTTCGCAAAGGCATCCAGAATCGTCTCGATGCAATGCCCGCCAAGATTGGTCATCAGCCGCGCGAGCGACGCATCGTCGTGGCTTTCCAGCAATTTCTCGACGCCCTTTTCTCCGCCAATATCGGCCAGCAGCCGCTCGCGCCACGCGGCCCCGCCCTGATAGGTGAGCGCCGCGAAATCGGCATTGGGGCAGTTGTCGATCCATTGTTCGAGATGCTGGCCACCCGGCTGCTTGAAAGCCGCACGCTGCAGCTTGCCGTGTTTGAGCGTGAGCACGCGCCAGCCGCAGGTTTCGAAGATATCGTCGAACCGGTCGAACATCCGGTCCGCCGTCGTCGCATCGAGCGATTGCCGGTTATAATCGACGATCCACCAGCAATTGCGCACATCATGCTTGTACGCCTCGATCAGGCATTCATAGATATTGCCCTCATCAAGCTCGGCATCGCCCATGAGCGCGATCATCCTGCCCGTATCCTCAGACGCGAGCTTGCCATGCGCCACGAGATAATCCTGCACCAGCGACGCGAACGCGGTGATCGCAACGCCGAGGCCGACCGAGCCAGTCGAAAAATCGACGGGGATCTGGTCCTTGGTGCGGCTTGGATAGCTCTGCATGCCGCTGAAACCGCGAAACGCCTCCAACTGCTTCAGACTTTGCTGTCCGAGCAGATAATGGATCGCGTGCAGGATCGGCCCGGCATGCGGCTTCACCGCCACCCGGTCATTGGGGCCAAGCGCGGCGAAGTACAGCGCGGTCATGATCGTGGAGATGGAGGCGCAGCTCGCCTGGTGCCCGCCGACCTTCAGCCCGTCGCGGCTATCGCGGAGGTGATTGGCATTGTGGATCGTCCATGACGCGAGCCACCGCAGCCGCGCATCGATCGTCTCGAGCGTTTCGACCAATTCGGGCGAGGTGGTTGCGGGCAACAGGGTGGTACTGGCCATGACGTCATTTCCACTGGCGGAAGGAAGTGCGCTGGTAACGCATAGTTTCACCTGCTACCACTTCTCCGAACGGAAACAAGATATCGGATCGGAAACATGGCACAACGGGTCGTTCCAAAGGCAGTGCTGCCCTGGCGGCAGGTGCATCTCGATTTCCACACCTCCGAGCATATCCCCGATGTCGGCGCGCGCTTCGATGCCACCGCCTTTGCGAAGCGGCTGAAGGATGGCAATGTCGACTCGGTCGTGCTGTTCGCCAAATGCCATCATGGCTGGTCCTATTACGACACGCAGATAGGCGCGCGCCATCCGACGCTCGGTTTCGATATGCTGCGCGCGCAGGTCGATGCGTGCCAGGCCGCGGGGATCAAGACCGTCATCTATGTTTCGGTCGGCTGGGACGAGCGATCGGCGCGCGACCATGTCGATTGGCGGCAGGTGGCGCCCGATGGATCGTTCCGCTGTTTGCTCGGCGGACATCTGGATGCGGCGTGGAAATATATCTGCCTCGGCACCCCTTATCTCGATTACCTGACCGCACAGATTGACGAGGTGGTGCGCGCCTTTCCGGAGGCTGACGGACTCTGGCTCGATATCATCAAGCAGGAACCTTGCTGCTGCGTGCATTGCCAGGCGGGCGCGACGGCGGCGGGGCTCGACTGGCTGAACGAGGGCGATCGCGACGTCTATCGCAAAACCGTGCTGCAGACCTATCTCGACCGATCGGTGCAGGCCGCGCTGGCGGTGCGACCCGACCTGCCGGTGTTCCACAACACCAGCATGGTCCCGCGCGGTGACCGGCATTTCTTCGAAAGCTTCAGCCATATCGAAATCGAATCGCTGCCCACCGGCGGCTGGGGATATGATCATCTCCCGATGGCGGCGAAGTATGCGGGCACTTTGCCCTATGATCGGCTTGGGGTGACGGCGCGCTTCCATATCGTTTGGGGAGAGCTTGGCGCATGGAAGCATCCCAATGCGCTGCGCTACGAGGTCTGTGCGATGCTGACCCATGGCACCAAGATATGTATCGGTGATCATCTCGATCCGACCGGCGTGCTTGATACGACCAGCTACCAGATGATCGGCGATGTCTTTGCCGAGGTGGAGGCGAAGCGACCCTGGTGCGAGGGCAGCGTCAACATCGCCGATGTCGCGCTGTTGTCGGCAGTGTCGGTCCGCTCGCCCGGATCGATCAACCGCGCCGACCGCCATGCGCCCGAGGACGAGGGTGCGTTGCGGATGCTGAACGAAGGGCATGTCCTGTTCGACGTCATCGACGCGGATGCGGATTTCGGCGCATACCGCGTGCTGATACTGCCCGACCGGGTGCGGATCGCGCCTGCGCTGAAGACAAAGCTCGACGCCTATCTTGCGGGCGGCGGCAAGGTGCTGCTGAGCGCTGAAAGCGGGCTGGCGGCGGACGGCAGCGGCTTTGCGCTGCCGGTGGGTGCTGCGTTGCTCGGCCCGTCGCCGTTCAATCCGACCTTCATCGCGCCGCGCGACGATCTTCGGCCCGACTGGATTACCGATCCGTTCATGATCTTTGCGCCGAGCCTTAGAATTCGCGCGACCGACGGGCTCAGTCTCGGCGCGGTGCACGAGCCCTGGTTCAACCGGACCCCACACCATTTTAACGGCCATATCAACGCAGCGGTCAAGCCCGAGCCATCGGGCTATGACTGCGGCGTCCGCCACGGACAGGTCACCTATCTCGCCCAGCCGGTATTCAGCCTGTACCGCGAACTCGGCAGTGTCGCTGTCAAGCGCTATACGCTGGCAGCACTCGCCGATCTGCTCGGCGCGCCGACAATGGCGGTGGAAGGACTGCCTGCGGCAGGGACCTTAACATTGCGCCGGTTGCCCAATGGCCATCATGTCGCGCATCTGCTCTATGCCACACCGATGCTGAAAGGTCAGACGGTGCTCGGGCCGCTGGAGGTGATCGAGGACCTGCCGGCGATTGGCCCCATCGACATCAGGCTGCCCGGCGGCACCACGGCGGCCCGGCTGGAGCCACAGGGCATCAATCTGCCCGTCGTTGACGGCAAGGCGACCGTCGACCGCTTCGCCTGCCACCAAATGGTGGTGTTCAGCTAGAACACACGCATCCTCAATCCGTCATTGCCAGCTTGGCGGAGCAATCCAGCCTCCCCGCGTGCGGAAAATGGGGTTGCCCACGCTCGCATAACGGTTGGTCGGATCACCGGCGCGGCGTTGGTTGGCCTTGCGCGCCCTCGTCCAGCGACTTCAGGAAGCCACGGACCTGCGCCATTGTCCATTCAGGCTGCGTATCGAGGAACAGGTGACCCGCATCCTTGGGCGCGAACACCACATGGGAGCGTGACGACATCGCGGCCATCTCGGTTGAGACGGTGCGCATAAACTGGAAGTAATTCTTGCGCTCGGCAGGGCTGAGGCCGGGGGGCGCGTATTTGGTCTGCTGCGCAATATCGGGCGTCTGCGGGATCAGCAGCATCGGCACATCGCCGAGCGCGCCGGGGGTGCGCACGATCGAGTAGAAGTTGCGGCACACTTCGTCCATCGCCGAGCGCGCTGACCAGCGCGCCTCGGGCCGCAATTCCCAGGCGACCAGCGGCTCCCACAACTTGCCCAACCGGTCGCGCGACGGGTTGGGCCCGCTCCCCCGCAGCGGATTGAGCGCGTCGATATAGGCCAGGCCGAACATCGTGCCGACCATTGTCAGCGGCGATCCGTCGCCGGGCGCGCACCCGAATGAACCCGACAGCCCTATCCAGCCAGGCGCGGTCGGATCGAGCAGAACCAGCCCCGCCACATCGCGCGGGAACCGGTTAGTATAATTAGCGGCGTATAAGCCCCCGAAGGAATGGCCGACCAGCACGAATGGCGGTCTTTCGCCCGCGCCGATCAGCGCCTTTCGGGTTTCCGACACGATCTGGTCAACGCTGCGCGGGAATGGCCCGGTATCGCTCCAGCCGAGCCCACCACGGTCGATGATGCACGATCGGTCAGTCCTTGCCATCTGCTTGTGGCTTGGCTGCACCCAAAGCGCCTGCCCATAGCTGCCACCCAGCCACATCACGGTCCGCGCGGTGCGGGGCCCCTCGCAGAGCACGTGCAGCCGGTAGCCGCCGACGTCGACTAGCTTGCCCGGAGCCGGATAGGCCGACCGTGCCGATGCAAGCTTCGTCGCTGACACGCCTGCACCAATTAGCAGCAGCACACCGACGACCAGCCCGATCATCCCGGGAATCGCCAGCAGCCACCGCCCAGCGCGTTTGTGTTCGCGCGACGAACGCCAGAAGATCAACCCGACGACGAGGAAGCCCAGCGCAACGACCCACGGCGTCGCTGGATGGAGGATGATCGGCAACGGCTTTCCCCTTTTCATGTCGGCGGTAAGGCGACTTTGTACGCCGACGATATCGCAGACAATTCGATATGGAAACAATGTTTCCGATTCGATACAGATGGCCGATGGAGAGCCAATGACCGCAGTTGCACCCGCTGGCGCGCGCCGCCCCGAACTTGTCTTCCGCAACGCATCGGTGGTCGACGGCACGGGCGCACCACGCTTCGAGGCCGACGTGGGCGTGGCGGGCGATCGCATCGTCGCCATCGGCAGAATTGATAGGCAAGCGCCGCGCGAGATCGACGCGACCGGGCTGTGCATCGCCCCGGGGTTCATCGATGCGCACACGCATGATGACGCCGCGCTGTTGCTGACCCCTTCGCTCGATTGCAAGATCAGCCAGGGCGTGACGAGCGTGGTGACCGGCAATTGCGGGGTTAGCCTCGCGCCGCTGGTACTGACTGACGGCCAGGCGCCGCCGCCGCCGCTCGACGCGGTCGGGCCGCAGGGGCTGTTTACCTTCAAGAGTTTTGCTGCCTATCTGGAGGCGCTGACGAGCAGCCCGCCATCGGTGAACGTCGCGCCGCTCGTCGGGCATTCCACCTTGCGGGTATCGGTGATGGACAGCGTCAATCGTCCGGCGACCGCCGAGGAGCGCGCGGCGATGGCAGTGATGGCGGAGGAAGCCTTTGCCGCGGGCGCAATCGGCATTTCGAGCGGACTCTTCTATCCGCTTGCCTTTGCCGCGCCGGCCGAAGAGTTGCACGCGCTGGTCGCGATCGCAGGACGCGCTGGCGGAGTCTATTGCGCACATATCCGCGATGAGGCCGATCTGGTGATCGCGGCTCTCGACGAAGCGTTCGCCATCGCTCGCGCCGGTAATGCGCCGCTGGTGCTGTCGCACCACAAGGTTTCCGGCAAGGCCAATTTCGGTCGCTCGCGCGAGACTTTGGCGCATGTCGCGCGCGCCGCCACCGCGCAGCCGATCGCGTTCGACATGTATCCCTATGCCGCCTCGTCAACGATGCTCAACAAGAAGAGCTGGGCCGCCGCCGAGCGCACGCTGATTACCTGGTGCGACAGCCACCCCGAACATGCCGGGCGCGATCTGAGCGACGTCGCCGCCGAAATGGGGCTGAGCGAGGAAGCGGCGATCGATGCGCTGGTGCCAGCCGGCGGCATTTATTTCATGATGGACGAGAGCGATGTCGAGCGCATCCTGAGCGCATCCGACGGGATGATCGGCTCCGACGGCGTGCCCATGGATGCCCACCCGCACCCACGCTTATGGGGTAGCTTCACCCGCGTGATCGGTCATTATGCGCGGGACCGGGCGCTGTTCTCCATAGAGGAAGCGATACGCCGGATGACCAGCCTGCCCGCGCGCCAGTTCCGCCTCGCTGATCGCGGCGTGATCGCGCCGGGTGCCTTTGCCGATCTTGTGCTGTTCGATCCCGCGACAATCGCCGATGCCGCGACCTTTGCCAATCCCAAGCGGCCAAGCCTTGGTATCGCCTCGGTTTGGGTTAACGGAGCCGAGGTGTGGGACGGTGCCGCCGCGACCGCCGCCCGTCCTGGCCGCGTGTTGGCGCGCGCATGACGCCGCCCGAGATCATGCTCGACTGGCGGCACAAGGGCCTGCCTGCCCGGGCCGAGGGGTGCTCGCCCGCCGAGCTTCCAGCGCTCGGCATCGATATCCTGCGCGGCGATTGCCTCTATCCGGTCGCGGTCCTTAAGGAATCGGCAATCGCGCATAACAGCGCCTGGATGCAGCGCTTCGTGGCGCTGACCGGCGCGCTGCTCTGCCCGCATGGCAAGACGACGATGAGCCCGGAGCTGTTCGCCCGCCAGATTGCCGACGGCGCCTGGGGCATCACGGCGGCCACCGCGAGCCATGTGCGGACCTATCGCCGGTTCGGGATCGATCGCATCTTCCTGGCCAATCAGCTGGTCGGGCGCGGCAATATCGACTGGGTGCTCGATGAGCTGGCCCGCGATCCAGCTTTCGATTTCTATGCGCTGGTCGACTCGGTCGAAGGCGTTGCGCTAATCGCCGATGCGGCGCGGGCTCGGGGTATTGGGCGGCCGGTCAATCTCCTTGTCGAAATCGGCGCTCCGAGCGGCCGGACCGGCGTGCGCAGCCATGCGACCGGGCTGGCGGTCGCCCGCGCCGTCGTTGCCGCCGCGCCCTATCTGGCGCTGCGCGGCGTGGAGGCGTTCGAGGGGATTTTCCAATCGGGCGATGCCAATCCTGCCCCGGTCGGTGCGATGCTGGAGCGGCTGGTCACGCTGGCAAGCGCCTGTGCCGGTGAGGGCCTGTTCGCGCCGGGCGATGTCATTCTAAGCGCCGGCGGATCGGGCTTTTTCGATCTGTGCGCGGAGCGGCTGGCGGCCACGGACTTGGCAGACGCGAAGGTGATTCTACGATCAGGCTGCTACATCGCGCATGACAACGGCCTGTACGACCGGCTTTATGGGGAGATCGCCGCGCGGCAATCTGATCTGCCGCCAGGCGGCCTGCGTCCGGCGCTCGAAATTTGGGCCGTTGTCCAGTCGACGCCCGAGCCGGGTCGCGCTATCGCCGCGCTCGGCAAGCGCGATATCGGTAATGATGTCGAGATGCCGCGCTCGCTCTGGTGGTTCCGCGAAGGGCTGCACGATGCGCCGCAACCAATGCCGCCGGGATTCACGGTGCCGGTGCTGTATGATCAGCACGCCTTTGTTGACGGACCAGAGCTGCTGCGCGTGGGCGACCTGATCGGCTTTGGCGTGTCGCACCCCTGCACCACCTTCGACAAATGGCGGATGCTCTATACCGTCGATGATGGCTACCGGGTGACCGGCGCCGTCACGACCTGGTTCTGATGCGGATGGCCGCGCTCGTCCTGCGGCGGCTGGCCGGAATGATCGGCGTGCTGCTCGGCGTCTCGGTCATCACCTTCGTCATCGCGCAGCTGGTGCCGACCGATGTCGCGCGGCTGGTGGCGGGCGACCATGCCAGCCCGGCGATCATCGCCCGCGTCCGCGCCGAGCTGGGGCTCGATCGGCCGATCTGGGTACAATATGGGCTGTATCTTGACCGGCTGGTGCACGGTGATCTCGGCACCTCGATCCGCAGCGGGCGGGCCATATCGGATGAACTGATGGAGCGGCTGCCCGCGACGATCGAGCTGGCCTTTGCGTCGTTTGCGCTGATTGTGGCTGCGGGGCTGTCGCTGGGGGTGGCGGCGGCACTGGGCGCGCGGCGCTGGCCCGATCACCTGATCCGCACGATCAGCACGATCGCAATTTCGGCCCCCACCTTCTGGACCGGCGTGCTGCTGCTGGCGATTTTCTTCGGCTGGCTCGGCTGGCTGCCGCCGGGCGGGCGGATCGACCCCGATCTGCTCGGGGAACCGGGGCTGACGGGGCTGTATATCATCGACGGATTGATCGCCGGGCGGCTCGATATCGTCGGCAGCGCGCTGCTGCACCTTGCGCTGCCCGCGATCACGCTGGCGCTGGCTTCGTCAGGATCGGCGATCCGGCTGGTGCGCGCGTCGATGCTCGATGTGCTGCAGGAGGATTATGTCCGCCGCGCGCGCGCTGCAGGCCTCAGCGAGGCGACCGTGGTGCTGCGCTATGCGCTGCCGAGCGCGCTGGTGCCGTTCGTAACCGCGATGGCGCTGTATCTGGCCGATCTGCTGGCGGGCGCGGTGGTGACCGAGATCATCTTCGGCTGGCCGGGGCTGGGGAGCTATACGCTTGAGGCGATTGCCGGGCTCGATTTTCCGGCGATCATGGGGTTCACGCTGCTTGCCGCCGTTTTCTACACGATCGCCAATCAGCTCGTCGATCTGATCTATGGCCTGCTCGATCCTCGGCTTCGGCCCGGAGCACGAACATGAGCGCGCGCACATGAGCCGCATCCTGGCTGCCTTGCGCGCTGACCGGGCGGGCGCAACGGGGTTTGCGATCGTCGCGTTCCTGCTGATGTTTGCGCTGATCGGCCCGCTCATGACGCGCCATGCCCCTGATGCGATTGCACTGGCCGATCGACTGCAGGCACCGGGGTGGCAGCACTGGATGGGCACTGACGAGCTTGGCCGCGACCTTTTCTCCCGCATCGCGCACGGCGCCCGGCCCTCGCTGCTCGCTGCCATTGTGATTGTGGCCGCGACGATCTTCATCGGCACACTGATCGGCGGGCTCGCCGGGATCATCGGCGGCTGGGCCGAGACGATCGTGATGCGGATCGTCGATGTGATGCTGGCGGTGCCGCCGCTGGTGCTGACGATGGCGCTGGCGGCGGCGCTCGGACCGAGCCTGATCAACGCGCTGATTGCTTTGCTGGTGGTGCGGCTGCCGTTTTTCGTGCGGCTCGCGCGCGGGCAGACGATCGGCCTGATGACGCGGGGTTATGTGGAGGCGGCGATGCTGGCGGGCGCGGGGCGGCTCTATCTGCTGCGCCATCATGTCGCGCCCAATCTGGCGGGGATCATGCTGATCCAGGGGCTGAGCGACATTGCCGGGGTGATCCTGGCCGCGGCGGCCTTGGGGTTCATTGGCCTCGGCGCGCAGCCGCCATCGCCCGAATGGGGCGCGCTGGTCGCGACCGGGCGGAGCTTTGCGCTCGATGCCTGGTGGTACGGCGTGTTTCCGGGCGCGGCGCTGCTGCTGTCGGCGATCGGCTTCAACCTGCTGGGCGATTGGGCACGCGACCTGCTCGATCCGCGCACGGGTGATGCGGCATGAGCCTGCTTGAGATCAACGCGCTGAACGCGACGATCGGTGAGCGGGCTGTGCTGGACGACGTATCGATCACCGTCGCGGCGGGCGAGACGGTGGGGCTGGTGGGCGAATCGGGCAGCGGCAAATCGCTGACGAGCCTTGCCGCGATTGGCATGCTGCCGGGCGCGGTGCGCGTGACGGGGGGCACGATTCATTGCTGCGGCACCGATGTGCGCGCGGCCGACCGAGCGACACTGCGGGCGTTGCGCGGGGCGAAGGCGGCGCTGATCTTTCAAGACCCGATGCAGGCGCTGATGCCGACGCGCCGGGTGGGGCAGCAACTCGCCGATGTCCTCACCGCGCACCGCGCGATCAGGGGCGATGCCGCCCGGCGGATTGGGGTTGATCTGTTCGCGGCGATGGGGCTCGCTGATCCCGATCGCATCTGGCAGGCGCGCCCCTTTGAGCTATCGGGCGGGCAGCGGCAGCGCGCGCTGATCGCGATTGCGCTATGCGCCGATCCACAGCTGGTGATCGCCGATGAAGTGACGACCGCGCTCGACCCCGAAGCGCGCGCCGATGTGCTGGCACTGATCGCCGGTCATGTCCGCAAGGCGGGCGCCGGCGCGCTGATCGTCAGCCATGATCTGGGGCTGATCCGGGGGGCATGCGACCGCGTTTACGTGATGCATCGTGGCCGCGTGGTCGAGCGGGGCAGCGCGGCGCAGGTGATCGACCATCCCGCTGAGAGCTACACCAAGCTGCTGCTCGCCGCCCTGCCTGATCGCAGCCTGCCTAAGACGATGCTGCCGGTGGCGGACGCATGACCGCGCTGATCGACCTCGACGATATCGGCGTGACGATCGGCAGTGCGACGATCCTGTCGGACGTGAGCCTGAGCGTCGCGGCAGGGCGGATCATGGGACTGGTCGGCGGATCGGGCAGCGGCAAGACGACGCTGGCGCGCGTCGCCGGTGGCCTGCGCCGGGCCAATCGCGGGACGGTCAGCTGGGAAGGCAAGCCCGGCGGCGTGCCGCTCGGCGGGGCGGGGTTCGTGTTTCAGGATCCGCACGCGACGCTCAACCCGCGCAAGCCCGTGTGGTGGATGATCACCGAGCCCGCCGCGCTGATCGGCCAGGCCAATGATCGCCGCGCGCTCGCTCACCGCCTGCTCGAAAAGGTGGGGCTGGGCAGCGATTTCGCGGATCGATTTGCGCACCAGCTCTCGGGCGGGCAGCGCCAGCGGGTCGCCATTGGCCGGGCACTCTCCACCAACCCGCGCCTGCTGATCCTCGACGAGCCGACCTCCGCGCTCGACGTGAGCGTGCAGGCGCGGATCCTCAACTTGTTGCTTGCGCTGCAGCAGCAAGAAGGTGTGGCGATGCTGCTCGTCAGCCATGATCTTGCGGTCGTCCGCCATCTTGCCGACGATGTGGCGGTAATGGCGAATGGTCGGATTACCCAATGCGGCGCTACTGCCGACATCCTCCCCGTGAAAGAACCCGCCTGATGCGCATCTTCACCGCCGCTGCGGCGACCGAGACCAACACCTTTTCCCCGATCCGCACCGGCGACGCGAATTTTACCGACTGGTTTCCCGCCGGCCAGCACCCCGACCGGCGCGAGATGTTTACAGCCCCCCTCGCCATTGCGCGTGAGGAGGTGGCGAGGCGCGAGGGCTGGACGCTGATCGAGGGGCTGTGCGCGGGTGCGCAACCCGCCGGCATCATCCGGCGCGACACCTGGGAACGCATCCGCGACGAAATCCTGCGTGACTTGCAGGCCGCCATGCCGGCGGACATGGTATTGCTGGGCCTGCACGGCGCGATGGTCGCCGATGGCTATCCCGATTGCGAAGGCGATTTGCTCGCGCGCATCCGCGCCATTGTCGGGCCGGGCGTCGCGATTGGCGGGCTGCTTGATCCGCATTGCCACCTGACGCCCGAGATGGTCGCGCATGCCGACATGCTGATCGCGTACAAGGAATATCCGCATTTCGACGTGTTCGATCGGGCACAGGAATTGTGGGACCGCACGCTCGCGGTGGCACAAGGGCAGTCGCGCCCGGTGGCATCGGTGACCGACTGCCGGATGATCGCTTTCTACTATACGCCGGTCGAGCCGACCAAGAGTTTCGTTGCTGATCTGCGCGCGGCCGAAGGCCGGCCGGGGGTGCTCTCTGCCTCGCTGATCCACGGTTTTCCCTGGGGCGATGTGCCGCATTATGGCACGAAACTGCTCGTCTATAGCGAGGATGATGCCGCGCTGGGTGGGGCCATCGCCGAAGAATTGAGCGCGAAGTTGCAGGCGTTGCGCGGGCAGACGATGACGGCGTTGGTGTCCGTCGCCGATGCGGTGGCGGAGGCGCTGGGGCCGGTCGATGCGTCTGCACCGCTCGTGCTTGCCGATTTTTCTGACAATGTCGGCGCGGGCTGCCCCGGCGATACGACGCACCTGATTGGCGCGTTGATCGACGCGGGCGTGACCGATATCGCCGCTGCCTTCCTCTTCGATCCGGTCGCAGTGCAGCTGGCGACGGCGGCAGGGGTCGGCGGGCGGCTGCCGCTGCGGGTGGGGGGCAAGGCCTGCTCCTTTTCGGGCAAGCCGATGGACCTTGAAGTCGAGGTCACGCATCTGGCCAGTGGGGCGATCCACGACGTGATCGTCGCGCAGTTCGATCTGGGCGACGTCGCGGTGGTGAAGACCGCAGGCAACAACCATCTGGTGCTGACGACGAAGCGTGCACAGTGCATCACGCCCGCCGCCTTCACCGATTTCGGCATCGATCTGGCGAGCAAGCGCGTGCTGGTGCCCAAATCGATGCAGCATTTCTACATCATGTTTTCTCAGGCGAGCGACCGTATCCGCTATGTCGATTCGCCCGGCGTGGCGACGATGTCGCTCCATACCCTGCCGTTCCGCCATATCGACAAGACCATCTGGCCCTTTGTGGAGACCAACTGATGCGCATGTTCTTCGCCGCCCTATTGCTGCTTGTTGGCCTTTCCTCGCCCGCATTGGCGCAGCTCGATCCGGCATCAGCGGGGGCGTGGGCCGATGCGCAGTTTGGTGCGCCCGTTGCCGAGGGCCGCGCCAGCGCCGCAACGGTGGCGATCGTGCAGGGCGGCAAGGTGCTGCTAGTCCGTAATTATGGTGATGGCGATCGGGCAAATAAATCCCCGATCGCACCGCCGCGCGACCGCTTCATCATCGCATCCACCACCAAGACCTTTACCGCGACGGCCATCGCGCTGCTGGTGCAGGACGGGCGAATCGCCTCGCTCGATGACCCTGCCAACACCTATCTCAAGCGACTGAAGCTACCCGACGGCTTTGGCCGCGCAGTGACGATCCGCCAGTTGCTGACGCACAGCGCGGGCTATGAGGAGCGCGGCTTTGGCGTGGGCGCGGCGGGGGAGCGCACCGCACCCGCGACTGCCGATTATGTCCGCGCGCACCTGCCCGCGATCGTGCGCCAACCCGGCAGCCGCATCGTCTATGCCAATATCGATCCGGCGATCCTGGGCATGGTGGTGGAGGACATCACCGGCATGACGATGCGCGATTTCCTTGCAAAGCGGCTGCTCGCGCCGCTGGGGATGAAGGACACCGAGCTGGCCTATTCGACCGCGACGACCGCGCGGCTGGTGCGGCCGTACACGGGCAATCGCGCAGCGCCTTGGGACATCAACGCGCCGTTCTTCGCGCCGACCGGATCGATCCACACCACGGCTGCCGACATGGCGACGTACATAAACGCGCAGCTGGGGCACGCGCCGGGCGTGCTGCCGCCGGGGACGGTGGCGCGCCTGCACGGGCCGCTCGCGCGCAACGGGGCGGCGCTCGATTCGCTGGCGATGGCGTTTTTCGTGTCGCAGTGGAACGGCGCGAAGATCGTCGGCCATGCCGGTGCCTTTTCGGGCTTTTCAACCGATATGTACCTGATCCCCGGCAGCGATATCGGCGTGTTTTACACCTGGGCGGGGTCGCCCGAGCCGGGCAAGGGCGAGCCGCTCGATTATGGCAAGCTGCAGGCGTCGTTCCTGACGCTGGCGCTGGGTAAATTCTTGGCCCCCGCGCCGCTTGCAGTCCAGCCCGATCCATCGGCCTTTTACGGCCGATATTGGGACGAGCGCCGCCCGCAAACGACCTTCGAATCGATCGTGGGGGCGAGCGCGGTGCAGACCGTGGCACCCGCGCCGGGCAACCGGCTGACGATCAACGGCAAGGGGCCATATTATGCCTTTGCGCCGAACAGCTACACGATGGTCAACGACGATGGCCGCCCCGGTGGAGTAATCGCGTTCGATGGCGAGCGGCTGCTGCAGCGCGTGGGCTATGCGACGCGGGTGAGCGGGTTGGGTGATCCGGGGACGCAGACGACGCTGACGCTGGGCGCGCTGGTGGTGCTGCTGACGGGGGTGCTGGGCGCGATCTGGATGCGCGGGCGGGCGCGGTTGATCGCGCCGCTGATCGCGCTGGTGGCCCTGGTGGTGCCGCTGGTGCTGTTCGTGCTGCCGCCGGGGCTCGAGCCAAGCATCATCGGCGGTGATGCGACGCCTTTCATCGTGCTGAAGATCGCGCTGGTGGCGATCGTCGCGCTAGCCGCGTGGCTTGGATGGACGCTGGCGACAGCGAAGCCGGGGCTGCTCGCGCGGATTCATGGCGGGCTGATCGGCATCGCTGCGGTGGTGCTGATCGTGCCGTTTGCGTTTTTTCACTTGGTTTGATGAGGGGTTGGGAACGCTCCCCAAGCGCTGACTCGGTGAGACGGACAGCCCCCACCCCCATCCCCTCCCCTTAAGGGGAGGGGTGGATTGCCTACCGAGGAGTTTTTTCGTCCGGCACCGCCAGGAACTTGCACGTCGGCCAGGCGGGTTCGAGGTCCCAGGGTTCGATTGCGCCGTCCTTGGCGAGGAGGATCGCCATGAAGGCGCGGTTGCGAACCAGACCGGGCAGCGGATCGGTGCCAGCGAGCTGATAGCGATAATCGCAATCGAGCAGGCGCACGGTTTTTCCCCGGCGATCATAGGTTTCGAGCAGGCGCGGCCAGCGCGTTTGGTCCGCTGCATGGCGGATGCCGGGGCCGTCGAGCGCAGGGGTCACGAGCGCGAGCAGCAGTGCGATCATGCCCCGGCCTCGGCAGCCCGCGCGCTATAGGTGTCGCGGGCGCGGTCATACATCGCTTTCGCCTCGGCATGTTCGCTCGCCCGGATGCGAGTGCCCTTTTGCGCCCAGCAGCGCTCAACCCCGTCGGCGCACCAGGTGGCGGAGGCAGCGACGCGCACGGGCTTGCCGCCGACCTCAATCCAGATCGGGTTGCTGTGCGCGGCATCGGCAATGCGCAGCGCCACCCAGCAGCTTTTGTCGGGTGTAAAGGTGAAGCCGATAGGCCGGAGCACGCCATCGGCAGGCACGATGCGGCTTTCGACGGCTACACCGTTGACGACCAGTTCAACGCTGACCGATCGGCTATCCCCCAGCCGCGCGCGTTCCAGATGCCAGTGCGGCTTGTCGGTGGTGGCGAGGCGACGGATCGCCTCGGTCGCTGACGTGGGAACGGGCTCGAGCCGGGCCGCGACGGCCGCCTCGACTGTCACCGGCGCAGGCACCGCCAGCTTGAGATCGCCCGTACCGAGCGCACATTTCTGTGCCCCCGCAGTCGCGCGCATCTCAATAAAATGCGCGCGCCCGTCCGAAACATAGGATCGCCCGGCGGCCAGCCCGGCGCACCAGCCGACATAGCTGAGCGGGCCATCCAGCTTCACATAGCTGCGCGCCATGCCCATCGCCTGATCATAGATGCACGGCCAGTCGGTCTCACCGGCAATGCGCGGCCGGAAGCCGCTGTTGAGCACATGGTACCAGATGTTGAGTTCAGCGGCGGGCACGGTATCGCCGACGCCGATAAAATCGACCAAACCCTCGGTCACGGTCGCGATGAATTCATTGGCGCCAATGCCGTCGAACGGTGCGGGGGCAAGATTGGGCAGATCGCTCGTCCCCGCCCACAGCCCGTTGCCCGCATGCGGATAGCCGGTGATCGCCCCCTGCACCTTGGCCCAGCGCAGGATCGGCCCGGTCCAGCTCGGCCAGTCGGCGATAGCGGCGGCCCCCGGATAGTCTTGGTCCTTGAGCCCGAGCAGCGCCAGATGCCCGCTCGCCGATGACGGAAACATCGAGATTTCGAGATCATAATGAAGCTTTTCGCGGGGGCTGGAGACAGGATCGTCGCGCCCGGTGAAGTGCCGCTTCTGCACCGCATAGCCCGGCCCCCAGATCAGCACCGAACCGATGCTGAGCGCCTCGCCCGCCAGTTGCGGGAGCATCACCGCTGGCCCCACGCCATCCTCTGGCGCGGCATAATGCGCGCAGCCGGCAGCGTGGAGGTGGTGATCGCCCGAATACCAGCCCATCGCCGCCGGATCGATCCAGCGTTTCAGCGCGATGTCCCACGACGCAGGACCCGTTGCTGACACTGGCCGCTCGCGCTCTTCGATCAGATATTCGGGGCCGCGCGCAGTCGATACGGTAAACAGCCCGGTCGGCAACGACAAGGTGGCACCATCGGCACGATAGATGCGGCGCTGGAAGAAAAAATCGGGCTCCTCGCGCTTCGCTTGCGCAGGGTAAATGCGCTCTTGAGCATCGGTGATCAGGAGCGAACAGGTCGTCGGCTGCCCGTCATGATCGCGAACCCGAAGCGACACCGCCCGGCTTGGCCGGACCGAAAAGGTGACCGACGCGGTCGCGCGACCACCGAGATCCTGCGTGCCCGGCCCGAGATCGGCCGAGAGGCTGGCGTTCAGGCGCCCGGCATCGCGCGCGTAAAGCTGGAGGATGCGGTATTCGACCTCCAGATCATCGAGCGCGAGCGGCAGCAGCGGCCCGTCATACGGGTCGATCGCCAGCCAGCGCGTCTCGATCTGGCCGTGATGGAGATGTTCGCCAGGCGGCGGACGCTGATCCCAGACATGGTCGGTCGCCAAGGATGGCGCGTGGCTGGGAGCGGCTTCTGGGCTGGTCACGCCGATCCGCCCCGGCACCCGCGCGGGATTGTCGATACGGAGCAGGAAAAGCCGCCAGCCACCCTGCACCAGCTCGGGTACCGCCGCCCCGCGCAGCGTGCCGACCCGTGCCTCTGGCGAAATGACCGCCGACAGCAACGTTACTGCATCAAGCATACGCCGCGCTTCCACCGCCGCCGCCGCGATGCCGCCCTGCGCCAGCGCCCGGTCGATCTTCGGCTCCCAATCGGCAATCGGCTCGCCCAGCGCGGCAAGCGCGGCAGCGACCCGCCGACCATGGGCGAGGAAAGGCTGGGGCGGGACCGCGAGCGCCTGCGCCGCCGCTGGCCATGACACTGCAGACAGCGGGAGCGCCGCCACGCCGCCCAGCACCAGCCGCCGGTCGAGGCGAGGGCCGCTGCTCATCCTCGCGCCGGCACCGGCACGTAATCGCGCAGGCTGTCGTCGGGGAAATGGATCACGCGGCCTTCCTCGGCGGATTTGTAGAGCGCCATGATGATGCGGGTCACCTCCACCCCGTCATGAAAGGTCTCGATCGGCGTCGTGCCGGTGCGGAAGCAGTGCACCATGTGCCGGTTTTCCAACGTATAGCCATAGACGCCCGCCTCGTCGTCTATCACCGGCATCAACCCGGTTTCGGCATTCTGCTTCTCGACCAGGTCTTCGCCCTCCCCGCCCTCGATCGCGCGCGACAGGAACAGCTTCAGCCCCGCCCCCAGCGAGCTGAACTGCATCGCATATTCGGGCCCCATCAGCTCAAGGTCGATGCGCAGGCCGGCGCCGACATACGCCCAGCTCGTCGTCGCTTCGATCACCGCTTCCTGCCCCTCGGGGTCTTCGAGGGTGACCAGCCCGCGCGCGAAATCTTCCGATGCCCGCGCGCGGTAATCGACGCCTGCCATTTTCGCGCCAAGCTCCGCCGCATAGCGCGGACGGGTCCATTTCAGATGGCCGATCGTGCCGTTGACCGATTTCACCTGCATCGCCGCGCGCGGCTCATCGGGTGCCGACAGCAAGAAGCGCCCGACCTCAATCGAGTGGCACATCATGTCGGACAGGACGCCCCCGCCCTGCCGCTTGCCGTCCCAGAACCAGGGCTCATGCGGCCCGGCATGTTCTTCCGCTGCCCGTGCGAGATAAGGGCGACCGGCCGAGGGCACTGCGCGGCGCCAGATGATTTCCTTGCCCCGCTGCACGGCGGTCGAAAACACCTGATTCTCCAGATAGCCATGCGCCAGCCCGGCTTCCTCAGTCAGCCGCAGTACTTCCTCCGCCTCGGCGAGCGTGCGCCCCAGCGGCTTCTCGCAAGCGATGGCGCGGATGGATGCGCCAGATTTTACGGCATCGCGGATCGCGGTGAAGGTCTCGATCCGCACGTCATTGGGGGACAGGACCCAGACCGCATCGACCTCGCCGGAGGCGAGCATCTCGGCCAGGCTATCAAACGCGCGACAGGGGCCGAGCCCGAGCGCATTGGCGCGATCGGCCAGTGCCTGTCGCTTGGCCGGAGTGGGGCTATAGACGCCAGCAATCACTGCATCACGTACGCCCTCGAACGAGCCGAGATGGAAATGCGCGATAAAGCCTGCACCGATGAAGCCGATGCGAAGTGGGTCGGTCATGCGATCAAGTCCTTAGTGTGAAGGGTGGCGCGGGCCCGGTCGACCGCCGCCGCGTAGCCGCCGCGCCGCCGGTCGACCAGGATGAGCACGAGGAACGCCAGCGCGGCCACCAGCGCGAACGGCACCAGCGTTGCAAAGGACGCGAGCCCGCCCGCATTTTCCACCGGGGCCAGGATCGCGCGGGCGCGCGCGGTCAAATCAGGTGACGGGTCGGCGGCGATCAATTGACGTGCGAAGCCTACCGCACGCGCACGGTCAAAGTCGTTGCCCTTCGCGCTTTCGGCGAGTGTGACGATCTCCGTACGACGTCGTTCGGGGGCGGCCTCGATCAGCGCGCTTCGGCTCATTTCGACGTCCCCAGCAAGCATCCTCACCTCGGCCACGTCAATTTGTGCCCGAACACGTTGATCCGCGATGCCGCCCATCAGCGGCGTCGTGATACCACCGACAAATGCCGCGCCGACTGCGGCGATCAGGCCAAGGCCGGTCGCGCCGGTACGCGGCAATCGTTCCGCCACGACGCCGACCATCATTGGCCACAGGAAAGCCACCCCGCAGGCGAACACGGCGCTGGCCCCCAAAATGGCGACAAGGCCTTGCGCGCGCGCAATGAGCATCAGCCCGGCAGCGGCAAGCAGCGCGGAGGCGAGCAGCACAACGGTCGGCGCGACCCGCTTGAGCACCGGCTCGGCGGTGCCACGCAGCAGTGCCATGATGCCGTTGATGAAGACGAGCACCAATATGCCCGGCACCCCGCCCGCTTCAATCACCGAGGGAATCCAGCGGTTCGGCCCCAGTTCGAGCGAGGCCGTGATCGCCATCAGCGCCAGCATCAGCCACATCAACGGCGATGCCCCCGTGGCCCTCAGCGCATCGCCCAGCCCCAACCCCGCGGCGCGCGTTTCGGTCGGCGGGAACGTTTGGCGCAGCGTAAGCGCGAGATAGACCAGCGCGGGCATCAGGATCAGCGCGATCTTGGCCTGCCATGCGCCGATGCCGCCCTGGTCAAGCGCATAGGTCAACACCCCGCCAATCGCGATGCCGCCGGGGAACCAAAGGTGGAAATGATTGAGCTTGGCAGCCTTCCTGTCCGGAAACAGCGCCGCGACCAGCGGATTGCAAGCCGCCTCGACCGCGCCGTTGCCGATCGAGATCAGCGTCGCACCGGCCATCAGCATGCCAAAGCCGTTTGCCGCGATCATCACCCCGACCCCGGCGATCTGGAGCAGCGCGGCGATCAGCAGCATCCGCCGGAACCCGAGCACGTCGCACAAGGGCGACAGGACCAACTGCCCTACCGCCAGCCCCCACAAAGCCGCTCCCGCGATTAACCCAGCCTCGACATTGGTTAGCGCGAAGGCTGCTTTGATCCCGCCCAGCGCTGCCGCCACCGACGCAAAGCAGAAAGCGGTCGCGAGCAGCGCGATGCGGGCGGTGCGGAACAGCGCCGCCGGGTCAGTGGTGTCGGTCATGCGATTGTGCCTTTAAGCCCGTTGTTCGAGGCGATTCGGCCAAGATGGTGGGCGCTCGGCTTCGGCGTGCGGGCAAAGGTCGCGCGGTCGACCGCGCACAGCCCGAATTTGGGCTTGAACCCGCGCAGCCATTCGAAATTGTCGATCAGCGACCAATGAACATAGCCGAGCACCGGCACCCCGGACGCAACGGCGCGCGCCAATGACGCCACCCCGGCATCGATCGCTTTGATCCGGCGCGCGTCGTCGATGGCGTTGATGCCATGTTCGGTGACGAGCACTGGGCGGCCCGTCGCTGTGGCAGCCTCGCGCACGGCGGTGCCGAGTGACTCGGTCCAATTGTCGCTACCCTCGTCGTCGGTCATGCTGTCGGTGCGATTGGGCGCGAAGCCGGCTGGGCCGACCTGCTTTCGGTCGTAATTCTGGACACCGATGAATTCGTCGTGACGGCACGCGTCGAACCAGACCGTCCGCGTCTCGGCCACCGCCCGCGCGCGCATCGCCTCACCGCCCGGTGCCGCTTCGAGCACCGGCAGCGCCAGCGTGATGCCGACTTTGGCCCCCGGCACCGCCGCACGGATCGCATCGCCACCGGCATGATGTGCGGCGATCATCGCGTCGCGCGCGCGATAGCGGTTGCCCGATGCATAGCTGCCGAACCGGTCGCTCCCCACTGCTTTGGCCGCCAACCCAAGAATGAATTCCTCGCCGCGATCCGGCTTGTCGCCGCGCAGCAGATAGGGGAGCAATGGCTGGTTCGCCTCATTGATCGTGCAGTGATAGGCCGGCAGCGATCCCAGCGCGCGCGCCGCCCGGTCGCAATAACGCGCGAACAGGCTGGCGATTTCGGGCGTTTCCCAGCCGCCGCGCGCCGCCACCCAGCGCGGCAGGCTGAAGTGATTATAGGTGATGATCGGCGCGATGCCGTGGCGGCGGCAGGCCTCTGCCAGGCGGCGATAATAAGCAAGCGTTGCGGCCGAGAAGGTGCCCGGCTCGGGCTCGATCCGCGCCCATTCGATTGAGAAGCGATAGGCGGTCAATCCGAGCTTAGCGACCAAGGCAATGTCGTCGAGATGGCGGTTCCACGAATCGCAGGCATCGCCAGAAGGCTCAACGAACGGGCTGGGTTTGAGATGTTCGATCAGCCACAGATCGCTGTTGATGTTGTTGCCCTCCACCTGATGGGCTGCGGTCGCCGCGCCCCACAAAAAGCCCCTTGGGAAGGCCGAGGATCGGGCGGCGGCAAGCGGGCCGGTGGAGGCCAGCGCCGCCACTGCGCCGAGCACAACACGGCGATCGATATCAGTCATGGCGCAAATCCCAATTTCGCCAGTTCGGTATCGAAATGCGCCAGCACAGCGGGCGGCGGGCCGTCGAAGCTCTGCCGGGCCTCGTTGCCGACATAGCCGAGCGCGGCAATGCCCTGTGGCGTCGTGTGATAGGCCGCCGCCGCCAGCACGCAAAACCGCGCAAACGCCTTCGCGGTGCCACCCGAGCCGAGCCCCGCCACGCGCGCCGCACGGGCGCCCGGTGCCAATGCTCCAAGCCCGTCGATTCCCGCCAGCATCGGCATGATCAGCGCCCGATCCGCCACCATGTCGGGATAGGGCGCGCCCAGCCATTCATCGAAGAAATCGACCAGCCCCAGCGCTGATCCGGGCGGCGATCCGTCGATACCGGGGACAACGATATCGATCAGCGCGACAAGGTTACGCCGGATCGCATCGTCCAACAGCCGCGGCCAAACATGGCGCTTGGGATCGACCAGCGGCGGGTCTTTGCCATAGCCCGTCGGCTTGCGACCCGACGGTGCGCCGCTCGGCAGATGCGTCACCCCCCAGCCTGCACCGACGACACCGGCGACCAGCGCGCTCCAGCCGATAACGGCGCGGCGATCAATCTCGCTCATGCCTCCCCTTTCGCCAGCGCGCCGGTAAGGTGATCCGCCGCGCGCCAGGCCAGCGCCAGGATGGTCAGCGTTGGGTTCTTGTGCGGGTTGGACGCAAAGGCCGCGCCATCGATCATGTAGAGGTTGGACACTTCATGCGCGTTGCTTGTCGCCGTTACGACCGAGGTGCGCGGGTCAGCGCCCATCCGCGCCGCGCCGACCTCGTGCACCACTTGTCCCCCTGGCCGCATCACCTCGGCGATCGGCATCGACAGGTCGGTCAGGATCTCTGCGTTCATCGACTTGAACACATTGGCGAGCGTTTCGCGCGCATCCGCCATCTGCGCGCGTTCGTTATCACCCCACTGCCAGTGGAAGCGCAGCACCGGCAGGCCGAAGCGGTCGCGCATGACGGGATCGAGATCGGCATAGCTCCCCGGATTGGGCAACATCTCGCCGCGCCCGCTCAGATACACCGAGGAGCCGAAGCGTCGCTTCATCGCGCGGTGCAGATCGGCGCCATAACTGCCGCCGCCAATCCCCTCGGCCATCCCCGCGATGTCGCCAAATTCGGGCAGGCGCCGCCCGCCCCAGAATTCGATCTGATAACCACGCGCGAAATTGAGCTTGCCGCGCCGCTGGTCCTCATAGCGCCACCACGGCGTGTTGACGTGATAGAGCGAGACGCCGTCATCGTTAAAGGCGGGCAAGTCCTCCAGCTGCGGCACGCGCGCTTCGATGCCGAGCGCGGGCGTATCGAGCAGGTTGCGCCCCACCTGCCCGCTGCCATTGGCCAGTCCGTTGGGGAAAGCGGTAGAGCGAGAATTGAGCAGCAGCCGTGCCGAATCGCAAGTGCCGCCGCCGACCATCACCGCGCGCGCCTTCACCCAGTGCCGCGCGCCGCTGGCGGTATCGATATAGCGCACGCCATTCGCCTGCCCGCGCGCATCGACGGTGATTTCATAGGCCATGGCGCGCGTGATGATCGTCAGCTTGCCGGTCGTACGGGCAGGCGGCAGCAGCACCGTGGTCGACTGGAAATTGGCGCGGATCGCACAACCGCGCTGACAATCGGTGGCATAAAAACAGGCCGGGCGGTCACCCAGCGGCCGCGTCAGGATGGCACTGTGCGCTGGGATCACCGGAATGCCATGGCCGCGCTCCATCACGCGCTTCATCCAATGCTCGAACGCGCGCATATTGGGGGGCGGCTGGAGAATACCGGGCGGCGAATCGGGCGAATTCTCGATCCCCTCGGCCGCGCCGAACACGCCGATCAGCCGTTCAACCTTGTCATACCAGGGCGCGACATCATCATAGTCAATCGGCCAGTCGACCCCCAGGCCGTCGCGCGTGTAACCCTTGAAATCATAGGGGCCGAAACGCGGCACCAGCCGCCCCCAATGATTGGTGCGCCCGCCCAGCATCCGCGCGCGCCACCATTTGAACTTGCTGCCGTCGGCCACCGCATAGGGTTCGCCCGGCACCTGCCAGCCGCCGATCGTGGCGTCATAATAACCCTGTTCCTTGTCCGGCGTGGCGGCACCGTGGAGCGGCGCTTCGCCGGGCATGTTGAACATCGGCGTTTCGGTTTCGGGATTATAGTCGCGCCCGGCCTCCAGCATGGTCACGCGCACGCCCGCCTTGGTCAGCGCATAGGCGGCCATGCCCCCCGCCGCACCCGACCCGATGACGATGACGTCGGTATCTGCATTGCCAGCCATAGGCATGATGTGTCAGATCGGAAGCAATAATTCCATATGGAAATATTGTGGCGATATCGGTGCCTTTTTCGACGCTGAAATTCCCTGAACGCTATTCGGCGCTGGGGCTGTTAAGCCATGCTATCACGCGGTCGGCATGGCAGCCTGCTTGGAGGTCGCCCGATCCCAAGCCGGCCTATGATGTCATCATCGTTGGCGGCGGCGGACATGGGCTGGCGACCGCCTATTATCTCGCGCGCAACCACGGCATCACCAATGTCGCGGTGCTGGAAAAAGGGTGGATCGGCGGCGGCAATACCGGGCGCAATACCACCGTCGTCCGCTCCAACTATCTGTTCTCAGAAAGCGCGCGCTTCTATGATTTCTCGGTCAGGCTCTATGAGGGGCTTGGCCGCGAGCTGAACTACAACATCATGTTCAGCCAGCGTGGCATGGTGACGCTGGCGCACAGCCGTCACGATCTCGATGCGCAACGCCGCTGGGCGAATGCGATGCGGCTGAACGGCGTGGATAGCGATCTGCTGACCCGCGAGGGCGTGCGCGACCTCGCCCCCGCGCTCGATTTCTCGGACGGGGCACGGCTCCCGATCATGGGCGGTTTCGTCCAGAAGCGCGGCGGCACCGCGCGACACGACGCCGTCGCCTGGGGCTATGCCCGTGCCGCCTCGGCGCTCGGCGTCGACATCATCCAGAATTGCGAGGTAACCGGGTTCGATGTCGGCACAGACGGCATCAGGGGGGTGCAGACCAGCCGGGGCCTGATCGCCACCAACCGCATCGGGCTGGCGGTCGCCGGGCATTCGAGCGTGCTGGCCGACAAGCTTGGTCTAAAGCTGCCGATCACTTCCTATGCCCTGCAAGCGCTGGTGAGCGAGCCGATCAAGCCGGTGCTCGACACCGTCGTCCTGTCGCCCGCCGCCGGCATCTATGTCAGCCAGTCGGACAAGGGCGAGCTGGTAATCGGCGGCGGGCTCGATCTCTATGCCTCCTATGCGCAGCGGGGCAATCTACCGACAGTAGAGAATGTGCTTGCCGGGCTGCTGACGCTGTTTCCGCGTTTTTCACGGCTGCGGATGCTGCGGCAATGGGCGGGGATCGTCGATGTCGTGCATGATTCGAGCCCCATCGTCGGGCGGACTGACATTCCCGGCATCTTCCTCAACTGCGGTTGGGGCACCGGTGGGTTCAAGGCGATCCCGGCGGGGGGCTATTGCTTCGCCCACACTCTTGCGACCGGCGACGCCCACCCGCTAACGGCCCCGTTCGGGCTTGATCGCTTTGCGCGCGGCGCGCTGATCGATGAAGCCGCCGCTTCGGGGATCGCGCATTAGATGCTGCTGATATCCTGCCCCTGGTGCGGCCCGCGCGACGAGGCCGAATATGTCTGCGGCGGTGAGGCCTATCTGGTCCGCCCGCTACTTGATTGCAGCGATACCGACTGGGCTGCCTATCTGTTCGAGCGCAAGAATTCGCGCGGGCAGACCGTCGATCGCTGGCGTCATGCCTTTGGCTGCGGGCAATGGCTGAACGTCACGCGCGATACGGTGACGCATGCCATCATCGCCGTCGAACCCGGCAGCCCGACATGAAGCGCCTTGCGACCGGCGGCCTTATCGACCGCAGCCGCACGCTGACCTTCACCTTTAACGGCGAGCGGCTGACCGGCCATCCCGGCGATACGCTCGCCTCTGCGCTGCTCGCCAATGGCCGATGCCTGGTCGCGCGCAGCTTCAAATATCATCGCCCGCGCGGGATCGTCGCGGCGGGGGTCGAGGAACCGAATGCGCTTGTCACCATTGGCACTGGCGCGTCCGCCATCCCGAACCTGAAAGCGACCGAGGTGCCGCTGGTGGAGGGGCTGATCGCCACCAGCGTCAATTGCTGGCCCGGCCCGCGTTTCGACCTGCGCAGCGTGCATCAATGGGCAGCGCCGCTGCTGGGGGCCGCCTTTTATTACAAGACCTTTATCTGGCCGAACTGGCACGTTTTTGAAGGGCCGATCCGCCGCGCGGCAGGCCTGGGCACGGCACCCGAGGGGTCTGATCCCGATCGCTATATCCACCAGCATCTGCGCTGCGACGTGCTGGTCGTGGGCGGCGGGACAGCAGGACTGGCCGCCGCTGCCGAGGCCGCCGCATCTCGGCAGTCGGTCGTGCTCATGGAGCAGGATTTTGCGCTGGGCGGGGTCGCAGCGGGAGCGCTGGGCGCAAGGGTTGCGGCGCTTGCCACGCTGCCAAATGTGCGGCTGTTCACGCGCACCACCGTTTTCGGTTATTACGACCATGGAGCGCTTGCCGCCGTCGAGCAGCTATCGGGCGACGGTCCGGCGCAGCGCCTCTGGAAAATCCGCGCCGGTCGCGTCGTGTTGGCGACGGGGGCGATCGAGCGGCCTTTGGTGTTTGCGGGCAATGACCGGCCGGGTGTGATGCTCGCCTCGGCTATGCGCGTTTATCTCCAGCGGTTCGGCGTGCTGTGCGGACAACGCATCGTCGTCGCGACGAACAATGACAGCGCCGCGGATGTGGCGGTGGCGCTTCGCGATGCGGGGGCCCAGGTCACGCTGGTCGATGCACGGCCCCATGCCGCCCCGATCCCCGGCATCGACGTGCGCGCAGGGGCGATCATTGCGGGGGCCACCGGCGGTTGGCGCGTCGCGGGTGTGCGCCTGGCGACCAGAGACGGTCGTAACGCCGGGCACATCCGCTGCGATGCCGTCGCTATGTCGGGCGGATGGTCGCCGACGCTTCACCTGTTTTCGCAATCGGGTGGCCAAGTTCGTTATGATGCCAATCGCGCGATGTTCGTTGCGGGTGACGCCGTGCAGCCGGTCTCGGTGGGTGGCGGCGCGGCGGGATTCGATCTCGACATTGACTTGTCCGCCTACACCACCCCCAGCGGCAAGGCGTTCGTCGATTTCGCCAATGACGTGCTGGCCAGCGACATCGGCGTGGCGGCGCAGGAAAATTATGTCTCGGTCGAACATCTCAAACGCTACACGACCCTCGGCATGGGGGTCGACCAGGGCAAGACATCCAACGTCAATGGCCTGATGCTGCTGGGTGAGCGCACCACACGGGCGCCCGAGACCGTCGGCACGACTCGCTTCCGCCCGCCTTACACGCCGGTAACGCTTGGCGCGATTGCAGGGCCTGGCGTGGGAGCGATGTATCACCCGTTGCGCCACCTCCCTGCGCATGACTGGCATGCGGCGCATGGTGCTCTGTTCGAGGAGCATGGCGGCTGGGCGCGCCCGACAGTCTATCCACGCCACGGAGAGGGCTGGGAACAGGCGGTGCTGCGCGAGGTGCGGACGGTGCGCGCCGGCGTCGGCCTGTTCGACAGTTCGTCGCTTGGCAAGATCGAGGTGATCGGCGCTGACGCCGGGACCTTTCTTGACCGAATCTATGTCGGCACGGCATCGACGCTCAGAATCGGATCGGCACGTTATGGCCTGATGCTCAACGAGCAAGGCGTGATCATCGATGACGGCGTCTTCGTGCGGCTCGCCGATGACCAATATCTGGTCCACACGACGAGCGGCGGTGCCGATCGGATCGCGGCAATGATGGAGGAGTGGCGGCAATGCGAATGGCCGTCGCTCGACGTCGCGATCGTGCCGGTTACGCCCGACTGGGCGACCTGGACGCTGAGTGGCCCCAAGGCTGGCGCGGTGCTGGCGCGCGCGGGCACCGACATCGATCTGGCGTCCTTTCCGCACATGACCTGGCGGATCGGGACCGTCGCAGGACTCCCGGCGCGTGTCCTGCGCGCAAGCTTTACCGGCGAGGCGAGCTATGAAATCAGCGTCGCCGCCGATCACGCAACCGCGCTGGGCGAAGCGCTGGCACTAGCCGGTACGGCGGACGGTTTGACCCCCTATGGCATCGAGGCATTGATGACGATGCGCATCGAGAAAGGCTTCATCCATGTCGGCGTCGATACCGACGGCACCACCCTGCCCGGCGATGTCGGCATGGCGGGCGGCGTCGTTCGCAAGTCATCGGACTTTATCGGCCGACGTTCGCTGGCGCGGGCCGATGCGGTTCGGCCCGATCGGCTGCAGCTCGTCGGCCTGGCCAGCGACGCGCTGTTGCCGGTTGGCGCGCATATCCTGGCAGGCGACGCCGTGCCCGGGGATAGCCACGGCCATGTCAGCTCGAGCGCGTGGAGCCCCAGCTTGGACAGGCCGATCGCGTTGGCGATGCTGCGGGCCGGCCGGTCGCGACTGGGTGAGACGGTAACGCTTTATGACATGGGCCGACGCTTTCGCGCGGCCGTCATCGCCCCTGGCGTCTATGACCCGGCGGGAGAACGGTTGCGTGGTTGATCTTGCGCTGATCGATGCGGGGCCATCCCCCACGCTGCCCTGCCGGATTGTCGGTCGACACCCGTCCGTCACGGTTGATCGCTGCGGCCCGGCATGGTTGCTCCGCAAGACCGCCACAACGGATGTCGCTGCATTGCCCGGATCAACGATGGCCGCCGACCATGCCGATGGCCTGCTGGCGTGGCTGTCCCCCGATGCCTGGCTATTGCTGGGGGCGATCAATCCGGCCCGGCTGGAAGGGACGGCAAGCACGTGGATCGATGTATCGGCGCGCTACATCTCGGTTCGCGTAAAGGGCGATGCGGTGGGCTTTGTCACCGCGCTGACGGGCCTTGACTCCGCCGCGCTCCACCCCGGTCGATCACTCTCGACCCGGATGGCCGGGCTGCCGGTGAGTATCTTGCCACGCGCCGACCATATCCTGATCCTCGCCGAATGCGGGCGCGACCGCTACTGGATCGACTGGCTCCGCCTCGCGCTTCAGGCTGATTGAGCGGCAATCACACCGCGATAGGCCCCGCGCGCCGCCAACAGGCACGCCGCACCGCTCGCGTAGAAGATGACCGATAGAATCGCGAGCGACAGGCCAACCTTGTGCGGATCGCCAAAGACAAGGCTCGTCAGCGCGCCGACCCCGACCGGCCCGACAATCATGCTGAGCAGGCCGGTGATCATCAACGCAAACGCCGCAATCCGGCCGCGCAGCTCGGGTGGCGTCGCCGCCTGCACGATCGCAGGCCCAAGCCCGACATAGGCGCTCGACACCAAAATGCCGGGCGCGACCAGCAGCAATGTCGTCGTCGCATCGGGCATCAGCGTTGAAAACGCGAAAGGAACGGAGACAATCGCCGCGCCCGCCGTCACGATCAGTGCGCCATCGCTGCGGCCACCCCTGACGATCCGCGTGGCAATAACCCCACATAGCAGCACGCCGCCAACCCCCAAGGTCATCAGCATCAGGCCAATCACCGTGCCGATCTGCGGCGCGCTCCAGCCGAAATTGCGGACGAAGACACTGGGCAGCCACAGCAGATTGGCAAATCCCGCCGCCCCCAACAGGCTGACCCCGGTGATATAGAGCAGGATCAACGATCGCCGACTGCGCCAGAAATCGCCCAGCCCGGCAAATGGTGCCGGTCGCGCGCCGACCAGCCGATCGCGCGGATCGCGGACGATGAGCGCCAATGCCAGCGCGACGAGCAGCCCCGGCAGCCCGACGAGCACGAAGGTCAATTGCCACGGCGCGAGATTGCCAACCAGGGGCAGCGCGCGCGCCGGCCCCGAAGCGAGCGCGACCACCTGCCCGCCCAGAGCAAAGGCAAACCCCGCGCCGAGCGCCACGCCTGTCCCGTAAATGCTCATCGCCAGCGGCAACCGGGCCTTGTCAAAGCGATCGGCGATGATCGAGTGCGCCGCCGGCCCGAGCGTCGCTTCACCGACGCCCACGCCAATCCGAGCGATGAACAGGTGCGCGAAATTGGCTGCAAACCCGCTGAGCGCGGTCATGATCGACCAGGCCGCGATACCCGCCGCCATCAACCGCCCGCGATCGACCCGATCCGCCAGCCAGCCCAGCGGGATGCCCGCAACCGCATAGAAAATCGCAAAGGCGGGTCCCGCCAGCAGCCCCATAGCAAAATCATCGATGTGGAGGTCTCGCTTGATCGGCTCGACGAGCAAGCTCAAAATTTGCCGATCGACGAATGACAGGATCGCCGCCACCACCAAAATTGCGAGCATGCCCCAAGGGGGCCGTGCGTGAGCCATCATATTTCCTCTCGAAATCGATACTCGCGTATCGAATCGGAAATATCCAGATGGAATACATCCCGAGCGGCTCACACCATCGGAATATGCAATCCGCCTCACCCAAGCTCACCACATGGACAAGGCCAAGGAGGTCGCCCAGCTCCTGACGGAGGCCAGTCCGCCAGCGATCGTCGAGCTCGCCGGCCCGGCGCGCTCAGTCCTGAGGTGGCACCTGTCCCGGTCCCCCGCGCGGCGTGGGAGGAGACGCTCGCAGGAGCAGCACCTGGCGCGGCCTACGCTGCGCTGCTATGCAAGATGTATGACGGTATCAACGCCGGTCAGGTCCGCTTCTCGGGCGAAGGCGCGGCGCGGCGCGGCGCGGCCACCGCACGCTCGACGAAACGGTGCGGGGCTGGTCAATTGCGGAGTTGCCAAGCTATGCTGGAGGAAAGGACAAGTCTTTGGGGCGCTCAGGTCGATTGCTAACCCCAAAAACAAGGGCTGGTTGGTATCAGGTAGCCCCCATCGATCCGGAAACCGCCCTCGCGGTCTTTCTCGAAGAGATAAGGTCCGTCCAGATCGGTGAAGCTTGCCCATTGCGCGAGCAAGGCGGCGGGCGCGATTGCCAGCGACGAACTGAGCATGCAACCGACCATCAGGCCAAGCCCCGCTTCGCGTGCCAGCTGGGCCATAACGAGCGCCTCGGTCAGGCCGCCGGTCTTGTCGAGCTTTAGGTTCACATAATCATAGCGGCCGACCAGGCCGGCGATATCGGCGGCGGCGTGTGCGGCTTCGTCGGCGCAGATCGGCACCTTTCGGGCAAGGCCGCTCAATGCCTCGCTCGATCCGGCCAGAATGGGCTGTTCGAGCAAATCGACCCGGACCGCAGCAAGCGCGTCCTGCAAGGCGATCAGCTGCTCGACCGACCAGCTTTCATTGGGATCGACGATCAAGCGTGGTGTTGGTGCGGCAGCGCGGACAGCGTCGATCCGCGCCATCGGATCGTCGCCATCGACCTTGATCTTGAGCAGCGGGACGGCGGCGAGCGACCGCGCCTCGGTCGCCATCGCCTCGGGCGTGTCGATGCTGATCGTGATGCCAGTGACGATCGACGCCATAGGGGCCAGACCAGCCAGGCTGGCGACCGTGGTATTGCCGAGCCGCGCTTCGAGATCCCACAGCGCGCAGTCGATCGCGTTGCGCGCCGCGCCCGCCGGCAGAAGAGCGCGCAGCGCCTGCCGATCGCCGCCGCGCTCGATCATCGCGCGGCACCCATCGATCGCCGCCATCGTCGAGGCAATGCTTTCACCATAGCGCGGATAGGGCGTGCATTCGCCCCGCCCCGCCACGCCGTCTTGTTCGATCGTAACGGTAACGACTTCGGCTTGCGATCGGCTACCGCGCGAAATGCGGAACGGCCGGGTCATGGCGAAAATGTCATGCGTGATGCTCAGCCGCCGCGTCATCGATCGCCTCCGCAGCGTGCCGCATGATCGGCCAGGATCGACGCCATCGCCAGCGTGACGCCCTTGCCCATCGCGATGTGCAGGAATTCGTTGGGCCCGTGCGCATTGGACTGCGGTCCGAGCACGCCGGCGATAACGAACTGCGCCTGCGGAAAGCTCTCGCCGAGCATGCCCATGAAGGGGATGCTTCCCCCCTGGCCGATCATCGCCGCTGGCTTGCCGAAGGCCGCCATCGACGCGCGATCGACCGCTGCGGTTAGCCATGGCACCATCGCGGGCGCGTTCCAGCCCGCAGCGCCGCTGAGCGGCGTAAACGTAACCCGCGCGCCATAAGGCGGGTCGGCCTCCAGTGTGGACTTCATCGCTGCCGTCGCTGCCGTGGCATCCACCGTTGGCGGCAGTCGCATTGAAAGCTTCACTGCCGTTGACGGCCGCAGCACGTTGCCGCCCGATGCGATCGCGGGAAGCCCCTCCACGCCGGTGACCGATAGAGTGGCGCGCCAGGTGCGGTTCAGCAGCTGTTCCGCCGGATCGTCGGCGACGGGGCGCAACCCCTCAACCGCTGGAAAAGCCTCAAACACCGCTGTGCCCAAAGTCGCCGCCGTGAACTGCGCCTGGGCCACACGATCGGCCGGGATTTCGGCCCGGAGCGCCGGCACAACGATTTCGCCGGTCACCGCGTCTTCGATCCGCGACAGCAGGTGGCGGAGAATTCGAAAGGTGCTCGGCACGATGCCCGATGCTTCCCCGGAATGCACACCTTCTTCCAGCACATCGACACGCAGCGCACCCGTCGCGACGCCCCGCAGCGAGGTCGTCAGCCACAATTGGTCATAGGTCGCACAGCCCGAATCGAGGCAGATCACCAGGGAAGGCGTGCCGATCTGGTCCCCGAGATACTCGAAATAAGCGGGCAGATCGCAGCTCGCGCTTTCCTCGGACGCCTCGATCAGGATGACAGCGCGTGCGCGGGGTAAGTTCTGATCCGCCACCGCGAGCAGTGCTGCGATCGACGCGAACATCGCGTAGCCATCATCCGCACCACCGCGACCATAAAGCCTGCCGTCGCGCAGCACGGGCGTCCACGGGCCAAGGTCATCCGCCCAGCCGGTCATTTCGGGTTGCTTGTCGAGATGACCGTAGAGCAGAACGGTATCGTCGATCTCACCCGGTATCTCGATCAGAATGACGGGGGTGCGCCCTGGCAGCCGCACCACATCAAGCGTGGCGCCCGTCAGCGTGGCGATCTTGGCCTGCGCCCAGGCAGCAAATTGCGCAACAGCCTCGTCCATGTAACCATGCGCTGCCCAGTCTGGATCGAACAGCGGCGATTTGTTGGGAATGCGAATGTAGCGCACCAACTCGTCGATGATTTCCGCGTCCCAAATCCCGTTGATCAACGCACGGGCACGATCAGCGTCCAACGCCCTGCTCTTGACGTCAACACTCATGCAACAGGCACCATGTCGAACGCCGCCAGCAGCCGGTCAATGATGGCATCGGCGCCGAAGCGGTGCGGATCGGTACAGGGCAGGCCGTTTTCGGCCCCGGTTGTCTCGCACAGTCGCCGTGCCTCGTCCTCGTTGATCTTCGACGTGTTGAGCGCGATGCCGACCATCGTCACGTCGGGATTGGTGAGCGCCGCAACGCGCAGATTTTCGGCAATGCACCGTCCCACGTCCGGCAGCGGATAATGCGGCAAGCCGCGCAGATGCGGGCGCGACGGATCGTGACACAGCACAAGCGCGTCCGGCTGCGCGCCGTGCAGCAGCCCGGTCGAGACCCCCGCAAAAGAGGGATGGAACAACGATCCCTGGCCTTCGATCAAGTCCCAACCGCCATCGGTGCGCGCCGGCGACAGCATTTCGATTGCCCCGGCGATGAAATCGGCGACGACAGCATCGACCGGAACGCCGTCGCCCGCAATGAGGATTCCGGTTTGCCCAGTTGCGCGGAAATCGGCGTTAACACCGCGCTCGCGAAGCGCGGTGGTGAGCGCGAGCGTGGTGAACATCTTGCCGGTCGAACAATCGGTGCCGACGGTCAGCAGCCGTTTACCCTCGCGACGTTTACCGTTGCCTACGGGCAGGTCGGCTGGCGGATCGCGGACGTCGAACAGCGAGACGCCCGAAGCCGCTGCTGCCGCTGCCAGCGTGGGCTGGTCGCGCAGCCGGTGATGGAGCCCTGCCGCGACGTTCATGCCAGCCGAGATCGCAGCCGCTGCATCGGCGATCAATGCCTCATTCAGTCGGCCGCCAGCCGCCGCGATTCCGAGCACTAGTGTCTTCGCCCCTGCGGCTGCCGCCTCGGCGATCGTCATGCGCGGCAGATCAAGCGTCAGCGGACAATCGTCATGCCGGAATTCGGCGATGCAATCCTCGCGGCGAAACACCGCCAGCCCGCGTGAGGTCTTGATGTCAGCCGGATCCTGAAAATGGCCGAGATAGAGGAGATAGGGGGCAGGAATCATGGCAGCGTATCCGTCGTGCAAAGGGCTTTGTTCCGGATCGTCACCTTACGTCCCCCGCACTGATTGCGACACACGCCCCTTGATCCGATTAATATAACCAAAGGCTATGATTGATTGACCAGCGCCGCGACGATGTTGAGAAAATTCTCCATCTGGCTTGTCGGTGGACGGCTTTCGAGCCAGATCGCGAACACGTCGAATGACATGGCAGGCTTGATCGGCGTGAAGCTCAGCCCCGGTGCGGCCATCGCCTCAGCCGTGAAGTTATCGATCAGCGCCGACCGCACCCCCGCGCGCACCAGCGCAGCCGCGATATAAAAGGTGCGCGACGAAACCGATTCGTCGAAGCCGATGTCGAGGCGTGCCATCTCACGGGCGATCAAATCGCCGATCGGGCCGCTCTGCACCACGCTGACGATCTGCTCGCCCGCCAGTTCGGCCAGCGCGATGCGGTGCCCGGTCGCAAGGGTGTCACCGCCTCGCCGAAGCAGGCCGAGTTCACCCTCGCCCAGCCAACGCGTGGCGAGCGGGAACCCGGCCGGCGGCTCGAAAGCGATCACCACATCGGTTGACTGGTCGAACAATGCGCCCGCTAGATCGCCATGATGGACGGTATCGAGATCAAATGACGTGGTCGGATGATCCGCCAGATACTGCGCCACGGCGGCCGGCAGGAGCCCCAGCCCGAGCGACGGCAACGCCGAGACCCGCAGCGTGCCGCCATGCCCACGCCTGATATTGCGCCCGGTCTGCTTGAGTGCTGCCACCCGCGCCTGGATGTCGGCGACTTCGCCGAACATCGCCTTGGCATCCTCGGTCGGAATCAAGCGACGATGGCGGCGATCGAACAGCGGAAAGCCGAGCTTGTCCTCGGCGTGGCGCAAGGTCTTGGTCACCGAGGGCTGCGAAATGCCGAGCGCGCGCGCCGCCGCGCTGACCGAGCCGTTGAGGTAGACGGCGTGAAAAATCTCGATCTGCCGCAGGTTCATTGCCGCCATCCGTCGCCAAATAGAGGTATAGCTTGATGCTATATCACTCTGCGCGGGTCAAATCGGCGTTAGATGGCTAACTCAGCTCTGGTGGATTGCCTTGGTGACCATGAAGGCGTGCATCCCCTCCGGCCCATCTTCTGATCCATGCCCTGAATCCTTCACCCCGCCGAACGGCGCATCGACATGGCTCAGCCCCATGCCGTTGATGCCGACCATACCCGCCTCGATCGCATCGCCAAGCAGATTGGCGCGGCGGCCATTTTCGGTGAAGCAATAAGCGGCGAGGCCAAATGGCAAGCGATTGGCTTGCTCCACCGCTTCATCCAGCTTGGCGAAGGGGCGGATCAGCGCCAGCGGCCCGAACGGCTCTTCGTTCATCGCCCGCGCCTCGATCGGCACGTCCGCCAGCACGGTCGGCTGGAAGAAGAAGCCGTCGCCGCCCCTTGTGCGGTCGCCACGCTCGCCGCCCGCCGCGACGCGTGCGCCAGCCGCCCGTGCATCAGCGACCAGCGCTTCGATCGCATCGGGCCGGCGCGGGTTGGCGAGCGGCCCCATCGTCGTCGTCGTCGCCAGCCCGCTGCCCACCGTCACCGCGTCGGCGCGCGCCGCAAAGGCCGCGACGAAACGCTCGTAAATGCCCTCCTGGACGTAAAAACGCGTCGGCGACACGCAGACTTGCCCAGCGTTACGGAACTTGAATGCGCTCAGCATCGCGACGGTCTTGTCGAAATCGCAATCGTCGAACACCAGCACCGGGCTGTGGCCGCCTAGCTCCATCGTCGTGCGCTTCATGCCGTCGGCTGCCAGCTTCATCAGGTGCTTGCCGACCGGCACCGAGCCGGTGAAGCTGATCTTGCGGATGACCGACGAGGCGATCAGGTGGCGCGAGACCATGTCGGGCACGCCGAATACCACCGACACGACTTCTGGCGGCAGTCCAGCATCAAGGAAACAGCGCACGACTTCCAACGCGGAACCGGGTGCCTCCTCGGGCGGCTTGACGATCATCGAGCAACCGGCGGCAAGGGCGGGCGCGAGTTTGCGCGCGGGGTTGAGAATCGGGAAATTCCACGGGCAGAATGCGACTGACGGGCCAACCGGCTCGCGCACCACGACCGAGCGTGCGCCGGGGGCGCGTGGGAGGACTCGGCCATAATTGCGCCTGGCTTCGGCGGCGTAGAAATCAACGAGCGCGGCGGCATAGCCGACCTCGCCCTTCGCCTCGGCCAGCGGCTTGCCCTGTTCGATCGTGGCGATCGTCGCGATAAGGTCAGCGCGCTCACGGAGCAGTCGCGCGGTCCCGGCCAGCACCGCACCGCGTTCATCGGCAGATTTGGCGCGCCATAGGCGATAGCCCTGAGCCGCCTTGTCGAGAGCGCGGTCGAGATCGTCCGCTGTCGCCAGCGGCAGCGCGCCGATCGTCCGGCCGGTCGCCGGATCTACCACGGTATGCGTTGCGCGGTCGCCCGCGCCGATCCATTCGCCGTCGATCACCAATGCCAGTTGGTCGGTATAGCCCGTGGTCATTATCGCCTCGCATGATCGTCGATGGGACCGTGTGTTAGCCGCGAACAGCGCGAAGCCAAAGGCCGAACCCGTGTGCGCCACCGTGCCGCAATAGCATTGCACCTGCGGTCATATGGTCGCGAGCCGACGCGCGTTATCTGATCGCAGGTTGCCGGACCTCACGGGTCGGGCGGAGGATGACATGGACGAGACCAACCCCGAAGGAAGCTCCGCCGCCCCGCGCGGTATCGATCCGATATCGATCTTGGCCCTGCTGTGCCTTGCTGTGATCCTGCTGAGCATGATCGGCGCTGCGGCGGGCTGGTCGGCGATTAATCTGGGCACCGGCGAGCGCGTTACCGTCACCAGTATGTTCGCGGCCGAGAATATCCGCCATCTGCTCGCTGAGATGCCCAGCACGTTTTTCGGGTTCGAGCCGCTCGGCATGGTGGTCCTGATTATGCTGGGCGCGGGGTTTGCAGAGAAAGTCGGGCTGATCGGGGCCGCGTTGCGGGCGGCATTGAAAAATGTGCCGGTGGTCGCATTGACGCCTGCGATCGTGGTCATTGGCATCCTCGCCCATATCGGCACCGACGCTGCCTATTTCGTGGTTATCCCGTTCGCCGGTTATGCCTTCGCAGCGGCGGGGCGGCATCCGCTGACGGGAATTTGCGCCGCGTTTGCCGGGGTCGGCGGGGGGTATGGCGCGAACCTGCTCGTCACGCCGACCGATGCAGCCGTGTACGGCATTACGGAGGCGGCCGCGCGGGTGATCGATCCAGGCAGCACGATCGACATCCTGGCAAATTATTTCCTGCTCGCGAGCTTTGCGGTGCTGGTGACGATCATCGTCACGCTGGTCACTGATCTGTACCTCGAAAAGCGCATCGAGCGGCGCTTTCCGCGGCCCGCGACGATAGATGCCGAAGCAATCGAAGCGCATCGCGGGCTTGGCATCAGCCTGGGCGTCACCTTGCTGATCATCGCGATCGGCGCGGCACTCGGGCTGGCACCGGGTGCGCCACTGCGGATGCCTGACGGCGATTTGCGGCCCTTCTACAAATCGTTCATCGCCATCGTCTTTTTGGCGATGCTCGGCGGCGGGCTGGCCTTCGGCTTTCTCAACGGTCGGTTGCGGCGCGACAGCGATGTCTATGCGCTGATGCAACAGGCACTGGCCGAAACCGCGCCCTTTCTGCTGCTGATATTCTTCGCTGCGCATTTCGGCGCGTTCCTCGGGTGGACACATCTGGCCGAAGTCGGCGCGGCCAAGGCGGCGGCGGGGCTGCGCGACGTCCAGCTGACGGGTGTGCCGCTGATCCTCGCCTTTTCGGCGCTGACTGCCCTGCTCAACCTCATCCTGCCCTCGACCAGCGCCAAATGGGCGATCATGGCGCCGACCGCCGTGCCGATGATGATGGGACTGGGTATCTCACCTGAAATGACGGCGGCTGCCTATCGCATCGGGGCCAGCGCGTCAGAATTACTGACGCCGACCGCGATGACGCCGATCGTCTTCGTCTTTGCGCAGCGTTATGCGCGGGATTTGGGCTTTGGCCGTTTCCTCGGGCTGATGGTGCCTTATGCTGCCGCCATTTTCGTGGGTGGCTTGGCGCTGCTGTTCGCCTGGGCCAGCCTCGACTTACCATTAGGGCCGAGTGGCGCGCATGCCTCGCTGGCGGTTGCTGCGCGCTGAAGCTCAGGCGGCAAGGATCGCGGCGAGCGTCGCGGGGTCGAGATTGCCGCCGCTGACGATTGCCACCGCGCGCGCCGGATCGACACCGCTTGCCAGCGCGGCCATCATCGCGGTCGCCCCCGAGGGTTCGGCAACCAGCCGCGCATCGCGCGCCAGCCGGGCGATGCCGACACGCATCGCATCATCCTCCACCGTCATCACGCGATCGACATGGGCGCGGATCGCGGGCCAGTTCGCCGCACCCAGTTGATTGGCGCGCATGCCGTCGGCAATCGTGCGCCCCGATTGCGCGTCGGGAATCGGCACGCGCTCGCCGCTCGCAAAGCTGGCGGTGACATGGCCGCACAGCGCCGGTTCGACCGCGACGACCTGCACATCGGGTCGTAGCGACTTGATCGCGGTCGCGAGCCCCGCCGCCAATCCGCCGCCCGATGCCTGGACGAACACCGCATCGATGGCCGTGCAATCCTCGGCAATCTCGAGCCCCACTGTCCCCGCCCCCACGACGATCGCCGGATCGTCATACGGCTCGATCGGCGCGAGGCCGCGATCCTGTGCGATCTGCGCAGCCACGTTCGCGCGTTCGGTGAAGGCTGATCCAACGATGACGAGGTCCGGCCCCCATTGGCGCGTATTGGCCAGCTTCAGTGCGGGTGCGTTGTCGGGCATGACAATCGTCGCCCGCACGCCGAGGACATGCGCGGCATAGGCGACCGCCTGGGCATGATTGCCGCTGCTGTGTGCGACGACGCCGCGTGCGCGCTGCTCCGCGCTCAGCGACAGGATTGCGTTGAAAGCCCCGCGCAATTTGAACGCGCCGGTATGTTGCAAGTTTTCCGCCTTCAGCCGCAGCCCGCCGGGTGTCAGCCGTACGACCGGGGTGCGCACGACATGCGGTCTGATACGGTCGGCGGCGGCGCAGATCGCGGCGAGATCGATCATCGCGCGTCGAGAATGGCTTGGGCGACGTAAAGATCCTGCAGCGCCGTGCCGGAACTGTCGAAGATCGTAATTGCCTCGGCGCTTGTCCTTCCCGGTGACACGCCCCGGACGACATCGCCGATCGCGGTTAAGCTGAGGTTTCCTGCCGCAACCTGCATGGCGACATGCTGAAACTCGCCAATTGCAAGCGATTGTGCGGGCAAATCACAGAACAATACCGCACGCTCGATCAGCGCCACAGGCAGTTCGTGCTTGCCACGCTGGTCCGACCCCATGCTGGCGATGTGCGTGCCCGGACCAACCCACTCGGCCTCGATCACCGGTGCCGTTGCAGTGGTCACCGTGACGATGATGTCGGCAGCGCGGCAGGCGGTTTGCGCATCCGTCGCCATCACCGTTTCGGCGCAACCCAGCAGCGCGGTCGCCAACGCCGCAGCGCGTTCGGCCGATCGACTGGCGATCAACACCCGCGCGATCGGGCGGACGGCGCACAGCGCGCGCACCTCATGTTCGGCCTGATGGCCGGCACCGATCACGGCAAGCGTGTGGCAGTCAGCGCGGGCCAGAAAGGACGCGACGACGGCATCAGCTGCGGCGGTGCGCGGACCGTTGAGGCGACTCGCCTCGACGATCGCGCGCAGGCGACCGGTTTCTGCGTCGAGCAAGAAGATCGAGGAGCCATGCCGCGCCAACCCATGCGTCTCGGCCCCCGGCCAATAGGAACCAACCTTAAGGCCGACGAGGCGCTCATCCCCGGCCGCCCCGGACTTAATCGAGAAGCTCTGCCCCTGCATCAGACCCGCGCCGATGACCACCGGATTGAGCGAGCCGGAGCCATCGGCCAGCGCCGCCAGCGCGCGCTCGACCGCTCGGTAAGCAAGCTGCGGTGTCAGCAGCCGGCTCGCTTCTTCCTCGTTCACGACGACGAGCGAGGGAGGGGCGCTGTGTTCCATCCACAATCAGCTAGGATTGTGCCACAACGCTGTCCATTGCCGCCCCGCCCGATGCAGCCGATCAATAGCCTTATGTCCGCCCGGAATATCGCTTCGGCGACGCACGCGGCTAGCATCGCGAGGAACAAAGAGGATGGTCGCATGAAATTTGACTGGTTCTTGGCGATGACCATGACGATCGCCGCTGCACTGACCAGCAGCACGGCGTGCGGCCAATCGACCACCGCGACTCTATCCCGCCCCTATCAGATCGCCTTCAACGTGGCGGTGCCGATGCGCGACGGGGCCACGCTGAACGCGACGATCATCCGGCCTGCGCGGCAAGAGGGCAAACTGCCGGTCGTGCTGATCATGACGCCTTACGGTGCGGATCGTTACCACCCCGTCGCCGCCTATTTCGCGCAGCACGGCTATGTCGGTGCGATCGTCGAGGTTCGTGGCCGGGGTGATTCGCAAGGAACCTTCAAACCCTATGTCAACGATGGCGATGACGGGTACGACGCGGTCGAATGGCTCGCGCGTCAGCCCTTCGCCGATGGCCGTGTGGTCATGCGCGGTGCCTCTTATACCGGCCTCGTCCAGTGGCAGGTCGCCGCCCGCGCGCCGCCTGCCCTCAAGACGATCGTTCCCGCCGCGCCCTCCTATTACGGAGTCGATTCGCCCAGTTATCATGGCATCGGCAACCCCTATCGCACGCGCTGGTCGGCACTCGTCGCGGGGACGCAGCGCAACACCAATTTCAATGAGGACATACCCTATTGGCGCGGCTTGTTCGCCGAGCTCGGGCGCGGCGAGATCGCCTTTCGCGACCTCTGGAGGGCGGCGGGCTTTGCCAGGGAATTATGGCCCGAGGCAGCTGATCATCCGGTGCTCGACGCTTATTGGAAGGCCATCAACCCGACCCCGCAACAGCTCGCCGCCTTGAGGATCCCTGTGCTGAGCATCACCGGCGCCTATGACGGCGCGCAGGCCGGAACGCTCGAGCATTGGGGCGCCTTCACCACCGCCAACCCGACGATGGCGGCGCAGAGTCGGTTGCTGATCGGTCCATGGAGCCATGGCGGCGTCACCACTCCGCAGCGCTCGCTGGGCGGTTTGGAATTCGGGGATGAGGCCGCCCTCGACATGCTTGCGTTACACCTGGCCTGGTACAATCATGTGCTGAATGGTTCGCCAATGCCGCCGCAGCTGCTCGGCCCGCTGACACACTATTTGATCGGCGATCATCGCTGGGCAGGGTCTCCCTCGCTCGCGCCAGTGACTCCGCGAAACTATTGGCTGGCCTCGCCCGACAGCGATGGCGGCGCGATCACCCGTGCCGGTCAGCTCGCCGCCAAGCCGGGCCAAGGGATCGATACATTTCGCTATGATCCGCGTGCCACCGCCGTCGCATGGCACCCGTATTTCGGTGATGAGCTGGGTTCCGACCATCTGGTTAAGGATGATTTCATCGCGCGGATCGACGGCAACGGCTTGATCTACGAAACGAGCGCATTCGGGCGCGGAGCCGAGATCATCGGTATGCCGGCGCTCGTTCTCAAAGCACGCTACGACGTACGCGATACCGACCTGACCGCCGTGTTGTACGACGTCGCGAGTGACGGCACGACTTCGCTGCTGAGCTGGGATGCGCTGCGGCTGCGCTATCGGGAAGGGCTGGAACGCGCCAAGCTGCTCACGCCGGGTAAGATCGAAACCGCTAAACTGCAGCTCGGCTGGGTCAGCTGGCGCGTGGCGCCCGGTCATCGGCTGCGGCTGGTCGTTACCTCGCCGGGGGTCAGCTTTCTTTGGCAGCGCAACCGCAACTCGGGCGGCGATGTCGCGGCCGAAACGGTCGCTGACAGCCGCGTCGCAACCATCGCGGTGCAGCTAGGCCCAAACGGCAGCTACCTCGCGCTGCCCGTGCGCGACCTGCCGTGAAGCGCCGCCTCGTCGCGCTCCTGCTCGCCGCCGCGTTCACCACCGCCAGCGCCCCCGCCGCCCGGTATGACATCCTGATCCAAGGTGGCACGATCATCGACGGCAGTGGTGGCGCGCCCTTTCACGGAGATGTCGGCATTGTCGGGCAGCGGATCGCCTATGTCGGGCCGCACGCGGCCGGAACTGGCGCGCGCGTGATCGACGCAAGCGGACAGGCCGTGACGCCGGGGTTCATCAATATGCTGAGCCAGGCCGACGAAGCATTGCTGGTCGATGGCCGTGCGCTGTCCGATCTGGCGCAGGGCGTCACGCTCGAGGTAATGGGCGAAGGCACATCGATGGGGCCACTCAGCCCGGCGATGCGGGCGCGGATAGCCACCGATCAGGGCGATTTGCCGTTCAAGGTCAGCTGGACGACGCTCGATGGCTTCCTGCGAACGCTGGAGCGGCGCGGCGTGTCCGTCAACATCGCGTCATCGGTCGGCGCAGGCGCAATCCGCGAGAACGTGCTTGGTCGCGACAATGTCCGTGCAACGCCCAGTCAACTCAAGCACATGCGCCGGCTCGTCGCGCAGGCGATGGCGGACGGCGCGATCGGGCTTTCCTCCGCCTTGATCTATACCCCCGACACCTTCGCTGACAGCGCTGAGCTGACCACGCTCGCTACCGAAGCGGGAAGGTGCGGGGGCGGTTATTGGAGCCATATCCGCTCAGAGGGAGACCGTATCGTCGAGGCGGTCGACGACATGATCACACTGGCCGGGGCGACTGGCGCCTCCGCCGAAATTTTTCACCTGAAAGTCGTCGGCAGGGCCAACTGGCCGAAGTTCGACAGCGTGATCGCCCGGATCGATGCGGCGCGCGCAAGGGGCGTGAAAATCAGCGCCAATGCCTATGTCTATGATGCCAGTTCGACCGGGCTCGACCCGAGCATGCCTGCCTGGGTGCAGGAAGGCAGCATTGATGATTGGATCGCGCGGTTAAAAGCACCAGACACCCGCGCCCGCGCGCTTGCCGATATGCGACGCGATCCGCCCGTATTCGAAAGCCGGTTGCGCCAGGCTGGGGCCGAGGGCGTGCTGCTCACGGGCTTCAAGACCGATGCGCTCAAGCCGCTGATCGGTCGGCGACTGGCCGATGTCGCGCGCGAACGGGGGACGAGTCCTGAGGAACTGGCGATGGACCTGGTGATCGCCGATCACAGCCGGGTCAGCGTCGTCTATTTCGCCATGTCGGAAGCCAATGTCCGCAAGACGGTCGCCACGCCCTGGGTCACGTTCGCGTCGGACGGGTCGGCGCAGGCGCCTGAGGGCGCGTTCCTGAAATCGAGCACGCATCCCCGCACCTATGGTAATTTCGCGCGGCTGCTGGGGCGCTATGTTCGTGACGAACGGCTTATCCCGCTGGAACAGGCGGTGCACCGGCTGACGATGCTCCCGGCTCAACGGCTCGGGCTGCACGATCGCGGGCAGCTGAAGATCGGCCACTTCGCGGATGTCGCGATCTTCGATCCCACCCAGATCGGCGACCGCGCGACCTTTGAGCAACCGCAGCAACTCGCAACTGGCATGAACTACGTGATCGTCAATGGCCGGGTGGCGTTCGATCACGGCACCGCCACCGCGGTGCGGGCGGGGCAGGTCATCCGCGGGCGGGGATGGCGCGGGTGGAAGGACGGCGGCTGCCGCGCCTCAGCGCGCGCCTGGTCGTGGTGACATCGCCGTTGCAAATTCGACCAGCAATCGGCTCCACGCTTCATTACTGATGAACGCCTTGCCCTGTTTTGCGCCCGGCGGCGTGCGCGTTCGCACCACCAGCACGGCGCTCGGTGTCGGTCAGTTCATCGCCAAGGCCGAACCGCCCAAGCGGATCGCCGGTCGACAGCGCTCGCTCTTCGACGGCGATGCCAATCAGCGCCCCCAATATCGGCTTGCGGATCGACGCCGTCAGCATCGGTTCGGCGATGGCACTGCGGGCAATGGCGACACGCCCCTCGATCATCACCAACACCGCATCGGCGCCTTCGGCCCCGGCTTGATCGGCGAAGTGGTCGATCGCCGTGCGCCGTCGGTCACGCGGTGAGTGGGGAGATCCACGCAGCGCGCCAGCGACGGCGGCGCAGCAGCGCAAAGCCCGCCAACCGTCAAGACAAGCGCGACGGCTGGCGGCAGCTTCACGACATCAGAACCGTGTTTCCACTCGCATGAACACCCTGCGACCGATTACATCAAAGGTGGTAGGGTCGGTATTGTTGCCGCTCGGCGTCGAATAGATCGGCGGCTGCACATCGGCCAGATTTTCGACTCCGAAACGCAGCGTGAAGCTTTTGTCCACGCGGAAGCCGAGGTTCAAATCGACGTAATCGATTGCCGGCGTACCGAGGCTGTTGATCGTTGGCGACAGCGCCTTCGCCTGGGTGATCATGGCGCTGATGTGGCGCCAGCGCGTGCCGATGTCGAATTGCCCAAATGTCAGCTGCGCGCCGAGCGTGCTCTTCCATGTTGGGAAGGCCGATGAACCCACCGCCCCGATCGAACCGCGCAGGTTGGAGAAGGGAGCGCCCGCCAGCGATTGCTGATCCACGGTCACTAGGCGCGATACGCCGAAGTTCAAATCAAGGCGAGTATTCTGCCCACCGATAACTGAGTCGAGTGGGATGGCCCAATCAATCTGCGCGTCAACACCCGCGATGCGGAGGGCACCGATATTGGTAAAGGTGACCAACGCATTGGTGATTCCGCCATTCGTGTTGCGGGAGAAATTGCCGCAGAACTGGTTTGTCGGGCTGTAGTTTGGGTTCAGCCCAAGCAGATTAAAGCAGCGCGTGACCGAATCGTTCAGGCCGAGTTGCGCGATCGCACCGCTAACTTCTATTCTCCAATAGTCGGCCGACAGCGACAGATTGCGGAACAGGGAGCCGCCGAATTCGGGCCGGATAACAGCACCTACAGTGTAAGAATCGGCCTTTTCAGGCTGCAGGTTGAGGCTCCCGGTCCGCGTTCCCGTCGCGGCAGTCGGCCCGACGAAGGTATCGATGATCGCCGCCGGAATGCCCTGGGCCAAGCATAGGGTGCGCACGTTGGCGGGCGTCACGCCCGCGACGTTGCCGGCCCGGAAGGCCGAATTGAAAGAGCAGGGATCCTGCACGATGCTCTCGTTCGACGGTGTTAAAGGCAGGAACAGCTCGGTTGGGCTGGGTGCACGAACCGCCCGCTGAAAGGACCCCCGAAAACGCACCTGCTTGATCGGCGCATAGACCAGTTCTGCTTTGTAAGTATTGGTATTGGCCGACGCTGAATAATCCGAATAACGATAGCCCAAAGTGACATCGAGTATTTCAGCAAACGGCCTATCGCCCAGCAACGGCAGATAAAGCTCGCCGAAGATTTCCTTTACATTGAAGTTAGACGCGATGCTGGAGTTGGTGCGCAGCCCGCCAAGGACATTGCCCGCATTCACCTGCGGATCGCCGATGATGGAGAAACTGTTGCGCCGATACAGCGCACCAACAGACACCTTTGCCGCCCCGCCCGGCAGGGTGAAGAGCGATCCAGTGACGTTGCCTTCCACCACTTCCTGATCGGAAATGGTTCGCGTGGTAGGATTGTAATTGAGGAAATTGACGCATTGCTGCGAAATAGAGCCGATCCCGAAAATGCTGAACCCACCGCACAGCGCCCGACCACCGTCAGCGGCGGTCAAGAGGGCGTTTAGGCGCGACACCAGCAAGGCACCACCGGCCACCTCGGTACGATCGAGCCGCCCGCGGCTGTAATAGATGTCGTAGTTCCAGCTCGGCGCAAAGCTGCCGCGCAGGCCGATCAAGCCTTCATACTGGTCGCCCTTATAGTCTGCGCTGCGCGGGCCGAGCTCCGCAAGATTGCGAACCACCGAAACAGTGGCGTTGGGCGAAGGGCGCGAAGCAAGAATACCGGATAGGCCGGGGAAGAGCGAACTGACCAACGCGGCCGGCAGCGCCGTGGCTGGAAGGTTGACCGGGTTAATCTGACGGCGCACTTCGGACCGCATGAAGCTGAACCGCGAATACACCGTCACATCGGGCACGATCTCCCAGTCGCCGAGGAAGCCCGCAATGTATCGCTGTGCGGGCAATTGAAGATAATTCTGCTCGAAATTGTTGAGGACATAAGGATTGCGGTTGGCGCCGACCGACCGATTGTTGGTCGTTGGATTATTGGCGAACAGGGTGCCATCGGTGTTGAAGCCGAGCGCCGAGGTGCGCGGCACCGTGCCCGGCGCGACGCCGAAACGGGCGAAATATGTGTTGACTGCAGCCTGGCTAGGCAGGTTCGCTGCAGCTGGCGAAATTGCGCCATCTGGCAGGTTGTTGTTGATGAATGGCGAGATGACGGGCGCACCGGCGGCGTTGAACGTCACCACCGATTCTTGGGCCGTATTGGGTCGGCTTGTCGCGAGCGCGAATTGCCGATCGCTGTAGCCGCCATAGGCAACGAAGCCGCCGTTGCCGGTCTTACTGCGCCATCCGTAAACGGCGTCTATCCCATATTGACCGGCATCGCCGCGCGTCGAGACGCCAGCGGTACCTGAGAGCTTTAGCCCTTCGAAACGATCGTCCAGTTTGAAGTTGACGACGCCGGCGATGGCGTCGGAGCCATAAACGGCGGATGCGCCGCCGGTAATGATTTCGACCGATTTGATCAGGGTCTGCGGAATAAGGCTGATATCGACAGAATTGCCACCCTCGCCTGGAACCGCGCGACGCCCGTCTAGCAGCACGAGCGTGCGGTTCGCGCCCAGATAGTGGAGGTTGATCGCGGCGATACCGTTGTTGCCGGCGTTATTTGATCCCTGACCAAACGCCGAGCCGACCTGCGGCAGGGACTGCAAATACGTGTCAGGCGTCAGACCAGACTGGCGGTTGAACTGCTCCTGCGTAACGGTAACGATTGGGCTGGCAGAATCATAATCGCGGCGAGCGATACGCGATCCCGTAACAACGATTTCGCCATCTTCCGCCCGCGCATCCGCATCAGCCGGCGCTGGCGTGTCGACGGGTTTCGATTGCGCCCAAGCCGGCGCCGCCGTGCACATCAGCGCGACCATACCTACCGTCGCCATCATGCCGCGCCTTGTGGATCGAATGAAGCCTGCATCGTTCATCATCATTTCCCCCTAAGCAGATGCGACACATTTTGGTCGCGATATCGCCATCAAGGATGACGTAAGTTGGGAGAAGCGCATTATTTGCGACGATTTGCGACTTGTGCGGCACGACGCGGAAGTTGCAATTATATTGCGTTGTTGCCTGAGCGCACCGCCAAAAAATAACTACTGATACAGGGTGCCGGTAACAATCAGGCGAAAGGATTGTCGACTCGCGGCCAAAGCGGCCCACATTTCGTCAGCGGCACCAGACGCACATCGGGTGGCGCGCATCCCGGTGCTGCCGCATAGACGGTCGCGCGTACCATCGACCCGAACCCAGCGTTGAAATGCTGCGCGGACTTGACGACGATGACCTGCTTGTCCTCGACCGAACAGCCGAGCCCCGTGAAGATGTCCGGCGCGAGGACTTGCTGCCGCTGGGTGATGACGATCACGTCGATCAATCCGATCCGCAGCCAAGCGCAGGGCCCGAGATCCTGCACGCCGCCGCTAAGCCCCGTCTGGCGGTGGTTGCTGGATTCACCCATCACTGTCGCGATCACGTCGAGTGGCGCGCCGGACATCGGCCCGCATTTCCCGCCCAACCGGATCGGTATGGTCGCGCCCACCCCGGCATCGCGCGCAAATCCTACCGCGATCGGATCCCACAATCCGGCCAGCGCAGCGCTCGGCAACCCTCGCGCAAGCATGCGCTCAAGGATGAAGGTACTGTCCGACGGCGCGCCGGAACCGGAATTGTCCGCGCCGTCGGCAATGACCACCGGCCCCGGCTGGCCTAGGGCGGCATCGAGCGCGGCATCGATATCCAGATAGCGGGTGCTGACGCTCTCGCGCATGTCCCACAATGCCTGCGCCAGCGCGTTTGCCCGAGCCTGCGCCGCCGCCTCGTTGCCGTCGCTATAGACCAGCGCCTTCGCACCGATATCGGCGACATCGCCGAACGGGAAGCCGTGGATCAGCGACGCTGACAGCACCGCGCCTTGGCGCTCTATCGCGTATAGCCGGTCGACATACCCGCGCATCGGCTGCTGCGTCGGACGCATCTTCACCAGCATGCGCGCATCGGCCACCGCCGCGGCCGGCCTGATCTCGCGCCGCTGCATGCGCATCGCCAGATGATACAGATCGATCGCTCGATCAGCGATGTCGGTATGCGGATATTCCTTGTACGCAACGAGCATGTCAGCGCTCGACACCATGCGATGTGAGAGATGCGCGTGGAGGTCGAGTTCGGCGAGGATGGGCACCTCCGAGCCAACGATCGCGCGAGCCCGGGCGAGCAGATCACCTTCGCAATCGTCCTCGCCTTCTGCAACCATCGCGCCGTGCAGATTGAATAGAACGAGATCGGCGCGCGCATCGGCCAAGTCCGCCAGAATACGATCGCGCACCGTCTCATGCGCCACCCGCGTCACCGGCCCGGCGGGCATGGCGAAGGCGCACAGGCTTTCGGCGATCTCGTGCCCATCCGCCTCGGCCAAACGCCGCCATTCAATCAGCGGAATATTGCCCCACACCGGCGGGCGGCAGCTGCCGTCACCGTCCCAATATTCGTATTCGGCAAAGGCGTTCATCCCCGTCGGGATCGGCGAGAAGCTGTTGGTCTCCGTGCCCATCGTGGCAATGAAGATGCGCACTCCTTTGCCGCTCAGTTCGAAGGCTTGGCGGGCAGATCGACACGCGAAAGCTTCGCCCCGCCGCGAAACACCTGCCATGTCGCACCGCCAGCCGTGCCCGCAAAACGCGTGCCGTCGGCACCCGCCAGCGATAGGCGGATCGACGACCCCTTGGCGAAGACGTGGCTGAGCGGTAGCATACCAAAATCGATAGCGAGCCGCTTCCCGCTGACATCGCCAAGCGAATCAGCGCGCAGATGCGAATGGCCCGGCGTCAACGTGCGGTAGGGTTTCTTGCCCGGCTTCGAATGCGACAGCCGAAGCAAACCTTCGCTGACATAGTAAACAGCGCCGTCGGGCCGCACTTCTTCCAGATAGGCGATCACGTTCCCGTCGGGCGCGCTCGATGTCATCGTCAGGTGGACGATCGGCTGCCCGGTAACTTCCATCGCGTGGTCAAGGGAGGGCGTTGTGTATGTCAGCAGTTTGGCAGCCTGATCGCGGCGATCGGGATAGTTGACCGGCCCCCTCAAGGCCGTGTCCCAGCGCGAGGTGCTGCCTGTTTGCGGGTCGGCACGCACGGCATAGCTGTCAGTCCCCGCTGTACGTTCGCAGTTTCGATCGAGCAGGCCATTCGCCGCAAAACACCAGCGTGCCATCGCCAACCCGGCAGGCGGCCAGCTTTGCGTCGCGCGCCATTGATTGACGCCAGAGGTAAAGTAACGGATGCGCGCGTCGCGATCGAAGCCTGTATCAATATCCTTCAGCTTGGCATCGAAAAAGCGCAGCAATTCCTCGTCGATCCAAAAAGCCGGTCGCGTCCGCTCGACGATGCCGGGTGCGTAATAATAATTCCCACCGTGATTCCAGGAACCAATCAGCAACCGCTGGTTCGGATTCGAGCTATTCAGGATGCGATTGATGCCCCCCTGGCCATAGCCGATATCGTACCATGATTCGATCACATAGGTAGGCACGTTGCCACGATCGATCGCGGCGCGCTGGGTATAGGTGCTGCGATCACCGATCACTATTCCGCCCGGTCCGGAATCGTCACGAAACATCAATGTTGTCTGCGCATCGGCAGAGTTGATGTTGGCCGAATGATCGGCAATCGCCTGCGTCCGCAGGGCGGCACCTTCGATCCCAGCGACTGTGCAGGGTACGCCGCCACCGGCAAGATCGGGGATGCGTCCGGCGTCCAAAGTTCGGTTGCCGAGCCCCCATGCCTGAATGAACCGCTCGTTGCGAACGCCGCCTGGCAGGTTGATCTCCTCGTAGAAATCGGTTCCGGCAAATTGGGGCGCTATTGCCTTTACCGCCGGATGATGATTGACGAGCAGCAGTTCTGCCGTGGTGCCGACATAGGAAACGCCGGTCGCGCCAATTTTACCGTCAGACCATGATTGCGCAACGATCCAGTTGGCAATGTCGCCGCCGTCCTTGACTTCGACGGCACCGAACTCGGTATTGCGCGAGCCGAATGACGCCCCCGTCCCGCGGACATCGACAATCACATAGGCATAACCGCGTTGGGCAAACCATTCGGCGCGGTTGCTGCGCGAACACACGCCGTCCTTTTCAGTAGAGCGGTAGTAGCGGGTTTGCTCGAGGATCGCTGGCAATCGCCGTGTTGGATCGAGTCCCTTGGGAAGATAAACGTCCACCGCGATCCGCACACCGTCGCGCATGGATACATAATAGGATCGCCGCTCCACCGTCTGCCATTCGGCATCGCGCGGCTTGTATTTTCCGGTCCACCACGCGCTGTCATCGACCACGGGCAGGCGCGGCGATCGTTCCGACGGTCGCTGCGCAACCGCAGACGTTGCCAGACCCATGAACAATACGAGCGCCATCGCGGCGGGCGATCCAATTCTCATCGTTCAATTTCCTTTGGCAGGCAGACGCGCGGCGAGCGTCAGTTGCAAGAATTTTTGCCACTCCGCCGCGCTTTTGAAAATCGACGCGCCCTTCTGGTCGGGCGTTGTGTCGGCGCGCACCAGGATGACGGTGTCGAGCGCCGGGATCACCGTCATCTCCTGCCCACCGCTGCCCGATGCGGTGAAACTGCCCGGCGGAATGGCGGGCGCGATTCCCGACGGATCGGGTGTGGTAATCCACCAGAGGTAACCATAAGCGCCGTGCACCGGCACGCCAGCTTCGGTCATCGACAGCGGCTGGGTGGTTTCGGCGACCCATGCTTCAGGCACGACCTGCTGGCCTGCCCACCGACCCTTTTGCAGGTAAAGCATGCCGAAGCGCATCAGATCACGCGGTGACAGTGCCATGTGATAGGCCGGAAAGCGTGGCGCGCCTTGATTGTACGAATACCAGGTGTTTTCGTAAGCGTCGAAGTCCTGCATGCAGATTGGTTCGGCGATCCGACGTTGAAACGCGATGAAATCGCCCTTTGCGGTTGCCCGCTCATAAAGATTGCCAAGGACGTTGAAATCCCAGTTGTTGTAAAACCAGAAGCTGCCCGGCGCATGGCTGCCACGCGCGGGCCGGTTGGCACGCATCGCTGCCGTCTCGGCCGCAGTCGGCAGATACACGCCTGACCGTGCCATCAGCAGATCGCGCACCGTGGCGGATCGTTCCGCATCGGAGAGCGGACTATCCTCGTTGATGCCGAATTTGGCGATCGGATCGGTCCGCGCCAACTTGCCCTCGGCAATGGCCTGGCCGATCAGCGCGCTCATGATGCTTTTGCGGACTGAGGCGATCAGCATCGGCTTTGCAAGCGCGCCATCGGCGATCACCACCTTGCCGCCGGTCACCACCATGAATGCCGCCGCGCCGCCTTTTCGAGCTTCGTCGCGGGCGCGTTGCAGACCTGCGGCGTTCCAACCGAGCGTGGCAGCGTTCCGGGCTATGGGAAGGTCGCCACAAGAGTGCGCCGGTTTGGCCGCTATCGACGGCACCGCAATGGTTACAAGAAGCAGCGCGAGCAATGCTCTGAACAAGTCGGCCTCCCATCAGGCTTGCCAGCTTATGCGCTGTGGGGCGGGGGGCAACCGCTGCCCGATGCATCGGGCGGACGGAATTGTCCTGCCGCCGCGCCGCACAACCGCGACCAGGGGCTCAGCGACGCAAGCGCGCGTCGCTGGGCAGCTGACCATAGAAACGCTGATAGGCGTGGGTAAAGTTCGCCGGATATTCGAATCCAACGCCGTACGCGATCTCGGCGATGCTGCGGTCGCTGGTCAGCAGCAGTTCGGCGGCAGTTTCCATCCGGCATTGGCGGACGAATTCATAGGCGGTCAAGCCGAACACCAGCTTGAACGCCGATTTGAGTTTGGTCTGGTTGAGTCCCACCAGCCGCGCCAGTCGCTCGATGGAGGGCGGCGCGACAAAGGCATCGGACAGGATATCGCGCGCTTCATAGATCCGGCTAATGTCACGCATCGTCAGCTTGATGCCATCGGGGATGACAAAATCCGGCACGCTCAACTGCTTCAGCACCGCAAGCACAATCTCATGGCTGCGCGCGGCGATATAGGCACGCCGCAACGCGCGCGGATAATGCGCAGGCGTGCGGATGATATCGTTAGCAGCGCGCAGCACCTCCGCACCGAGCCGCACATTGGCGCCGACCGGATTGTCGGGCCCATCACCGAACAACCGGGACAGCGGATCGGGGATCGAAGCGACGCCCAGCCCGAGCTCTTCGGTCAGCAAGGCATGATCGCAGTGCAAAACGACCAGCCGCAGCCGCTGCCCCCCGACCGCCGTATACCCATCGCCCGCCGCGCCGGGATACGCGGCAAGGTACGCGCCGGCACCGTCGATCAGTGTTGATCCGTCGCGTTTCAGCAGCGTCCCAGAAATCAGAATGCGCACCTTGAACAATCGGTCCCCCGGCACGACGATCCAGGTGTCGCGATCATAGACCGCATCGACCAGCGACAAGATCAGATGCTCTGATACCTTAACATAGTCCCAATGGCCTTTTCCCTCGCGGACCGGGCTACGCACGCCGATCAACCCATCGCTGCCGCTCGCTGCCATGGCCGCTTCACGATCGCGCAGCTGGGCGCGCAATACGTCGTAGGATTCGCCGACAAGCGCACGGTCGGCGGCAGGCAATTCGGTACCCGCGCTGTCGAAGTTATGACTGGGTGCCGGCTGGGTCATCATTCCTCGTTGGCGACGGGGCAGCACGCCCGATCGATGTTGAGGCAATCTGTCATGAAAACGGGTCGCTGTTCAAGCTGGCTCCCTAAACAGGCCAGCATGCGGCCGCAACACGGGCAAAATTTCCGCCCTTCACCTTGATGATATCACTGCGGCCATATCCCTTGGCCGATAGCAACAGATCGATCGCGGACTGCGCCTCGATCGGCACGCTGGTGTCCTGGATAACGGTATGCCCGTGGTCGCCGAGCGTGGCATCGGGGAAATAGCGGGCCGCCAACCCAGGATCGCTCGCTACCGGAACGCCTTCGGGAGGATAGCAATGATCCCAGCCGAGGCCGACATGATCGACCCCGACGAGTTGCGCAACATGATCGATATGGGAGACCATATCGACGATGCTCGCCCGCGCACGCCCCAGAAACGGGGCATAGCCGCAAATGCCGATAACGCCGCCGGTCGCGGCGCAGGCCTTGATCTGATCATCGGTTACGTTGCGCGCGGTTTCGTGCAGCGCGGCGGCGTTGGCGTGGCTGAACACGACGGGGCGTTCGGAGGCCGCCATCACGTCGAAACTGCACAGCCGCCCGGTATGGCTGCAATCGACGACAATCCCGGCTCGGTTCATCGCACGAACGATATCGTGCCCGGCCGAAGTGAGGCGCATCGGCACATCATGGCACCCCCCGGCGACTCGGTTGTTGAGATTATACGCCAAATGCATTTGCCGAACGCCAAGATCGGCGAACAATTGCACCATTTCGGGGCGTTCGAAGAGGCAGTCCGCACCTTCCAGGTCGAAGGCGATTGCTAGTGCGCCCCGCGCTTTGGCCTGCGCGATCTCGGCCATCGTGCCGACCAGCCCATAGCGATCCGGCGCACGTGCAATGCAAGCCCGGAACCAAGCAATCGCGCGCATGATCGCGGGCAAGCCTGTCGGGTCCATACCGACATTTACAGAGACGAAATCGAACCCGGCCCGGCGATGCTGACCAATATTGTCAAACGTGATCCCTGCCTCCACCGGCAGGCAGGCATGCGCGTCCCAGACGATCTCGCCGATCACGGTCGTCACGACAGCACAAGCACCAGTTCGACCTCCCCCAGCGCCGGGTGGTGCAGCGCGATACCGCGCGCACCCTGGCTGAACGAGAAGCCAGCCGCCCGAGCGTCATGATGATCTGGCACGCGCGCAACATTGATCGCCAGGATCGGACGGTCGCCGATCAGCGGCATCGGCCCGGTCGCGCCCGGCTCGGCGACCTCGGCAAGCGCGTGTCGCGGCAGGATCGGCAATGCCCTCATCGTCACACCTGATATTGTGGTTGCGCCATTCGGATGCGCCGGTCGATCGGGCAGCCAGACGACCTCTGGCGTAAGGTGCGCACAGAAGAAGCCATAGCCCGCAAACCCGAGTGGAGCGCTGAGATGCAGCGTCCGGAATTGCGCGCTTAGTCTGCCCGCAGGCGTCTCCACGGGCCGCTCGAAATCCATCGGCGCGATCGCATCGATGCCCTGACGCGCGAGTCGGGCCGCCGTCTCATCGGCATCTGGCGTAGCCAAGGACAGTCCCAACAGGCCACCGCCTGCCGCAATGTAGTCCTGCTGATATTGGTTGACGGTGCCTGGCGCCGCAATCGAAAGCAGTTCGATATAGCTGTCGTCGAACATGATCGTGTGGTTGGCGGTGCCAAAGATCGGATGCCCGCCGCGCGGCAGCACGGTGAAGCCGAGCGCTGCCATCGCGTCGCGCGCCGCATCAAGATCGGCGACCAGAATCACGACGTGGTCGATGATCCGACCGGCGGAGGGCGCTACGCTCATCCTGCCTTGCTCGAATAACAGCCACGCCCGGTCGCCACCAGCCGGTGCTCGGAATCGAACACATCGATATCGACCACCGCGACCGTCTTGCCCGTGCGGCGGCTTTCGGCGACTGCGGTCAGTGCCGCGCCAGTCGCCGGACGCAGGAAATCAACGCGAAAATTGATCGTCGGCACGCCGTGGCCCAGCGCTGCCATCAACAACATGTCGCCCGCCACATCGATCAGCGTGGCAATCGCGCCGCCATGATATTGGCCGGTATCGGGCAACCGCTCGCTCAAGCGACCGATCGGCATGCGCATCGTCAGCGACGCCTCATCGACCGCAATCACTTCGAGCCCAAGCTCGCGGTGCAACACCGTGGTCGCCAGTTCGCGGGCAAGATCATCAATCGACATCGGCATGGCAGATCTCCTGATCAATCGCGATCGAGCGCGGCGGCGACAACCACGGCTTCGGCCATCAGCATCTGGCGATCGATCTTGTGCGTGCTTGCCAGTGGCAGTGCGTCCCGCAGCACGAAGGCGCGCGGGTGGCTATAGGCCGGGCCATTTTCCAGGGCGAAGCGCTTGAGCGTCGCGCCATCGGGATGCGTGCCGGCGCGCGGGACGACGAACGCGACCGGGATTTGCCCCTTGATGAAATCGGGCGCGGGCACGACGGCCGCCTGCGCTACGTCCGGATGACTTTCTAGCAGGGTTTCAACTTCTGCGGGGAACACATTCTCCCCGCCGCACACGAACATGTCGTCTGCCCGCCCGACGAAGTGGAAGAAGCCGTCCGCGTCGCGCCTGACGATGTCGCCGGTATCGTACCAGTCATCGTTAAGCTTGTCGGCGGTGAGCGCTGGCTGGTTAAGATACTCTGACATGACTGCGGGCGTGCGCAGCTTCAGCACGCCCTCCATATCGCCACCCGCGATCCGCCATTCGACGCCCGTCGCGGGCACCCCAAGCGACGTCAGCGGGCGCGAAAGGCCCTGGGGATGCGGCCCGAACACGATCGGCCCGGCTTCGGTCGTGCCGTATCCGTTGCTCAATTCGGCCTGCGGGAACATCGCCGTGATCCGCCGTGCCAGCAGATCGCTGAGCGGCGCGGACCCGATGCTGACGCGGCGCACCGACGTCAGGTCGAGCGTGGCAAGCAGATCGCTTTCGCGTTCCATCAGCGCGAACATCGTCGGGACGCCCGTTAGCGTCGTTGCGCGCCACGCGGCAATCGCCTGCAGATATGCGCGTGCCTCGAAGCGCGGCAGCGAGACCATCCGCACGCCCTGCGCCAGTGCCATCGTCGAATTATACAGGCCGTTCTTGTGATAGAGCGGCGCGGCGACGATCATGCAGTCGTCCGCAGCGGCCGGGGAAAGCCCGTGTCGGATCGCCCAGACCTGGCCCGCATGCGACAGCACCACGCCCTTGGGGCGCCCCGTCGATCCCGACGTATAAATGATCTTCGCTGGCTGGCCCGGCGCGGGCGCGGCACTGTCGAATACACCCTCCTCTGCACCCGGTACGATCATCCGCCCGACAATGCTCGCAGGCACCAGCGGATGCCTCTCCTCATCGGCAAAAATCAGCGCCAGATCGGCGTCCTTTGCAATGAAATCGATCGTCGCTGCGGGCAGCCGATAGTTGAGCGGCACCACCACATGCCCCGCGCGCATGATCGCGAAATAGGTCTGCAGGGTGCCCGCGCCATTCCCCCCGAGCAGCCCGATCCGCGACGCTGGCGGCAGATCGAGCGCGGCCAGACCGGTCGCGATCGAATCAATCGCGCCGTCAAAACCAGCAGCGGACCACTGGCGGGCGGAAGGCTCCGCCAGATCAACATAAGCCGTCTTGCCAGGCAGGCCGCATGGCCGGACGAGTTCCGCCAGATTATCGATCATGGGCGCAGCAAGATCTTGCCGACGACCTCGCGGTCCTCAAGCATGCGTTCGGCCTCTGCCGCGTCCTCGAGCGGCAGCACCTTGTCGATCAGCGGATCGAACCGACCAGCGGCAATCCAGTCCATCAGCACCACCAGATCATCGCGGCCCCAGCCGTTCGATCCGATCATGTCATGCTCATAAGTCCACCAGTACCGCGCGTCGACCGCAAGGTCATAGCCCGCCGTCGCCCCGCAGGTAAGAATGCGCCCCCCCTTGGTCACCGATCGCTGGGTATCGAGCATCGTATCGCCGCCGGTAAAGTTCACCGCGACATCGACCCCGCCCCCGCCGGTCGACCGCGGCTTACCGAAGCGTTCCTTCACGCCCGCCGCGAAATTTTCGCTCGCGTAGTTGATCAGGTGGTCGGCCCCTGCTCCCGACAGCCGCGCGAGTTTGGCGTCGGTACTAGCGCACGCGATCACCTCGGCGCCGAGTGCCTTGCCAATCTGCACGCAGGCAGCACCCACGCCGCCGCTCGCGCCCAGCACCAGCAATTTCTCGCCCGCGGCCACGCGACCGCGCGTGACCAGCATCCGATAGGCGGTGCCATAAGCGAGCGGCAGCGCGGCGGCGGCCTCGATGCTGACGGCATCGGGAATCGAAACAAGCTGGCTGTGCGGCACTGCGATGTAATCGGCCCGGCCACCATCCTTGGTTTCACCCAGCATGCCGCCTCGGCCATTTTCGACATAGACGGGATCGATCAACACCCGGTCGCCCACTTTCCAATCGGCGGCATCGCCCCCGACGGACACGATCGTCCCGGCAATATCCGATCCAACAATCACCGGCAGAGGAATGCTGATGCCCGGCATGCCGCGCCGCGTGAAAATGTCATGAAAATTGAGCGCGGTGGCGCCGACGGCGACGATCACCTCGCCCGGCGCTGCGACAGGATCACGATAATCATCGATCAGGCGCAGCATATCTCGCCCGCCATGCCCAATCGTCAGAACCGCTCTCACATGCTCTCCTTCGGTGCTTCCCGGCGGCAAGGCAACAAGCATCGCCGAATGCTCGATGCCGACAATAACTGGCATGTCGCCGCATTCGTTATCCCGCACGGCGGCATAGTATTGGCACAGGACCAAGGCGTCGGCCGGTCAGCTGCCTCCTGCTCGATCGATCTCGGCAACCGTTAGTGGATCAACGCGCACCATCGCCGCACGCAGCACGTCCAGACTTTCGATGGGTGTGGCCGCGATCAGCGCGTTGTAAACGGCTTCCTCGGTCGCCTCTATCGCAGCGGCGAACAGCGGCGAAATGGCGTCGTTCCCAAGCTCTTCGAAATTGGAGACACCGGATCTCGTCGCATCCGTGCGCCGCACCCCCGAATGAGTCGAAAAGGCAATCGCATAGTCCCCCGATCCGTTGGCGAAGGTCGATCCGGTGCGCGCAACGCCGAACATCGCACGGCGCGCCAGCCGCGTCAGGTTGCGATCCGATAGCGGCGCGTCAGTAGCAACGATAACGACGATCGATCCGTCCGCGCTGCCGGTGTCGATGGCGTCTTTCAGGTGATAGCGGCCGAGCGCCTTGCCGATTGGCCGACCGTCGATCTGCAAAACACCGCCGTGATTGGCCTGCACGAGCGCACCCACTGTCCACCCGCCGAGCGACGGAGGCAGCGCACGCGAACTGGTGCCGATGCCCCCTTTCCAGTCGAATGCCACGGTGCCGGTACCCGCGCCAACCGATCCTTCGGGCACAGGGCCACCGGTTGCGCCCTCGATCGCTGCCGTCACGTCCGCGGCAACAAGGCCACGTTGGCGAATGTCGTTCAGCATGCCGTCATTGGTTTCGGCGACAACGGCGTTGACCGAGCGGATGTACTCGTTACCCGGTTGTGCCAGCGTCCAGTCGATTACCGCTTCGACTGCCCGTCCAACCGCGAGCGTATTTACCAGCACGATCGGCGTTTCGATCTCGCCGAGTTCCACCAGCTGCGTCCCGCCCGCCAGCTTGCCATGGCCATTGCCCACGGCCAGCCCGGCAGGAACGCGCTCGGCGAAAAGATTGCCCGAATGCGGCAGGATCGCGGTAACGCCGGTCCGCGTCGATTCACCTTCGATCCGGGTGGCGTGTCCAACGCATACGCCGATAACATCAGTGATCGCATTGAGTGGCCCTGGCGCAATCACGCCGGGATTGATCCCGATATCGCGTATTCTGAATGGCCCATCGTTCATCGCGACTTCTCCTTAGATCCTGTCGTCCGCCAGGCAGCGACTTCCCGCAAGCATAGCTTTCTCGCCCCAACACGCTTTCGTCCCCAATCAATGCTGGGACGGCTTCGCAGCTCGGTCAGTTGGTGCAACACTCGCAGGGGCAAACAGGATATTGTTCGAACGCCGTCAGTTGCGACGGCCAAAGGGGATGCAGTGGGAAAAACACCTGACTGGACCGGCGTCTTTCCCGCAGCGACGACGCAGTTCGCCGCCGATTACGCCATCGATCTGTCTGCGACACAGGGCGTGCTCGACGCGCTGATCCGCGATGGGGTGCACGGGCTGATCGTTATGGGCACGGTCGGCGAGAATAACTCGCTGCTCGGCGACGAAAAGCGCCAGGTGCTGGCTGCGGCCGTGGAAGTTGTGGCGGGGCGCGTTCCGGTGATCGTCGGCGTGTCAGAAATGACGACGCCCGCCGCCGCCGCCTTCGCGCGTGATGCCGAAGCGATTGGTGCCGACGGGCTGATGGTGCTGCCCGCGATGGTCTATGTGCCGCAACCCGCCGAATTGCTGTCGCATTTCCGCACGGTCGCTGGATCAACTGCACTGCCGATCATGCTTTACAACAATCCGCCAGCGTACCGCGTCAACATCGGCATCGAGACGCTCGAGGCGCTGGCCGACGTGCCCAACATCGTTGCGATCAAGGAATCGGCACCCGACACCCGCCGCTTCACCGATCTGCACAATGCGCTGGGCGATCGCTATCATCTTCTGGCTGGGCTCGACGATGTTGCGCTGGAAGGCCTGCTGCTGGGGGCAACCGGCTGGGTGTCGGGGCTGACCAATGCCTTCCCGGCAGAATCAGTCGCGCTGGTCGCCGCCGTCGCGCGCGGCGACTTGGCGACGGCATTAGCGATTTATCGCTGGTTCATGCCGTTGCTGCATCTCGATGCCGATCACGATCTGGTGCAATCGATCAAGCTGGCCGAGAAGATCATGGGGCGCGGATCGGAGCGGGTCCGCCCGCCGCGCCTGCCGCTTGCTGGCGCGCGCCGCGACACCGTAACCGCGATGGTAGAACGAGCCGTCGCCACGCGCCCTATGATTAGCTGAGATGCGGCACCTGTTTTCCTGCATCGACGGCCATACGGCGGGCAATCCCGTTCGCCTGCTCCACGGCGGCGCGCCATTGCTTCGCGGCGACACGATGAGCGCGCGCCGCGCCGATTTCCTGGCGCATCACGACTGGATCCGCCGAAGCCTGATGTTCGAGCCGCGCGGGCACGACATGATGTCAGGCGGGTTCCTCTATCCCCCCTGTTCGGCGGAAGCGGACGCTGGCGTGCTGTTCATCGAGACGAGCGGATGCCTGCCGATGTGCGGCCACGGCACGATCGGCATCGTCACCTTCGCGCTAGAAAATGGGCTGATCACGCCGCGGACGCCAGGTCGGCTGGTGCTCGACGTGCCCGCCGGGCAGATCGCGGTCGATTATGTCGAGGCTGAAGGGCGGATCACATCGGTCCGCATCCATAACATTGCGAGCTATCTCGCGATGCGCGACCTTCAGGTGGAAACCGAACTCGGCACGCTCCGCTACGACATCGCCTATGGCGGCAATTTCTACGCGATCATCGAGCCACAGCCGGGCTATCCGGGGCTCGATTCACTCGGCGCGGACCGCATCGTCGCGATCAGCCGCGCCGCGCGCGCCGCGATCCGGGCGCAGGTCGAACCGGTTCACCCGGTCGATTCCACGATTCGCGGGGTCAGCCATCTGCTGTGGGCCGACACGCCCAAGGGCGACGGCGTAGATGCGCGCAATGCGGTGTTCTACGGCGACAAGGCGATCGACCGCAGCCCGTGCGGCACCGGCACCTCGGCACGAATGGCGCAGCTCGCCGCGCGCGGGCACCTCGCGGTCGGCGAGCGCTTTGTCCACGAAAGTTACATCGGCAGTCGCTTCACCGGGCGCGTCGAAGCGGCGACCATGATTGGCGATGTCGAAGCGATCATGCCCTCGATCGAGGGGCAGGCGCACATGACCGGGTACAACCACATCTGGGTCGATCGCAGCGATCCCTTCTGGGCCGGATTCCAGGTCATTTGATGGCGGACTCTCTCGATACCGACGTGGCGATCATCGGCGGCGGCATCGTGGGGTTTGCGGTCGCCCATTTCCTCGGCGCGCACCGGCATGTGACCGTGCTGGAGATGGAGGATCAGCCGGGCTATCATTCCACCGGGCGATCCGCTGCCGTGCTGGTGCAGGCCTATGAAGGGGGTCCAACGCAAGCGCTGACCGGGCTGTCGCGGGCCTATCTGGTCGCCGAGCAAGCGGGGCTCGCGCCGCATCCGTTGCTCAGCCCACGCGGCCAGCTCGTCATCGCCGATGCCGCCCATGTCGCCGAACTCGACGCGCAGGCCGCCAGCTTCGGCGATGTCGCCCATGCCTTCGAGATGATCGACGGGGTTGCCGCTCGGGCGCTTTGCCCGATGCTGCGGCCTGACGCGGTGGCGCGCGCCCTATGGGAGCCGGGCAGCTTCGATATCGATGTCGACGGATTGCTGCAGGCTTATGTCCGCTCGGCGCGGCGCAGCGGTAAATTTGTATGCGGCAGCCGGGTGGAGGCGCTTGACTGGGACGGCGAGGCCTGGACGGTATCGACGCAGCAGGGCTCGCTTCGGGCGGGGACGATCGTCAATGCGGCGGGCGGCTGGGCCGGGGCTATCGGTAACCTTGCCGGTGCGACGGCCGTACCCTTGCAACCGGCCCTCCGCACGGCGGTCACGGTCGATCCGCCCGTCGGCGTCGATGCCAGCAATTGGCCTTTCGTCATCACCGTACGGGAGGATTGCTATTTCAAGCCAGAGGGCGGTCGACTGATGGTATCGCTCGGCGATGAGCGCCCCTGCGACGCGCACGACGCCTGGCCAGAGGATTTGGACGTCGCGCTCGCCATCGATCGGCTGCAGGGCATTGCAGAGATTGATGTGACGCGCATCGTCCGTAGCTGGGCAGGGTTGCGCACCTTCGCGCCGGATCGCGCGCCGGTTATCGGCTGGGATAGCGCAGCGCCAAATTTCTGCTGGGCGGCGGGGCTTGGTGGCTTCGGCGTGCAGACCTCGCCGGCGATAGGCGCGATCGTCGCCAGCATCGTGGCGGGCGAAACCGATTCCCGCTTCCCGGTCACCGCAGCGTTGCGCGCGGCGCTTTCGCCCGCGAGGTTCGCATGAGTCTGCCACTGATTGCCCCCAACGATGTACTGGGGCTGCTCGCCGCGATGATGTCGCTGATCGCGCTGTGCCAGCTGCTCGAGCGAAGCCGGTTCGGCCATTATCTCCCGGCGCCGATGACGGTGCTGCTGTTTGCGATGCTCTTGTCCAACATCGGCGTGCTGCCCACAGGCGGCCCGGTCCACGATGTGGCCATCAAGTTCATCGTACCGCTCGCGCTGCCGCTGCTCCTGTTCAAAGCCAATCTTCGGCAGGTTGTTCGCGGGATCGATTCGTTATTGCTGCCCTTTGTCCTCGCCACACTGGCGACGGTCGCAGCGACTTTAATCGCCTTTCTGCTGGTGCCGCTTGGCCCAGAGGGACCGGCCTTTGCCGCCACCAATGCGGCCGGCCTGCTGGGCGGCAGCGTCAATTATGTCGCCGTAAGTCGCGCGGAAAATCTGTCGGCGACGGGCTTTGCGATCGGCAGTGCGGCCTTTGTCGTGCTGTTCGTGCCCTATCTCGTCATTCTGCAATGGCTGCCGCGCCAGCCCTGGATCCTTCGCCGGTTCGGCCCGTCGCGCGTCCTGGACATGCCGGGACAGGATGCCCCCCCACCGGATGCAACACCGGACAAGCAACCAGCCGACGCCAGCGCGGAGGCGGGGCCGCTTGGGCTCGTCGTGACGTTGGCGCTGGCGGCGGCGATAGCGGCGGTGGGGGCACGTTTCAGCACCGCGATCGGACATTCCGAATATGCCTTGCTGACCATCACCGCAGTGGCGCTGGCTCTGGCCAATATCGCCCCTGCGCCGCTGGCAAGAATTCGCGGAGAAACCTCGATCGCAATGTATATCCTGATGATCTATTTTGCCTTCATGGGATCGACAGCCGATGCATCGGTGCTGATCGCGCAGGCAGGGCCGCTGACCTGGTTCATCGCGCTCATCGTCATACTGCATCTGGCGTTTCTGCTGGTCGCCGGGTGGCTGTTGCGCCTGCCGCTGGTCGAACTGCTGCTGGCATCCAACGCGACCGTCGGCGGGCCGGCCACCGCCGCTGCCTATGCCGAAACCGTCGGCGCGACCGCGCTGGTGACGCCTGCGGTGCTGACCGGGATCCTCGGTTATGCGACGGCAACGTTCGTCTCGCTGGCGCTCGCCAATCTGCTGCGAGTGATCGGATGATGCGACTTTTTGGGTTATTGCTCGCACTGGTGCTTGGCGGCTGCGCGACCGCACCGTCGCCTCGGCCGGACGTTGCAGCGTTGCGCCAATTGCCAGGCATTCGCGGAGCGATCTCGGTCGACCCCGCCGCAACCCAGCAGGACGTCGATCTGGCGACAACCGGCATGCGCGCAACGGCACGATATTTCCGCAAGCGATTGGGCGTGGTGCTCCGCCAGCCGATCGAAATCCGCTTGCGCACGCCCGAGCAATGCCAGCCCGATTCGAAAGCGACCGGCAATGCGACCGCGACGAAATTGTGCGTCTGGGTCGGCAGCCCGACATGGGCGCGACTAAAGACGAAACCGATCGATGCGATCGCGCTGGCGGCGCACGAACACGTCCATAATTTTCAGGGGCAGTTGGGGTGCCTGCCGTCCGACAAGCGCGAATATCGGTGGTTCACCGAAGGCATGGCGGTTTACCTTAGCTGGCGCGCGTTGATCGACGCGAAACTGGCGACCGACGCCGATTTTCAGGATTGGCGCACGCGCTATGCGGTCGGCGGGCCGCCTTTGCTATCGCTCGGGGCCTATGCCGCTCGCGTGCCCGGCGACCGCGCCTATGACCTTTCAGCGCAAGCTGTGGCGGAGCTGGCAAGGCACATTGGTGACCAAGCGTTGATCGACTTCTGCCGAACTGCACGCATTGACTGGCGTGCGGCATTCGCCGCCGTTTTTGACGAGCCGGTCGAGCAGTTCATTGCTCGTTTCGACCGCGCCAATCAATTGCCCGAGGCACCGGCAGAGCCCGTGCCGGTGCCGCCCTTTCACATGCTGCCCGATGCCAGCCGCCCTCTGGTTTCCCCGATGGACGAAGTACCGAGTAACCCTGTCGACGCGCAGGCCGCGGCGTATGCCGCGATGCGCCCGGCAATCGAACGAAGGTTGACCGAGCTCGGGTTTGTTCTCGAGTAAAAGGAAGCTGAACTCGATCATCGGACAGATGCGCTTGCCCGATTGCGGTGTCGTTCTGGGAAGAATCAAAGTTTTCGCAGACAGTAGCTCAATGACCGACGCGCCGCCGGAGACCTTTATCAAGGAAAGAGAGAAGTGGACTTGTACCGGTTTTGCGCCGGTTGCTTGAGGACATAATGCTCGTTCAAGGAAACCTGCGAGATGATCAAGCATACAGAAGAGTTCAGGCGGGAGGCGGTGCGGATTGCGCTGACCAGTGGTTTGCCGCGTTAGCGGATTGCGTCTGATTTGGGGGTTGGCAAGTCGACGCTGCAAAAGTGGATATCGCAATATCGGCCCAGTGATCTGGTGGCGGCGCCGCAGGCAGATTTAGCCCTTGAGAATGAGCGGCTTCGCCTTGAGAACCGGGTTCTGAAGGAGGAGAGGGATATATTAAAAAAAGGCCCAGAGCGTTTTGGGCAGTTCTTCGCGAGCCAGCGGCCGTGAGGTTCGCATTCGTGGAGAGCTGGCGTCATGTGTGGCCAGTAGAGGCGATTTGCCGGATAATGCGGGTCAGCCCTCGCGGCTATCGATCGTGGCGTGCGCGGCCCACGAGCCGCCGCGACCGGACTGACCTGAAGGTCCTTGCCCATATTCGCGAGCAATATAGCTTGAGCCTTGGCAGCGCAGTTTATCCTGAGCGCCCGCCCTTGCGGGCAGTCGAAGGAGTCGTCCTCGCATGACGCCAAAGAGATAGTGGGTCGCTCAAGGAAGCAGGGCTCGGTGTCGGCAAGCGCCGGGTGGGCCGATTGATGCGGATCAACGGGATCAAGCCGGTGCGCACCCGCAAGCACAAGGTGACGACCGACAGCCACCCCAATAGTTTTCTGGCGCCTGGGTGTTGCGGCAAACTGGCTGGACGGAGACTTTGCCGCTGACGCGCCCAACTGCAAATGGGCAGGCGACATCACCTATATCTGAACGTCAGAGGGGTGGCTCTACCTTGCCGTTGAAGGCGCTTCGCACCGAGCGCACCCGCGTCGAGGGCGCAATCCAGAACTGGTATGGTTTCATCGACCGAGGCGTCTTCAGCGCAAGCGCCGTGCCGATCTCGAACAAGAGATCATGCTGGTCGAACGCCAGCTATCGATCGCCGACCGACGGATTACCTCCGAAGCCGTTGAACGGCTGGGCGAAGTAATTCTGGCCAAACTTCGCTCGGACGACAGCTGCATGCGCCAGGGCTATGCGCATCGGTTCATCGAAAAGATTGTGGTCGCGCCGGGCACGATCACCATTACAGGCTCGATCAAGCTGTTGGAACTCGCCGCTGACGGCGGGAGCACCCAGTGGGCACCCATAGTGCCCTTCCTTGATCGGGAGTGGTGCGGCCGAGAAGACTCGAACTTCCACGGGCTTTCGCCCACAACGACCTCAACGTTGCGCGTCTACCAGTTCCGCCACGGCCGCACGTGAAACACATATCTCGCGCTGCGGACAGGCTGTTGCGGGCTATCGGTAGCGGTCAGCGTCGCTTAGAGCGATCAGCATGACGCCTGCTGATCGCTTACCATTGGAAACGCGCCGCTTGCTGGCGTTGGCCTGGCCCGTGGTGATGACTAGCCTCAACTGGACATTGCTGCATGTCACCGATGTCGCGGTGGTCGGTTTGGTCAGCACCGACCAAGTGGCGATCCTGAGTGCGAGCCGGAGCCTGAGCTTCATTACCATTGTCGCCGGGCTGGGTTTTTCATCAGGGATCCTCGTTTTCGCCGCGCGCGCCGATGGTGCGGGCGAGCTGGCCGCCAGCGGGCGGGTCCTGCGCGAAGGGCTGATCCTGGCATTGGGGCTGGGTAGTGCGCTTGGCCTGATCCTCTATTGCTTCGCCTCCCCCCTGCTGCTGGGGTTGGGGGTCGCCCCCCGGCTGGTGCCCGAAACGGCGGGGATTATTCGGGTGCTGGGGCTATCCTATCCGCTGCTGATGATCATCATTGCGGTCAGCTATTTTCTGGAAGGGATTAGCCGCCCCGGCCGGGTGATGGTCGTCAACCTGGCGATCCTTCCCTTCAACGCCGTGTTGGCCTGGGCCTTATCCGGCGGGCATTTTGGCCTGCCGGTGCTCGGGGCACTCGGCGCGGTCCTCGCCACGGCGATCGCCTATGGCATTGGGGCCGCCGGGATGCTGCTGGCGGTGTGGACCTTGCCGCGCGCGTCGGCGCGCGGTGTTCGCGATTTCACCATGCTCGCCTGGGCCGGCGTTGGGGCCGGGGCGTGGCGGCTGCTGCGCTTTGGCATCGTACCGGCGATTGCGTCGGGACTCGAACTGGTCGGGTTCGCGGTGTTGATCGCGCTATCGACGCAGCTTGGGGACAGCGTTGCCCATGGCTTTCAAATCGTCTTTTCGATCCACAATGTCATCTTCTCGATCGCGCTTGGGCTGGGGTCCGCTGCTGGCGTCCGGGTCGGCAATGCGGTTGGTGAAGGGCAGCCAGCCGCCGCGATTCCACGCACGCTGATCGCGGTGACGATAGCGTCGGTCGCGATCGGGCTGATCGCGCTGCTGCTGGTGCTGGCCGCCGGACCGATCGTCGCGCTGTTCCCGGCGACCGCTGCCGTCCATCACGTCGCGCTGGCGATGCTGGTGATCTGGGCGCCGTTTATCATATTTGACGGTATTCAGGTGGTGCTGGTCTATGCGCTGCGATCGCTTGGCGACCAGGTCATTGCTGGCATCAACAGCATCATCGCCTATTTCCTGGTCACCGGCGGGCTTGGCCTGGTGCTGATGCAAGGCGGTTGGGGGCCCACTGGGTTGGTGCTCGCCTCGGGCATCGGGATGGTTGCCGCCGCCCTGCTCCACGCGATCCGTTTTTATGCGATCAGCCGACGGGTCCGCGTTCAAAAGTGAAATCGAGCCGCTTGGAATTGGCGGGCACATCGGTTTGCGCACTGTTGAATTCGATCGATCCACCGGGTGCCAGCATCCGGCGTTCGGGGGTGATCGTCCAACTGAACACCACCCGCGAATTGCTCGATTCGCCATCGCGCAGCTCAGCGCGAATATCGGGAACGGCCTGGCGGGTGTTTGATTTGTTGATGATCCGGCCGCTCACCGCGAATAACTCAGTACCCGTTGGCAGATCGCGCCGGTCGATCGGAAATTGTTCGATCACCAGGGGACCATCCTTGGTCGGCTGGGTCAGGCCCATTTGCGTCGCAAAGCCCGGCGCGCCCGAATAGAGGATCGCCCCCACTCCAACCAGCATCGCAACGCCCGCAGCGACCGCGGCCACCGTCTGGCGTCGCGCCGGATTGCGCCGCGGACGGAAGGGTGGGCGGTGCGCAAAAGCATCGAAATCAGCGCTCGTCGGCGCGCCAGCCGCTGCCGCAATCGGCGCCGCGCCATCGGCTGGCCGCGCCCGCACCGGGGCGGACGGGGGCAAATCAGCTGCAGATTCGGCACGGGTGACAAGATCGAGCGGGGCTGGCGCCTGAAACCAGCTATGTTTGCAACTGGCGCAGCGCACCGTACGACCATCCGCCCCAATGGCCGCATCGGGGACCAGATACCGCGTCCGGCATTCGGTACATTCCAAGATCATGTCGATACGTTTCGTTGTTTCAGGGCCACCCAAGGCCACCAACTTTTTCCAGTGGGAATTCTAAGCACGTTGCTGGCCAAACTGGCAAGCAGAAGCTTTGCAGAAACATGCCGCGCGGCCCGCTTTGCGCCGAGTTGCCCGTCCACCGCGCTTGAGCCGCCCGCCGGGGCGTGCGATGGCTGCGGCAGATCGGGTCAATCATCGAAAGCGGAAACCGCGCCGCCATGGCGAATATCGTTCATTTCGACAATGTCGGGCTGCGTTATGGATCGGGGCAGGAAACGCTCACCGATGTCAGCTTCACGCTATCGAGCGGCGCCTTTTATTTCCTCACTGGCGCCTCTGGCGCTGGGAAAACATCTTTGTTGAAGCTGCTCTATTTATCACAGCGCCCCAGCCGCGGGTCGATCAAGCTGTTCGGCGAAGACGCTGGCACGCTGCCGCGCAGCCGCCTGCCCGGCTTTCGCCGCCGCATCGGGGTGGTTTTTCAGGATTTCCGGCTGCTGCCGCATCTTTCAGCTTATGACAATATCGCGCTGCCATTGCGGGTTTCGGGCGTGCCAGAGGCCGATGTCGAGGCGCCAGTGCGCGAAATGCTGGCCTGGGTTGGCCTGTCGGACCGGGTCGAGGCCAAACCGCCGACATTATCGGGTGGCGAACAACAGCGGGTGGCGATTGCCCGCGCCGTGATTGGCCGCCCCGAAATTCTGGTCGCTGACGAGCCAACGGGCAATGTCGATCCCGATATGGCCGAACGGCTGCTGCATTTGTTTGACAGCCTCAATCGGCTGGGCACCACCGTGGTGGTGGCAACGCATGATTTCCATCTGCTTGGTCGCATCCCCAATGCGCATATGATGCGGCTCGATCGCGGGCGATTGCTTGATCCGACCGGTTCACTGCGGCATCCGCCCGGCGGCCAATCATGAAGATCCGCATCATCACCCCCGCCGCCGATCGCCGCCTGCTCGATGAAAGCAGGCGGACCCGATCGATGATGTGGATCATGGCGATCATGTTGTTTCTGACCGTGCTGGCGGCGGCGTTCGGGCTGGGCACGCTGGCAGCGGCATCCGTGCTCGATCGACAATTGGCCGGGCGACTGACGGTGCAGATCGTCGAAGCCAATGAAGCAGTGCGCGAACGCCAGGCGGGCGCTGCGCTTGCAGCAATCCGCCAGATTCGCGGCGTGACCCGCGCCGATCCCGTCGATCGCGCGCAACTCGCCGCCCTGCTGCGGCCATGGCTGGGCGAAGACGGTACCGATCCTGATTTGCCGGTACCGGCGATGATCGATGTTCAGCTAGGCGCAGGCAGCGCTGCGGCGATCGACCGGCTGACGGCCGCCATCCACGCCATTGCCCCCACCGCCCGGATTGATCGGCATGAAAGCTGGATGTCGCCGGTCAGCAATTTCATGCGGCTGATGGTTTGGCTGGCGCTGGGGCTAGTGCTGCTGATGGCAGGCGCCACCGCCGCTGTCGTCATTCTGGTCGGGCGCGCCGGGCTCGACACGCACCGTGAAACCATCGAGGTGCTGCATATGCTTGGCTCCACCGATATGCAGGTCGCGCGGTTGTTTCAGCGGCGCATTGCGCTCGATACGCTCTATGGCGGGGTGGCAGGGACGGCGCTGGCGATGCTGACGATCAGCATCATCGGCAGCCAATTGTCGGGGCTTGGATCGGATTTGCTCAGCGGCATTGCCCTTTCCGAACGCGATTGGGTGCTGCTCGTCGGCCTGCCGATCCTGTTTGCGCTGCTGGCGACGGTAGCCGCACGATTCGCGGTGCTCGGCGCGCTCAGGCGATTCCTGTGATCCGGCAGATAGTGGGGCTGACGGCGATTGCCTGGTTGCTTGGCTTTGCCTGGTTCATGCTGACCCTGCCCGGCCCGCTCGATAATCGTCACACCGATGCGATTGTGGTGCCGACCGGCGGCCCGGGACGGATTGATCGCGGGATTGCGCTGCTGAAAGCCGGCGCGGCCAAGCGAATGCTGGTGACCGGCGTCGATCAAGGGGTGCGCCCGATTGATCTCGCCATCGCCTATCGCACATCGCCCAAGCTGTTTGCCTGCTGCATCGATCTGGGGCGTGAGGCCGTCGATACCCGATCCAATGCCGAAGAAACGCGCGATTGGGTTCGCCGCCACGGGTATCGATCAGTTCGGTTGGTCACGGCGGACTGGCATCTTCGCCGCGCCCGCCTCGAACTCACCTCCGCGCTCGGCACCAAGGTCGAGGTTGTGGGCGATGGCGTCGCCGGCGCGCCGCGCTTTTTGCTGCTGCTGGCGGAATATCACAAATATTTGGTTCGCCGGGTTGCCCTGGGCCTGGGGATCGGCACGTGATCAATCAAATACGAACCTGGGCATTCACGCTGCTTTTCTATCTGGGATCGGTGCCGATTGTTGCGGCGACGCCGATTACCGCGCTGCTTGGCCACCGCGCGTTCATGGCCAATGTCCATCTGTGGTCGCGTTTTCATCGCTTTGCCGCGCGGGTCACCCTGGGGATCACCACCCGCTACGAGGGCGGCGTGTCACCCGAACCCACTTTTTACGCTGCCAAGCACCACGCGATGTTCGAAACGCTGGAGCTGTGCCGGACGCTGGGCAACCCGGTATTTGTGATCAAGCGGGAGCTCGCGGCAATCCCGGTCTGGGGCTGGGCGGTGCAGCATTATGGCGCGATCGTCGTCGATCGTGACGCCAATGCCGCCGCGCTCCGGCAGATGATGCGCGAGGCCAAGGCAGCGCTCGCCCAGGGCCGGTCAGTCATCATCTTTCCCGAAGGGACGCGGGTAGCGGCGGGCGAGAAACCACCGCTGCGATCAGGCTTTGCCGGGCTTTACCGGGTGCTGGGGCTTCCCGTGGTGCCAATTGCGATCAATTCGGGCGATGTCTGGCCAAGGCAAGGCGCCAAGCGCCCCGGCGTCGTCACCTTCCGCTTTGGTGAGCGGATTCCGGCAAAACTGCCGCGCGAGGAGATCGAGGCACGGGTGCACGCGGCGATCAACGTACTGGATTAAAGGATAGGGTCGGCTGTCGCCCTTACCTGTTCCGCCGCCGACTACGGCTTGCACATGGGCCGGCCGTCGGGCGTCAGTCGTGGCGTCATGCTGCCCCTCTGCCGACGCTCCCATAACAAATACTGGCATCCGGTTTCCGGATCGCGCCAAACGCGAATCTCCTCGCCGCCCGCCCTTCGGCTGCGAACCTTGCCCTCAACGGTGGTTGCTTTGATCGGCGCGGTCTCCAACGACGCGCTCAATTTATCGCACCCAGCGAGGAGAGCGGAACCAAAGAGACAAAACGCCAATGCCGCTCGCGTCATTTTTGAAGGGTCCATCTGCCAAAAGGGAGCGACCAAGGGTAGGAAAGCCTCACGGTTAGTCAAGGGCAGTGCGCCCTGCGGGAATCGTGCTTGATGGTCGGAATCAAATTGGCTCGCAACAGCGGCTATGGTCGCCCGACCATTGATGGCTGTCGGCCTTCCACCATTCAGACCCCCACCCTATTCGTGCGCCCGCCCGAAATCAGGCGCGGCATCGTCTTGCCCCTGTTCAATGATGCTCCGCCGCACCGCGCGGGTGCGGGTGAACAGATCGAATAGCTCATCGCCCTTGCCCCAGCGGATCGCGCGCTGGAGCTGGGAGAGATCCTCCGAGAAACGTTGGAGCATATCGAGCACGGCTTCGCGGTTCGACAGGAAGACATCGCGCCACATGGTCGGATCGGAGGCAGCGATGCGGGTGAAATCGCGAAAGCCGCCGGCCGAATATTTGATCACTTCGGACTGAGTCACTTCTTCGAGGTCCGAAGCGGTGCCGACGATGGTATAGGCAATAAGATGCGGCAAATGGCTGGTGACTGCGAGCACACGGTCGTGATGATCGGGCGCCATCAGCTCAATGTTCGCGCCTAGGCGCCGCCAGAATTCGCTGACCCGCTCGGTCGCCGCCTCAGCCATGCCCTCGATTGGCGTAACGATACACCAGCGCCCCTGGAACAGCGTCGCAAACCCGGCTTCCGGGCCCGATCGCTCGGTACCCGCCACCGGATGCGCGGGGACGATGATCGCGCTGGGCAGCCCCTCGACCAGCACCCGTGCGACCTCTTCCTTGCAGCTGCCGACATCGCTGACGATCGCGTCAGCGGGGAGATCGGCGCGGATCGCCTCTGCCACGGCGGCCATCGCCCCTATCGGGACGCACAGGATGACGAGATCGGCATCAATCACCGCCGCGCCCGCTGTATCAGCAATATCGTCGCACAGCTGCAGCCGATCGGCCACGCGCCGCACATCGGGATCGGCATCATGCCCGGTCAGCCGCACCGTCGGCATGTTCGCGCGAACCGCATGGGCGATTGACGAGCCGATCAGCCCGAGCCCGATGATCGTAATGCGCGCAAAGGGGAGCATCAGCCCGCAGGCTCGAGGATATCGCGCAGTGCGGCGGCGAGCCCGCGCGTCTCCGCCTCGGTGCCGATCGTCATGCGCAACCCGTGCGGCAGGCCCTGCCCCGGCAGCCAGCGGACGATATAGCCGCGCTCCATCAGCCCTTTATAGGCAGTCTCGGCGGTGACTGTGCCTTCGAACAACACCAGCAGGAAATTCGCCTTGGAGGGCACCGCACGCAGGCCAAGATTGCCCATTGAGGCGACTTCATCCGCCAGCCAGGCGCGCCACTTGGCATTATGCGCCCGCGCCGACGCAACGAAATCGGTATCACCGAGCGCCGCGACCGCCGCCAGCTGGCCCGCCGTCGTGACGTTAAAGGGCAGGCGGATGCGGTGCATCGCTTCGATCAGCGGCGCAGCGCCATAGCCCCAGCCAATCCGCTCAGCGGCAAGGCCATAGATTTTCGAAAAGGTGCGGGTGATCAGCACATTGCTCTCGGTCATCGCCAGCGCGAGGCCGGCGTCATCCTCTTCAGCGTCGATATATTCGGCATAGGCCTGATCGATCACCAGCAGCACGTTTTTGGGGAGGGCCGTATGCAGCCGCGCGATTTCCGCGCGCGGGGTGAAGGTGCCGGTTGGGTTGTTGGGATTGGCAAGGAAGACGATCCGGGTGCGATCGGTGACGCAGGCGAGGATCGCGTCGACATCGGTCGCATAATCATTGTCCGGCGCGATCACGGGGGTGGCACCGACACGACGCGCGGCAATTTCGTAGACCGCAAAGCCATAATGGACGAAGATCACCTCATCGCCCGGCCCGGCAAAGGCGCCCGCCGCGAGATGCAGGACATCGTCCGATCCGGTGCCATAAATGACTCGATCGGCATCCAGACCATAGGTCGCGGCCACGGCGTCACGCAGGATCGGCGCGCCCGGATCGGGATAGCGATCAAGCGAGCGGTCCGCCGCGTCAAAGGCGGCGCGCGCATGCGGGCTAGTGCCCAGCGGATTTTCGTTCGCGGAGAGCTTGACGAGCTTACGCCCATCATCGGCGGTGGAGCGGCCGGGGACATATGGCGCGATGGCCATGACCCATTCTTTGGGGGCGGGAGCGGACATGGGCCGCGCATAGCCGCTTGGTGCTTGGATTGACAAGGAGAACGCCCCGGCCCTAGCGCCCGGACCATGTCGGACGACCAACGTTTCGGGCTCAGCCGCTCCATCACCCTGCCGGGGCCCTTACAGCTCGACGGTGGCATTGCGCTGTCGCCGGTGGATATCGCTTATGAAACATACGGCACGCTCGATCCGGACGGCAGCAATGCGATCCTGATCTGTCATGCGCTGACGATGGACCAACATGTCGCCTCGGTGCATCCGCGCACCGGCAAGCCGGGCTGGTGGTTACAAATGGTCGGGCCCGGCAAGCCGATCGATACCGACCGATATTTCGTGATTTGTGCCAATGTGCTGGGGAGTTGCCTGGGGTCGTCGGGACCCGCCAGCATCAATCCGGCAACCGGCGCGCCCTGGGCGATGAGTTTTCCTGTTATCACTATTCGCGACATGGTGCGAGCGCAGGCGATGCTGCTCGATCATCTGGGTGTCAGGTGCTTGCGCGCCGTCGTGGGCGGGTCGATGGGGGGCATGCAGGCGCTCAGCTGGCCCGCGACCTTCCCTGATCGCGTCCGCGCGGCGGTGGTGATCGCCTCTACCGCGCGCCACACAGCGCAGAATATCGCCTTTCACGAGGTTGGTCGGCAGGCGGTGATGGCCGATCCGCGCTGGCAAGGGGGCGATTATTATGCCAGCGGCGAACCGCCCATAGCTGGGCTAGCAGTCGCGCGGATGGCGGCGCACATCACCTATCTTTCCGAAGCAGGGCTCACCGAGAAATTCGGGCGGCGCCTACAGGCGAGGGAGGCCAAGAGCTTCGGCTTTGACGCTGATTTCCAGGTCGAAAGCTATTTGCGACACCAGGGAATCAGCTTCGTCGATCGCTTCGATGCCAATAGCTATCTCTATATCACCCGCGCGATGGATTATTTCGATCTGGCCGAGGAACATGGCGGGATGCTGGCCAGTGCGTTTCGGGCCGCGTCGGCGCGGTTCTGCCTCGTCAGCTTTGATACCGACTGGCTTTACCCAACCGCCGAATCGCGCAGCATCGTCCATGCGCTTAACGCCAGCGGTGCGGCGGCAAGCTTTGTCGAACTGTCGAGCCCCTATGGACACGACGCCTTTCTGCTCGAATCACCGGAGCTGAACCGAGTGGTCGATGGCTTTTTGCGGTCAGTAGCATGACGCTGCGCCCCGATCTTGCGATCATCGCGGCCAATGTGACGCCTGGCACCCGTGTGCTCGATATCGGGTGCGGCGATGGCGATTTAATGGCGGCGCTGCGTGATACCCAGGGTGTCGATGCGCGCGGGCTTGAAATCGATGCCAGCAATGTCGCCGCCGCCGTCGCGCGGGGGTTATCGGTGGTGCAGGGCGATGCTGACCGCGACCTTGCCGATTATCCGGATGCCAGTTTCGACTATGCCATCCTCAGTCAGACGCTGCAGACCGCGCGCGCGCCGGATGTCGTGCTCGATCATCTGCTGCGAATCGGCCGCCAGGCGTTCGTGTCGTTTCCGAATTTTGCGCATTGGCGGGTGCGGGCGTCCTTGCTCTGGGGGGGGCGGATGCCCGTGACGCGGCTGCTGCCCGAGCGCTGGTACGACACGCCCAACATCCACCATGTCACGATCGACGATTTTCGCGCCTTTGTGAAAGAGCGCGGCGTGACCGTGGAAGGCGCGTGGTTCTTATCGGATGGAAAGGCAACCACGTCAGCAGCGGCGAATTTTCTTGCCGAACATGCGGTGTTCCAGCTCCGTCGATCAAGTTAAGACCGACCCCATTGGTCAGTTGAGGCTGTCAGCGTCAGGATCCATCGTCGCGATCAGCCGCCGACCCGCGCGGCGCGCAAAGGCAAGCGTTTCGCGCTTGCGGGCTGAGGCCGTCAACGGCGTCGTAAACGCCTCGCGCACAATCACAGCATCATAACGATCGGCAACGATAACCCCGGTGCGTTCGGGCAGAAAGGCCGGGCCTGCAAGCGGGGTGACATCAAAACCGGTGGGCACGGCCCAAAAATAGCGATCACAATGCGCCAGATAATCACCCCATTTGCCGTCGCCCAGCAAATCAGCGCGTGATGTCTTGATTTCGACAATGACGATCCCGCCACGGGCATCAATCGCCATCAGATCGGCACGGCGTCCGCCATCCAGCGCGACTTCGCTAATCGCCACCAAATCATGTCTGAGCAGCAAGCGGGTTACGCCGCGGGCGACATCAGCAGCGCAGAGCGCGACCGCCAGCGATTCATGCGGGGAAGCGGGGGATAGTTGATCAACCATCCCCCGCCCCTAGAACATTACACGAACAAGCAAAAGGGCATTTGCCCCTGCTGCGTGCCGCTTAGCGATAAAAGATATGACCGCCGATGGCAGCGACCCGAGTCAACCGCCAGCCTGGCGATACGCGGCGGGCATGGAAGTAAAGCGCATTGCCAGCCGGGCTGGCCCAGGCCTTGTCGAGCGCGACCTTGGCGACAGCAAGCGCGCGACGATAATGGGCATTGTCGCGCGCAATGTCGGGCATCCGACCACCGCGCATGAACGAAAATTGGCCCGGCTGCTTGACCACCGAGCAGATCGAACTGGGGAAACGACCCGAGACGCTGCGGTTCATCACCACTTGAGCGACCGCAAGCTGCCCGGCCAGCGGTTCGCCCTTGGCTTCGAAGTAGATCGTCCCTGCCAGGCAGGCGAGATCTTCATCGACCTTGGCCGGGAGCGACTGCGCCTCGATCGCCGCAGCAAGCGACGCATAGGATGGCGTTTCAGTGACAGCCTCATTGGCAGCGTCGCTGTCAAGCATCGGCTGCTGGCCATTGTCGGCCGGCGCAGTGTCCTGCGCGGCGGGCGATGGAACCAGAGTCAAAAGCGGTACGTTGAGGGGGGTAGATTGATCGTTCGCCGACAATGAGGTCAGCGTAACCGATTTGCCGGGTTCAATTGCGAAACCCGGGCTGCCCGATCCAGCCAGGCTGGCGGCACAGAAAACCGCAATGGCGATCGCGGCACGAATAGAAAACTTCATTGAAACTGCTGATTATGCGGTTGGCGCGCGGCGATGATCGCCAACGATGGCACCATCCCGGGCTTACCCCCCGACTGCGTCACCGACAGATATCGCACATCTGCACAGCACAACGCTGATTTCGAAGTGCTGCGCTTTCATTGTGCAGCGCAAAATAGTCAACCCAGCCCGATCGTTTCAGCGGCGAACCGTTCTGCATCCGGGATATCCAGTTCGATCACCCATAGATCAGGGTCGCGGGCGCGGCGTCGTTGCCAATACGCGCCAATCGCCTGGGAATCATCGGTCGATCCTTCCGCCCCGGCGACCCCCACGGGCATCAGGCGCACCGTGCCGGTTGGACCCATGGTCCGCTCTAAAATATTGAATTGTGTGCCTTTATTGCAGGTGACCACCAGGATAGCACCGGCCTGCTGATCGCCCTTGGCAAGCACCATTGCCAGCCCGCCCGCATCGTTTACCCGCCGTAAAAGCGCCCCAACCACGGTGGCGCTCGGCAACCGATCGCTCATGCCGGCCGGTAGCCGGGCAAGCTGGCGAGCGGAATGCGCGAGCGCATGAAGGTGCCCGTGCCCCGCGCGACCTCCTCACCGGCAGAATCGATCAGCCGGGCGTCGGCAATCAGCACCCTGCGCTGGCCGCTGATCCAGCGCCCTTCGGCCGTAACCATGCCCTTGGTCAGCGGACGGGTGAACAGCAGGTTGAAGGCCGTTGTCAGCAGGAAACGATCCGTGACCAAACTATTTGCCGCGTAAAAGGCGGCATCATCGAGCATTTTGAAATAGCTGGTGCCATGCGCCGCGCCGCCGGCGTGATAATAGCGCGAATCAAGCATGAATTCGATTCGCGCGATGCCGGTTTCCGGGATCGTCAGGTGCGAATCGAACAGCCGGTTGATGGGCGCGGCGTCATAGAGCGATTCGAGCGCCCGAAAATGCGCCTGGGCACCCTCGGCTAGGGGCCGCGGGTCAGGCGGCATCACGGCCTTCGTCCCCGGTCCAGAGCGCATAAAGCGCGTCAGGCGAACCGGCCCCGCGCAATTTGGCAACAAAACCACGATCACGCAGCCGCCGCGACACCCGTGCCAGCGATTTGAGATGATCGGCCCCCGCATCAGGCGGCGACAGCAGCGCAAACACAATATCCACGGGCAAATCGTCAATCGCCTGGAAATCAATCGGCTGCGCCAGGCGGGCAAAGACACCAACCACCCGCGTCAAGCCATCGAGCTTGCCGTGCGGAATCGCAACGCCGCCACCAAAACCGGTCGACCCAATCCGCTCCCGATCCGCCAGCGCGCTGACAATCGCCTTGGCATCAAGGCTATAGGAGTGCGCTGCTGCCTGGCCAATATGGTGCAGCAACGCCTTTTTATTGGCGGCGGCAACCTGGTTGAGCACCGTAGCGGGCAGCAGCAAATCAGTGAAATTGATCATCATGGTTCCAGGTCAGAGCACCGGCGGCGCCAAGGGCGCACGATGCGAAGACCGGGCCGCATAGCCCTGTTTGGGCATCAGCGAAAGCGTCAGCTGCCGCGTTGCGGTTCAACCCAGCCGATCGTGCCATCACCTCGCCGATAGACCATGTTATAGGCGCCTGTGCCGCTATTGCGAAACAACAAGGCGGTGGTGTTGCGCAGATCAAGCATCATCACCGCGTCCGACACGCTGGCATCAGGAACATCAACCCGCATTTCGGCGACGATAACGGGGAAATCCTGCACCTCAGCTTCGGCGTCGCTTTCACGGAAAAGCGTATAGCCCGCATTGTCGCCAATCCTGTCACGGCCACCCCCCATGTCAGCGCCATTGACGGGTTCAGGGCCATTGACGACCTGGGCACTATGGCGATCCTTCAACCGGCGCATATAGCGGCGCAGTTGCTTTTCAATCTTGTCGGCCGCGCCGTCAAAGGCGAGATGCGCCTCCATTGCATCGCCGCGCCCTTTCAGCACCAAGCCCTGCATCACATGCGCTACAATGTCGCAGGTAAAGCCATTGTCATGCGGCCCGCGCCCAAGGGTGACATGGGCGGAAATCGCCCGGGCAAAATATTTCTCCGCTATCCCCTGAAGCCGATCCTCGACACGTTGCCGCAGCGCGTCGCCTGTATCGACCTGATGGCCGGAAACGCGGATGTCCATGTCTTTCCTCCTCAATTAGGGCAGCGGGGAACCGACAGCCCGTCAATAATCGTCACCGTGTTTCCAACGGCCCCCATAGGGGATTGTTCACGCCTTCCAGGAATTGGCTGTGTCGGGCTGCCTCTTCAGTGCTGGCCGCAAAGATGCGCTGGGGCCGGACGACGCTGCGCGATGCATCAACGGGCGACGCGGCGTGTTCGACCATCTCCGATACCAAAGTCAGCCCGATCTGGCGGCCACCGGTCAATTCAACATAGACTTGGGCGAGCAACTGGGCGTCGAGCAAGGCACCGTGCAAGACACGGTGGCTGCGATCGATTCCAAAGCGCGTGCACAGCGCATCGAGTGAATGTTTTGCACCGGGATGGCGGGTGCGTGCCATCGCCACGGTATCGATCATCCGGCTGAGCGACAGCATCTGCCGACCACACCGCTTTAGTTCGCCGTTCAAAAAGCCGAAATCAAAGCTGGCATTATGGGCCACCAAGGGGCTGTCCCCCAGAAATTCCAGCAAGTCATCGCAGTTTTCGGCGAACAGCGGCTTATCGGCGAGAAAGGCGTCGCTCAGCCCGTGGATCGCCTGAGCCTCTGGTGCCATTGGCCGTTCGGGGTGAAAATAGGCGTGGTAGGTCTGGCCAGTCTCCACGCGGTTGAACAGTTCGACACACCCAATTTCAACCAGCCGATCGCCATTGGAAAAACTGAGGCCGGTCGTCTCGGTATCAAAGACAATCTCGCGCATAAGCGATGTTATTCACCCCTTGAGCGCAACAGGCAAGCGATGACCGCATCGACGGCTGATCGCGTTTCCTCAATCGGCACATCAGTGGCGATCACGAAATCGGCGCGGGCACGCTTTTCGGAATCGGGTGTCTGGCGCGCCAATATAGCCGCGAAACGATCCGGCGACTGCCCTGGTCGAGCGAGCACGCGATCGCGCTGTACGTCGTGCGCCGCCGATACCACGACGATCTTGTCCACGCGCTGCTCACCGCCCGTTTCGAACAGCAGCGGAATATCGAAAACGACCAATGGCGCGACCGCATTCGCCTCCAGAAACGCTGCGCGTTCCGCGCCAACGGCGGGATGCACGATCGCCTCCAGCCGCTGCATGGCCGCATCGTTGCCAAAAACAGCCGCGCCCAACCGCGCTCGATCAACCCCATCGGGGCCGGTTGTGCCGGGAAAAGCCGCTTCAATAGCCGGAATCAGCGCACCGCCCGGCCCCTGCAGCCGGTGCACCGCGGCATCGGCATCGAAAACCGGCACGCCCTGATCAGCGAACATCGCCGCTACCGTCGATTTGCCCATCCCGATCGATCCGGTGAGCCCGATGGTGATCATGTAAGCAGTGCCCGTAGCGATTCATCCTCATCGCGCGGTGGTTCGATTCCGAACAGGATCTCGAACGCCAAGGCCGCCTGGCTGATCAACATCTCCAGCCCATCAACGCTATCGAGGCCGCGTGCGCGCGCGGCTTTCAACAGCGGCGTCTCAAGCGGCGCATAAACCAGATCATAAATGATGGCATCCTCTGGCAGCGGATCAAGATCGATGACGAGTGGCGGCTGGCCGACCATGCCCAATGTGCTGGCATTGACCACCAAGTTCGCAGGCGGCAGCGCGCTATCGAGCGGCAATGCTGCCCCCTTCAGCCCGAACCGCGCCAGCAATGCGGCAGCTTTGAGCACATTTCGATTCAAAACCGTGACCGGACCGACGCCCAGCCGCGACAGCGCAAACAGCACCGCGCGCGCCGCACCGCCAGCGCCGATCACCACGATGGGCGCCCCGGTCAGGTCGACCTCAGCAATCGGCGCATAAAAGCCGGCAGCATCGGTGTTGGTGCCAAAGCATATGCCTTGTTCGTCGCGGGCAACGGTGTTGATCGCGCCGATGGTCGAGCGGATATTGCCTGGATCGGCGACATGATCCAGCGCGGCGATCTTATGCGGCACGGTAATGTTGCACCCGCGCCAGGCCGGATCGGATCGACGCGTCGCGAAATAGTCAGCAAGGCCGTCGGGCAAGACGTGGCAGGCGCGATAAGCCGCATCATGCCCTAGCGCCTTCAGCCAAAAACCGTGAATGATCGGTGATTTGGAATGACCAATCGGATCGCCGATCACCTCTGCATAGGGCTGAGTCATAGCGGCAATGCCCCCCGCAGCCGCAGATATCCCAGAACGGGGACTAACGGCATGCCCAGAATCGTGAAGTGGTTGCCCTCAATCCGATCGAACAACTGCACGCCAAGCCCCTCAATCCGAAAACAACCGACGCACCCGGCAATCGCCGGCCATTCGTGATCAAGATAGGCATTGATCGTCGCGGGCGACAATGATCGGACGGTCAGGCGCGCTGCTTCGACGATGCGCCATACCGCCCGACCTTGTTCGGCGATCACCGCAGCACTGATCAATTGATGCGTGCCGGCGGACATCGCGATTAGATGCTCTGCCGCCTGGTCGCGACTGACGGGCTTGTCGAGAATCCTGCCATTGGCCAGCACCATGAGTGAATCGCTCCCCAGCACCAATGCATTAGGATTGGCCTGCGAGATCTTCAGCGCCTTTAATTCAGCAAGGGCATCCGCAATGTCGCGCGCGGGACTGCCTGCAGCCTGCAGCGCTGCTTTGGTCGATTCCTCATCAATATGCGCGGGCAGGGCCGTATAATCGACGCCCGCTGCATCAAGCATGGCGCGGCGTGAGCTGCTTTGTGATGCAAGAATGAGGGTCACTCGTTTGAGATCCGATCATTGACCAAGGCGATGATCGCAGCCGCTGTTTCCTCAATCGACCGGCGGGTGACGTCGATCACTGGCCACCCATTGTCGGCAAACATCCGGCGCGCAAAGGTGACTTCATGCGTGACGGCTTCGGGATCGACATAGCTCGTTTCCGGCGCCTGATTGAGCGACAAAAGCCGGTTGCGGCGCACCTGAATCAAGCGATCAGCGCTGGTGGTAAGCCCGACAACCAATGGGTTTTTAAGCGTAAACAAGGCGGGGGGCGGGGGTACTTCAACCACAATCGGGATATTGGCGGTCTTATAGCCGCGATTGGCGAGATAGATGGCGGTTGGCGTTTTGGATGATCGTGACACGCCAGCCAGGACGATGTCGGCCTCCTCCCATTCTTCCGACCCCACGCCATCGTCATGCGCAATGGTATATTGAATCGCCTCGACCCGCGCGAAATAGGCCGCATCAAGCATATGCTGGCGGCCCGGGCGCGCCTTGGCTTGTTGGCCGAGCAACCCCGACAAGGCATCGGTGACCGTATCCAGTGGCGCCACCGCCGATAGGCCAAGCGCGCGACATTTGGTTTCCAGCGTGCGCCGCGTTTGCAAATTGACCAGCGTAAACAGCACTAGCCCCGGATTTTGGGCAATTTCCTGAATGATGCGTTCAAGATGCGCTTCGCTGCGCACCATCGGCCAGAAATGGCGGATCGTTTCGACATCGTCATATTGGGCAAGCGCTGCCTTGGCGATATTCTCCAGCGTTTCGCCGGTCGAATCTGACAGCAAATGGACATGAAGCCGCATCAGCGGGGGGAGTCTGTGGAAAACATAGGTAAAAATGCTAGCGCAACCCGCTGCCAGCGCCAAGCGCCAGCGCGGCTGTGGATCACCGCCGATTGCTCCACAAAACTATCGACAGGCTGGCAATCGATCCACATGCTGTGGATATGGTGCATGATCTCTTCCCGTATAAGGGTATTTACGCTGATTGGCGGCACGCGCCTGTTGGCATTATCGGGATTGCGCCATAAGCCCCGCTATCAACGGTGCCATCACATCAACATCCTTTTATAGATTCTTTCTTTATGAAGAACGGGAGAGAGACGCTGTCTGATCAAAAGCCATTGCTGGCAACGTTACGCGGGGAACGCCAGCCGATACCGCCGATCTGGTTGATGCGTCAGGCCGGTCGCTATTTGCCCGAATATCGCGCGTTGCGGGCAGAAAAAGGCGGATTTCTGGATCTTGTCAACGATAGTGATGCCGCTGCAGAGGTCACCATTCAGCCGCTCCGGCGCTTTGGTTTTGATGGGGCGATCCTGTTTTCGGATATCTTGATGGTTCCATCGGCAATGGGACAGCATCTCAGTTTCGGGGCTGGCGAAGGGCCTGCACTCGCACCCCCGCTGATCGATACCGCTCTGGCGGCGCTGCAAGCTGTCCCTGAGCGGCTGGATCCCGTCTATGCGACCGTGCGCAAAGTTGCAGCGATGCTTGATCCCCAGACGACGTTTCTCGGCTTTGCGGGCAGCCCCTGGACGGTTGCGACCTATATGGTCGCTGGCCATGGCAGCAAGGATCAAGCTGAAACCCGGCGTTTTGCCTATCGTGATCCCCAGGCCTTTGGCGAGATTATCGATGCCATCGCCGCGCTGACGGTTGACTATGTCGGCCGACAGATTGAGGCAGGCGTCGAAGCGATCCAGCTTTTTGACAGCTGGTCCGGCAGTTTGTCGCCTGCACAGTTTGAACGCTGGGTGATTGCCCCAAATGCCGCGATTACAGCGGCACTGCATGCCCGCTATCCCGATACGCCCGTGATTGGCTTCCCCAAGGGCGCAGGCGCAAAACTTGCGGCCTATGCGCGGGAGACGGGGGTTGATGCGCTTGGCCTTGATGAGACGCTTGATCCGGTCTGGGCCAATGACACTATTCCCGCTGGCATGCCGGTGCAGGGTAATCTTGATCCGCTGGCGTTGATCACCGGCGGTGAAACGCTCGAGATCGCCATTGATCGGGTGCTTGCCGCCTTTCCCGAGCGGCCCCATGTCTTCAACCTTGGCCACGGCATTTTGCAGGATACGCCGATCGCCCATGTCGATCAGTTGCTGGCGCGCGTGAGGGGACCGAAAGCATGATCGGCTGGCTTGGTAATGCCTATTTATGGGTGAAGGCAGCCCATCTTGTTTTCGTGATTTTTTGGATGGCGGGGCTGTTCATGCTGCCGCGATTTCTGGTCTATCATCAGGAAGCGGCGCCCGGCTCTGCCGAGGCCGCCCTTTGGGTTGAGCGCGAACAGAAATTGCGCTCGATCATTTTGACGCCGGCGATGCTGATCGTCTGGGTGCTCGGTTTGGCTTTGGCCGCGCAGCTTGGCCTGTTTAGTGGCGTGACTGGGCTTGGTTGGTTGCATACCAAACTGTTGCTGGTGCTCGGCCTGACGGGGTATCACGGCTATATCACTGGCTATTCGAAAAAACTTGCTGCAGGAAAACAGGCGCTTACCGGTCGACAGCTGCGTTTGTTGAACGAAGTACCCGGCGTGGCTGCGGCGATCATTGTGGTGCTGGCCATCGTCCAGCCTTTTTGAAGCTGACTTGACTTGAGCGACGGTGGCGCTTACCCCGCCATCAGTCACCACGCGCGGTTTCGTGCCGTGCGTCGGCCCTTCCTCCCAGCATCGTCGCGTTTTCGTTTCGCAGACTGACGCTCCTCCCCAAACCGTTACGACCGGAACGCTCGCCATGCATCTTGCAGACCTGAAAAAGAAGAAACCGGCCGAGCTGGTCGAGATGGCCGAATCGCTGGGCATCGAGAGTGCATCGACGCTGCGCAAGCAGGATTTGATGTTCGCCATTCTGAAAATTCAGGCGGAGAATGGCGAACAAATCATGGGGCTGGGGACGATTGAAGTCCTTCCCGATGGTTTTGGCTTTTTGCGGAGCCCGGAGGCCAATTACCTGGCCGGACCGGATGATATCTATATCTCACCCAATCAGGTGCGCAAATTCGGTCTGCGTACGGGCGATACGGTCGAGGGTGAAATTCGCGGGCCCAAGGACGGCGAGCGTTATTTTGCCCTGGTTCGGCTGACCTCGGTCAATTTTGATGATCCCGATGCGGTTCGCCACCGCGTCAATTTCGACAATCTCACCCCGCTTTATCCCGATGAGAAGCTGACGCTTGATCCCCAGGATCCAACGATCAAGGACAAGTCGGCGCGGGTTATCGACATTATCAGCCCGCAGGGTAAGGGGCAGCGCGCGTTGATCGTTGCGCCCCCCCGCGTCGGTAAAACGGTCTTGCTGCAGAACATTGCCAAGGCGATTACGGATAACCACCCTGAAGTGTTCCTGATCGTGCTGCTGATAGACGAGCGGCCCGAGGAAGTGACCGACATGCAGCGCAGCGTAAAGGGCGAAGTGATTTCTTCGACCTTTGATGAGCCAGCCTCACGCCATGTCCAAGTCGCGGAAATGGTTATTGAAAAAGCCAAGCGGCTGGTGGAGCATAAAAAGGATGTCGTCATCCTGCTCGATTCGATCACGCGATTGGGCCGTGCTTACAACACCGTGGTGCCGTCATCGGGGAAAGTGCTGACCGGTGGTGTTGATGCCAATGCGTTGCAGCGGCCGAAGCGCTTTTTCGGTGCCGCGCGTAATATTGAGGAAGGCGGGTCGCTATCGATCATCGCCACCGCGCTGATCGATACCGGCAGCCGGATGGACGAAGTGATCTTTGAAGAGTTTAAGGGCACCGGCAATTCGGAAATCGTGCTTGATCGCAAGGTGGCTGACAAGCGGATCTTCCCGGCGCTCGATGTCGGTAAATCGGGCACGCGTAAGGAAGAGCTGTTGGTCGATAAGGGCAAATTGTCCAAGATGTGGGTGTTGCGTCGGATCCTGATGCAGATGGGGACGATCGATGCGATGGAATTCCTGCTCGACAAGATGAAAGATTCGAAGACCAATGAAGATTTCTTCGATTCAATGAATCAGTAATCAATCGGGGTATTGGCGATGTTGGCGCTGCTTGCTGTTGAACCGATGTCGTTGCAGTATCTGTGGACGCACATCCTTGCTGATTTTGCTAATTTCGGCTCGGCGTCCGCGCTCGCTGCTTTTGGCACCGTCGTTCTGCTCGACGTTGCCTTGGCAGGCGACAATGCCATCATCGTCGGCGCCTTAGCCGCGGGACTGCCGGCAGCGCAGCGCAAACAAGTTATCGCGATCGGTATTTTCGCGGCCCTGGTGCTGCGCATTATCTTCGCGGTCGCGGTGCTCTATGGGCTTGAGAGCTTCAAGCATTATGGCCTGGTGTTCGGGGGTGGCCTGCTGCTGCTGTGGGTCGCCTGGAAAATGTATCGCGAGCTCCGGCCACATCATAAGCACGATGCGCAGGATGAACTGGGCGGGATCCGCCCACCGAAGAGTTTTCTTGCCGCCGCCTGGGCGGTGGCTGCCGCCGATGTGTCGATGAGCCTTGATAATGTGCTGGCGGTTGCGGGGGCCGCGCGCGCGCATCCTGGCATCATGGTGGTTGGACTCATCTTGTCTGTCGCGCTGATGGGAATCGCCGCCAACATTATTGCCAAATATATCGAGCGTTATCGTTGGATCGCCTGGATTGGCCTGTTGGTCATCGTCTATGTCGCTGGTCGAATGATTTATGAAGGCTGGTTCGATGTTGAGCCGATGATGCGGGCGGTTCTTTAAAGCAGACGATCGCTCGGTTGACTACGATGGCGTTGCTCATGCGCCAACAGCCATTGTTTGGTGACCGATCCGCCGCCACCCGAATAAGCCCCCAGTGCACCACTGGCATTGACGACGCGGTGGCACGGCACAATGATTGGCAAGGGATTGCGCGCGCAGGCCTGGCCGACCGCACGCGGGCCGGAACCAATTTTTTGTGCAAGCGCACCATAGCTCATGATATCACCATAGCCGATCATCATGATCCCGTGCCGCAGCGCCGTGCCGCGGTCGCTGTCCAGCGGCACCAAGGGCAGATCGAATTCGTCGCGCTCGCCAACGAACCATTGTTCAATCTGGATCGCGGCGCGGCGCACCGCATCTGACGTTCCACGTGAAACGGGCTGGCCGGTCTCAATAGTGATGGAGGCGATTGCGTCGCCAAGCGCTGCCACCTGAACTGTGCCGATCGGCGTTGCGATACTGGCGTGATCAAGCGCATACATGTCATGCGTTATGCCGAGCAGCACAGCGTTGCTCAAGCAAAGTTGGACAGGCCATGAAAATCAACGTTGAAGTCGAATGCACGCCAGAAGAAGCTCGCCGCCTGATGGGGCTGCCGGATTTTTCGCCGGTGCATGAAAAATATATCACCGCGCTGACCGATTCGATGGACGGCCATATCAAGCCGGAAATGCTCGAATCGATGATGCGGAGCTGGGCGCCGATGGGTGAGGCGGGGATGAATTTCTGGCGCCAATTGTTCGATGGGTCGACCAAGCCCAAGGGCTGAGCCGATGACGGATGATATGTCCACGATCTTTGCCGTCGCAAGCGGCGCACCGCCGGCAGCGATTGCGATCATGCGGATCAGTGGCCCTGAGGCACTGGCAGCGGGCTCGTTGATCGCGGGAGTGTTGCCGCCCGCGCGGCAGGCGGCGCTGCGCAGCTTGCGCCATCCGCTGAGCGGGTTGTTGCTCGATCGCGCCATTGTCATTGCCTTTCCTGGTCCGGCGAGCGCGACGGGTGAGGATATGGTTGAGTTCCACCTCCATGGCGGCCGCGCCGTGATAGCAGCGGTTGCTGATGCGCTGCAGGGGGTGGAGGGGCTGCGGCCCGCTGTCGCTGGAGAATTTACGCGGCGCGCCCTGATCGCGGGGCGAATCGATCTGGCGGGCGCCGAAGGACTGGGCGATTTGCTGACGGCGGAAACCGAGGGCCAGCGACGGGCGGCGATGGCGGCTGTTGAGGGCGTGGTGAGCCGCGCCGTCACGGGCTGGTCATCGCGACTGGTGATGATTTCGGCGCAGGTCGAATCGATATTGGATTTCTCTGATGAGGATGATGTCGATGAGACGCCGATCGATGCGATCCGCGAATTGGTGAGTGCGTTGGCCGGGGATCTGGCATCGATTCTCGCTGTCCCGCCCGTTGAGCGGCTGCGCGACGGAGTCCGGCTCGTGCTGGCAGGGCCGCCGAACAGTGGCAAATCAACGCTGTTGAATGTGCTGGTTGGGCGTGAGGCCGCAATAGTGTCGTCGATTGCCGGCACGACGCGCGACCGGATTGAGGCTGCCATCATCCGGGATGGCATTGCCTATGTGCTGACTGACACGGCCGGGCTCGCGGCGGCGACCGACGATCCTATTGAGGCGATTGGGATTGAGCGCGCCCGTGAAGCGATGGCGTCAGCGGATATTCTGGTTTGGCTTGGCGATGACTCGCCTCCTGTCGGCGGGGTTTGCCCAACTCTATGGCTTTGGCCACGCGCTGATGAGCGCCCACTGCCGCCACCGGGCCGCCTTGCGATATCGGCGCATAATAGAGATGGTATAGCGGCTTTGTGGGCGGCCATTGCCGACGCTGCCGTGAAGCTGTTGCCGCGCGAGGATCAGATCGCGCTGAATCAGCGACAGCGATTGCTGTGCTGCGATTGCCATGAGGCGCTTGTCCAGGCAGCAAGGGCGGACGACTTGCTCATCATCGCTGAGCAGCTTCGCCGTGCGCGGTTGGCGCTCGACCAGATTACCGGCGCTACCCATGTTGAAGCGATGCTTGATGCGCTGTTCGGGCGATTCTGCATCGGCAAGTGATGTTTCACGTGGAACGCTTTTGACTCGCGCGCCCGCACCACTTAGCGGACATAGCCTATGGATTATGATGTCATCGTGGTGGGTGGGGGCCATGCGGGCACCGAAGCAGCGGCCGCCGCTGCGCGAAGAGGCGCACGTACCGCATTAGTCAGCTTTGATCCCGCGCGGATTGGCGCGATGTCCTGCAATCCAGCGATTGGTGGGCTCGGCAAAGGCCATTTGGTGCGCGAGGTTGATGCCTTTGACGGGCTCATCGCGCGGGCGACCGATGCTGCCGGTATCCATTACCGGATGCTGAATCGCAGCAAGGGGACAGCGGTTCAGGGACCACGAGTCCAGGCCGATCGTCGACTTTATGCGCAGGCGATCCAGCAGATGCTGGCGGACCAGGATAAGCTTGAAATCGTCCCTGGAGAGGCCGCTGCTTTGCGCGTTACCGGCGGGAGGCTTCACGGCGTTGTACTGGCGGATGGTCGTGAGCTGACGGCGCGGGCGGTTGTGCTCGCAACGGGGACCTTTCTGGGTGGCCGCCTGTTTTGCGGGGAAAGCCGGGATGAGGGCGGTCGCTGGGGCGAGCGCGCTGCGACGACGCTGGGGGAGCAGCTGCGTGGGCTCGATCTCCCAATGGCGCGGCTAAAGACGGGAACGCCGCCGCGGCTGGATGGGCGGACGATCAACTGGGCGGTGCTCGATGAGCAGCCGTCGGATTCCGAAGGCTGGACCATGTCGCCGATGAGCGGCACGCGCCAATTGCCACAGCTATTCTGCGCCATCACCCGGACCAATGCCACGACCCACGACATTGTCCGTGGCGCACTTGATCGCTCTCCCTTGTTTAGCGGAGCGATCGGGGCAGCGGGTCCGCGCTATTGCCCCTCAATCGAGGACAAGATCCACCGCTTTGGCGATCGTGATGGTCATCAAATATTCCTGGAGCCAGAGGGTATTGATGATCACTTGGTCTATCCCAACGGCATTTCAACATCATTGCCAGCCGACGTGCAGCACAGGATGATCCAGTCCATCGCCGGGCTTGAGCAGGCCGAGATCGCGACGCCCGGCTATGCCGTCGAATATGACCATATCGATCCGCGTGCGCTTGATCCCTCGCTCGAGCTCAGGGCGCTGCCGGGGCTATTTTGCTGCGGCCAGATCAATGGCACGACGGGGTATGAGGAAGCGGCGGGGCAGGGGTTACTGGCCGGGCTTAATGCCGCTGGTCATGCACTTGGGGCTTCGGCGGTCATTCTTGATCGGGCGAGCAGCTATCTTGGCGTCATGATTGATGATCTGGTCCTTCATGGCATTACCGAGCCCTATCGCATGCTGACGGCGCGGGCTGAATATCGCCTGCGGTTGCGGGCGGATAATGCCGAGACACGGCTCGGTGGGATCGCGGCCGCAGCTGGGAGCTTGGGGCCTTTGCGTCGTGCTCATGTCGCCGCGCGCGAGGCTGCGCGGTCGGAGATCGGGCTGGCGCTTCAGGAAGTGCTCCCAAGCAGAATGCTCATCGCGCGCGGCGCGGCGATTGTCGATGATGGGGCGCAGCGATCCGCCTATGACTGGTTGCGGTTTCCGGGCGTTACAATAGCGCAGGTGGCCCCTGCTGTTTCAGCCTGTTTCGATCCTGCGCTGGTAGCAGAAATTGTCGAAGATGCTCGCTACGCGCCTTATCTAGAGCGGCAGGATAGTGAGATTGCACAGCTGCGGCGGGATGAATCGATGATGCTCCCGCGATCGCTGGATTTCGCCGCTATTCCTGGGCTGTCGATCGAGATGGTCGAGCGGTTGACGGTGGCGGCGCCCGCGTCACTGGCAGCGGCGGGGCGGATACGCGGGATTACGCCCGCCGCCTTGTCGGCGATATTGCTGCATGCCCGGCGGATCGCGGCATGACCGAAGACGATGCCAGGGATTGGGTCCGAACGCATTTTGATGTTTCACGTGAAACATCGCTTGCGAGCTTTGCCGAGCTGATCACGGCGGAAGCTGGCATACAGAATCTTGTTTCGGCATCGAGCCTTGATGCGTTGTGGACCCGCCATATTGTCGATTCGGCCCAGTTGATTCCGCTCGCCGCCAAACACCCAGGTCCATGGATTGATATCGGCAGCGGCGCTGGTTTTCCGGGGCTTGTGGTGGCGGTGTTGAGCGACCGGCCTGTGACCTTGATCGAGCCCCGCCGCAAGCGGGCGCTGTTTCTGGAAGCGGCGGTTGATACCCTGGGCCTAAGCAATCAAGTGACCGTCGTCACGGCGCGTGCAGAGCAATATCGCGGCGCTGGTGCGGTTATTTCCGCGCGCGCGGTTGCCGCACTCCCTGAATTGCTGGCGTCAGGCGCGCATTTGTCCACAACAAAGACACTCTGGTTGTTGCCAAAAGGGCCGCGCGCGTCGGAAGAGGTGGAAGCTGCCCGCCGGACGTGGCATGGATCGTTTCACGTGGAACAGAGCATTACCGAACCAAGCTCGCTGATCATCACTGCAAAGGGTATCGCCCGCCGATGAAATGCATTGCGATTGCGAATCAGAAGGGTGGCGTCGGCAAGACGACGACCGCGATTAATCTCGGCACTGCGCTGGCGGCGACGGGGATGCATGTTCTGCTGATTGACCTTGATCCGCAGGGCAATTGTTCGACCGGCCTGGGCATTAACCGCGCTGATCGAGACCGCTCTTCCTATGATCTGTTGATCGGGGAGGCTGCGCTCGAGGACAGCTACATCGCCACCCGCGTGCCCAATCTTGATATCGTCCCCGCAACCGTCGATCTTTCGGGCGCGGAAATCGAGCTCGTTGAATTTGATGAACGCACCCACCGGCTCGACAAGGTGTTTTCGCGCGCGGGCGATCGTTGGGATGTCGTGCTGATTGATTGCCCGCCATCGCTTGGGTTGCTGACGATGAATGCAATGGTCGCCGCGGATTCATTGCTGGTGCCACTGCAATGCGAATTTTTCGCGCTTGAGGGGTTAAGCCAGCTGCTCAACACCGTCGAGCGGATCCGCACGCGTTTCAATCCCGGCTTGTCGATCCTGGGTGTTGCCCTCACCATGTATGATCGCCGTAACCGCCTGACCGAGCAGGTTTCTGAAGATGTCCGCGCGGTATTGGGGAAGGTTGTTTTCGATACGGTCATTCCCCGCAATGTCCGCTTGTCGGAAGCCCCCAGCCACGGACTGCCCGCCCTGATCTATGATCACCGCTGCCCGGGCTCGGAAGCGTATATTGCGCTCGCCCGCGAATTGATCGCGCGCTTGCCCAAGCCTGCACCCAGGGATGCCCAAGCCGCATGACCGAGGAAGCCACTACTGCAACCGTGCCGTCCATGCGCAAGGCGCGGCCTGGCCTCGGCCGTGGGCTGAGCGCATTGATGGGCGATATCCAACGCGAAGAGCCCGTCGCCCCCGGTGCTGTGACCACACCTGGTCTGCGGATGTTGCCGGTTGGTTCACTGACCCCGCACCCCGGTCAGCCGCGCCGCCGCTTTGACGAAGCAGCGCTTGACGAGCTTGCCAATTCCATCGCCGCGCGCGGGCTGATCCAGCCGATCGTCGTCCGCCCGCTGGGCAAGGGATTTCAAATCGTCGCCGGGGAGCGGCGCTGGCGTGCGGCCCAGCGCGCGAGGCTCCATGAAGTCCCTGTGATCATTCGTGATTTCGACGACGCCGAGACACTCGAAGTGGCGCTTGTCGAGAACATCCAGCGCCAGGATCTGAACGCCATCGAAGAGGCGGAAGCCTATGCCCGGCTGGTGGGCGATTATGGCCATACCCAGGAAGCGCTGGCCAAGATCGTCCATAAGTCGCGCAGCCATGTCGCCAATCTGATGCGCTTGCTTGAACTTCCCGCGCCGGTCCAGACGCTGGTCGTCGAAGGCCAGCTGAGCATGGGCCATGCCCGCGCGATGATCGGGGCAGCGAATGTCGAAGCCCTGGCGCGCGACGTGATCGCGAAGCAATTATCGGTGCGCGAAACCGAAAAGCTGGCCCGTGCCGCCAAGCCGGCGACGGGTCGAGGAGACCGATCAGCTGATCAAGGGCCCAATCACGATATTGCCGCGCTGGAAAATCAGCTCGCCGATCTGCTCGGCTTGTCCGTCCGGATCGCATTCAGCGCAAAGGGCGGCACGCTGACGCTTGGCTATTCGACGCTCGATCAACTCGACATGATTTGCCAGAGGCTGAGCGGCGACAAGCTCTAACGCGTGATGACGTTAGTCGCTTCAGCGTTATACCCGTTCGGGCTGAGCGAAGTCGAAGCCCAAGCGCTTCGCATGCTCTTCGACTTCGCTCAGGGCGAACGGAGTTTCGGTTGGTCAAAACCAAAGTTATCAAACTCTAACGCGCGGATCGCCCTGCGCGCGCCACAGCGAGACAGGCTGCTTCGGCAATGATGCTGCCGGCGGTTGCGGCGCCCATCATGCCACGTTCGGCCTGGCGCAAATGGTCAATCGCCCCGCTCAGGCGTTGCGGCGTCCAGTGGCGGAGCGCGCGACCGGTTGCGGCCTTTTCCTTGAAGAAGACGCGTGGCCCCTCAATCACGCTGGCGATTGATGCGCCGGCAGCCACCTCTGCCTGTAATTCTGAAAGCGTCATCAGCCGACGCACCAAGCCGCGCACCAAGGGCACCATCGACACCCCTGCTTCATTGAGGCGCGCGAGCTCGCTGCCCAATCGTGCCGCATCGCCGCCAATGGCGGCTTCGATGGCGAGGGCCATTTCGGCTTCCCCCAAATCGGCACCGACCGCGTCGATCGCGGCATCGTCGAGCGTTGCCGGACGTTCGGGCGCGGCGTCGAGATAAAGCGCCAGCTTTTCAATTTCGCGCGTCAACACCGCGCGATCGCCCCCGCTGGCGGCAAACAGGCGGCTGGCGGTGCCACCGGTTGTGCGCAGCCCATGTTCGCTGGCGATGGCGGCGGCAAGGCGGTCAGCATCGGCCGCTTCGGGCGGGTAACAGGCAAAGCTCAGCGCGTTATCCGCAGCCAAGGCGAGTTTGACGACCTTGCCGGCGGTCTTCAGCGTTGGGGCGATCGCGACCACCGGATTCCCTGCGCGCGCCGCGCTGAGCAACATCGCCACGGCATCAAGGCTTTCCTCGCCAAGCGCGGTCACCCGGATATGCCGGGCGCCCCCGAACAGCGAGAGTGAGGCGGCTTCGGCGGCGAGGCGGCCGGGATCGGCCTTCAGGCTGGCGCCGTCCAGATCGACTCGCTCGGCATCTGTCCCCATCGCGCGCGCCAGCCGCAGCGCAAGATCGCGCGCGCCCGATTCATCGGGTCCGTGCAGCAGATAGAAACGGATCGCCGGATTGGCGCTGTCCAGCGCTTGACGCAGTTGGTTGGCGGTCGCCTTCACGATCCGGCTTGGCTCGTCCGTTCTGCATATAGCGCCATGCGAGCGACAATCTGGTCGGCGACGATCGCCGAAAGCCGCTCCAGCGCGGTATCCTCTGCCGCAATTGTCGCATATTCGGAACCGACGACGTCAACACCGGCATCAGACCCAGCGGTCGCATCAAGCAGCACCGCACCATTGGCCAGATCGATCAGCTGATAACGCGCGCGCAGCGTGCGGCGTTCGCGGGTGATCGTGTCGTCGCTGCGCACGCCCAGCCCGATAATCTTGTCATCCAGCTTGATTTCAAGGCGATAGAGCGGCGGATTGCCCTTGTTGCTGACCAGCCGATCGCGAATGGCGTTGCCGACCAGATAGCCTGCTTTGCCCGCGATCGGCGCGACTTCAACCTGCGATAATGCCACCGCAACCCGCCCGCCGCCGCCGCCAGCATAAAGCGGGCGCAGGCCACAGCCCGCCATTGGTACCGCGAGCAGCGCCAGCAGTAATGCCGGGGTGAGCAGCCGCCTCATGCGACGAGGTTCACTAATCGATCAGGCACGACGATTACCTTTTTCGGTGTGGCACCTGCCAAGATCCGCTGCACATGCGGATTGGCCATCGCCATTGCCTCTACCGCTTCGCGTGACATGCCCTTGGCGACAATTTGCGTATCGCGGAGCTTGCCGTTGATCTGGATGGCGATTGTTACCTCATCCACCACCAGCAAGGCCGGGTCAACGACTGGCCATGCCGCATCGGCAATCAGGCCTTCGCCGCCCATCGCCGCCCAGGCTTCCTCGGCGATATGCGGCACCATTGGCGACACTAATTTCAGCAGCCCCTGAATGGCGTCGGTGCGCGACGCCGATGGCGCAGCGCGATCAATCGCATTGGTCAGTTCATACAGCCGCGCCACCGCCTTGTTGAAGCTGAGCGCCTCGATATCGCCCGCCACGCCCGCGATTGTCTGGTGCAGCTTGCGATCAAGCGCGACATCGCGGCCGTCGCCGCCGCTTTCCGATTGCAACAGCCGCCAGAGCCGCTGGACATAGCGCCATGCGCCTTCAATCCCCGATTCACTCCAGGGCAGATCGCGTTCGGGCGGGCTGTCCGACAGCATGAACCAGCGCACCGCGTCCGCGCCATATTGCGCGACGATCGGCTCGGGATCGACGGTATTCTTCTTGGATTTGGACATTTTCTCGACGCGGCCGACGGTGACGGGCGCGCCGCCGTCGCGCGTGACCAGTCCGCCATCCGCTGCAATGACATCCTCGGGCGAAAGCCAAAGTCCTTCGGCGGACTTATAGGTTTCGTGCGTCACCATGCCTTGCGTGAACAGCCCGGCAAAGGGCTCCACGACATTGAGCTGGCCGATATGGTTGAGCGCGCGCGTCCAGAAGCGGGCATAGAGCAGGTGGAGGATCGCATGCTCGACACCGCCAATATATTGGCCAACCGGCAGCCAGGCCTCTGCCTCTGCCTTGTCGAACGGCTTGTCGCTTGGCTGGCTGGCGAAGCGGATGAAATACCAGGATGAATTGACGAAGGTGTCCAGTGTATCGGTCTCGCGCCGGGCGGCGGCACCACAACTGGGGCAGGCAACATGCTTCCAGCTTGGATGGCGATCGAGCGGGTTGCCGGGAATGTCGAAGCTGACATCGTCGGGCAGCACGACCGGCAGCTGATCGCGCGGCACCGGCACCGCACCGCAGGCATCGCAATGGATGATCGGGATGGGGGTGCCCCAATAACGCTGGCGGCTGACGCCCCAGTCGCGCAGGCGGAAGATCGTGCGCCCGGTGCCCCAGCCTTCACCCTCGGCGCGCTGGATCACGGTGCGCTTGGCATCCTCGATATCCATGCCGTCGAGGAAATGCGAATTTACCAGCGTGCCGGGACCGGTATAGGCGGTGTCGCCGGCAAATATCGGTGAGTCCTGATCGCCGTCGGAGACGACGCGGGTGACGGGCAGTGCATATTTGCGCGCGAAATCGAGATCGCGCTGATCATGCGCGGGCACGCCGAAAACCGCGCCGCTGCCATAATCCATCAGCACGAAATTGGCGATGTAAACCGGCAATTGCCACGTTGGATCAAAGGGATGCGTCGCCGTCAGCCCGGTATCGAAGCCCAGCTTTTCCTGGGTTTCAATCTCCGCCGCAGTGGTGCCGCCCAACCGGCACCGCTCGATAAAGGCGGCGGCTTGCGGGTCTTGTTGTGCGGCGGCCTGGGCGATCGGGTGATCGGCGGCGACGGCAACAAAGCTCGCGCCGAAAATCGTGTCGGGCCGGGTGGTGAACACTTCGACCGCATCGCCATTGGACAAGGCGAAGCGAAAGGCCAGCCCCTGGCTGCGGCCGATCCAGTTTTCCTGCATCAGCTTGACCTTGTCGGGCCAGGCATCAAGCGTGCCGAGACCGTCGAGCAGCTCGTCGGCAAAATCGGTGATCTTCAAAAACCATTGGCTGAGTTTGCGGCGCTCGACCAAGGCGCCCGACCGCCAGCCGCGCCCGTCAATCACCTGCTCATTGGCGAGCACGGTCATGTCGACCGGATCCCAGTTGACCGCCGATTCCCGCCGATAGACCAGCCCGGCTGCGAACAGATCAAGGAACAGCGCCTGTTCATGCCCATAATAATCGGGCTCACAGGTCGACAGCTCGCGCGACCAATCAAGCGCGAAGCCCAATTGCTTGAGCTGACGTTTCATGTTGGCGATGTTGGCGCGGGTCCAATCGCCGGGGTGGACGCCCTTTTCCATCGCGGCATTTTCGGCGGGCATGCCAAACGCGTCCCACCCCATGGGATGGAGCACATCATGGCCGATCATTCGGCGGTAGCGCGCCAGGACATCGCCCATCGTGTAATTGCGGACATGCCCCATATGGATGCGCCCTGACGGATAGGGAAACATCTCAAGCACATAAGAGCGCGGACGATGATCGTCGCCCGCTGCGGCCCCGGCCTTGACGGCGAAGGTCTGGCGTTCATCCCAGACCGCTTGCCAGGCCGCGTCCGCCTTCAGCGCGTTGAAGCGCGACGCCATGATCGTTCCTTTAGCCGGAGATGGCGGCGCGCCGCAGGTCGCGTGCCCGCGTCAGGATGATGTCTTCCAGTTTCTGCGCGGTTGCCGCGCGCACCGGCGCATCGACCCATTGGCCATTGCGGTTGATTTGGCGCAGCACCGCGACGCGCAGCGCATCGGCGCGCAGATCCTGATCAAGGATCGAAATCGTCACCTTCATGCGTTCGGCGGGGGAGGCTGGATTGGCATACCAGTCGCTAACGATCACGCCGCCATTTGAATCGGTTTGCAGCAGTGGCATGAAGCTGATCGTGTCGAGCGAGGCGCGCCACAAATAGCTGTTGACGCCAATCGTGGTGACTTGCGAGGCGGCAAGATCAGTACGGGGGCGGTCCTTGCCGCCGCCGCATGCGACGAGCGGCAGGACGAGCGAAACCACAATCGCGGTGCGCAACAGGCGGGTCATCGGCTATTCCCTGGACGAATAAAATGGGTCTGGACGGCATCTATAGATGGTATCGCGCCAGCCGCAAGCACGGGCCGTGCGGCAGCGCGCCAGGCAAAGTTGTGGGCAACATGCAACACTCTCTCCATAAAGTGATTTCCGCCTGTGGCATGGCTGGTTAGAAACATGATACCCGCTATATGGAGCGTGAAGGGGTTTTTGTGATCAAGCGTCGAATCATCGCTGCACAGCTGCTGGGGGCGCTTATCGTCGCCGGTGTGGTTGCGCCAGCGTTCGGCGCGCCGGATTCGGGCTATCGCCTGTCGCCGAGCGATCCTGCGCTGACAAGCCGCAGCATTTCCACCTTTACGCCGGCGTCCGCCGATCCAAAACTTGCCGCGCTGTTGGCGCGCAGTGGCCTGGATGAACGCGATTTCCGCTTCACGCCCTCCGAATCGCGCCGCAATAGCAGCCGCCCGGTGACCGTCGCAGTGCGCGCGCGCACGTCGCTTGCCTCGCGTCAGTCTCAGCGCGTCGGCGCTGTCGAGCTTACGCCTGATTCGAGTATTGGCCTGGTGCCAATCGCTTATAATCTTGGCGTTTCGGTGGGGTGGAAGCGGTTTGCCCTGTCAGGTGATGTCGCGCGGATTGATTTAGGCGGGGTACCGGGTAGCCGCGAATCAGTGGGGTTGGGCCTCAGCTATACCGGTACGCGCGCATCGGCGCGGATCAGGGCGACGGCTGATCGCCCGCTTGCCGACTCGCCCAAGCTGGTGTCGGATGATCCCAGCATGGCGATTGACGTTGGCGGCTCTTATTCGCTGTCGCGCCAGATCGATCTGACGGCTGGCCTGCGGTACAAGCGCGAAAATAATAACCGGCTTGAACGGCTGACTGATAACCGGCGCGATAGTCAGGCTGTGTATATCGGCACGGCGCTGCGCTTCTAAGCCGTTAGGCGTTTTTCTCGATTGATTGCCACGCGTCGATTGCGGCCCAACCCTGAAATCCTGCTTGTGCCAGACGTCTTGCCTGGCGGTGTCCTACACCACCCAGCGCAATGGCGCGGCCCGGCGCAAGCTTTGCGAGCGCGGCGGCGCGCACAATCCCCAGATGCGCAGCGCCCGGATGCGACCGGGTGGCAAAAATCGGCGAGACCAGGATCATATCGGCACCCGCGCGCCGCCCGGCGATGATTTCCCGAGCATTATGGGCGGGCCAGCTTTTGATCCCGTGACGTTGCCGCGCCGATCGTCCGTGCGTGCCATCGCTACCCCAGCCCCATCCGTCATTCCCGGCCACCAATAAGGTCAGCCGCCGCCGCCGCGCAATTCGGCGTACATCGTCGAACAATGCCCGGCGCGCCTGACGATCCAGGCTGTAATGCCGAAAGATGATGCCGCCGCCCCGCGGCACCCGGTCAAGCGCCGCCCAAAGGCCATCCGCCATCCGCTCATCCGTCATCAGCCATTGGGTGGGAATCTTGGGGTGACGGGTGCGCATCACCCTGACTATAGCACGGCGATGCACGACAGCGACCCCAACCACCGCCTTGCCCAGATCTGCGCCGCGATGGCGAGCGCCGCGGCGCAGGCCGGGCGACCCACCGACGCGACCATGTTGATCGCGGTATCAAAGACGCATCCTGCTGATGCGGTGCGCCCGCTCATTGCAGCTGGCCAACGCGTCTTTGGCGAAAATCGGGTCCAGGAAGCTGAACAAAAATGGCCAGCCTTATGCGAAGAGACGCCCGGGCTTGCGCTGCATTTGATTGGCCAGCTGCAATCGAACAAGGCAGAGGCGGCCGTGGCGCTGTTCGATGCGATTCATTCGGTCGACCGGGTTTCGCTGGTAACGGCTTTGGCACGCGCGATGGACAAATCGGGCCGACGCCCGGCGTGCTTCCTGCAGGTTAATATCGGGGATGAGCCGCAAAAGGGCGGGGTACCAACCGCCGCGCTCGCCGCGCTCATTGCACAGGCGCGCGCGGCTGAACTGCCGGTGGCGGGGTTGATGTGCATTCCCCCGGCGATGATCGAACCCGCGCCCTATTTCGCCCTGCTCGCCAAACTGGCGCGCGATCATGGGCTTGCCGGGCTCAGCATGGGCATGTCGAGCGATTATGAAACGGCAATTACGATCGGGGCCACGCATATCCGCGTTGGCAGTGCGCTGTTTGGGGAACGTGGATGAAATTCGCCGGTATCATCTTCGATTTTGACGGCGTGCTGATCGACAGCGAATATGTCGGCAATCGCCAGATCGCCGATTATTTGAGCCGCGCCGGGCATCCGACAACGGTTGAGCAATCCATGGCCCAGTTCATGGGACTGGCAGACCAGGACTTTCATGCCGCTGTGGAAAAATGGATCGGCAGGTCGTTGCCCGACGATTTTCACGCCGCCCGCGCGGCCGAGGATGCGCGCGTCATGGCAGAGGGGATTGATCCGGTCGCGGGTGCAATCGGCTTTGTTCAGTCACTGCCCGCTCATTTGCCGCGCGCGATCGCGTCGTCGAGTTCGACCCGCTGGATCAGCCGCCATTTGGAGCATATCGGGCTGCGCGATGATTTCGGCGCGATGATCTTCAGCGGCCGGGAACATGTCAGCCGTGGCAAGCCTGCGCCCGATCTGTATCTCCACGCGGCCAGCGCGCTTGGCGTGGCGATCGAGCACTGCGTTATTCTTGAGGATTCGCCAGTTGGTGCCACTGCCGCTGTGGCGTCTGGGGCGCATGTCATCGGGCTATGCGCGGGCATGCACTGCGCGCGCGATCATGAACGGGTCCTGCGTCAGATCGGTGTTCACGACATCGCGCATGATTTTGGCGAGGTTGCCCGGATCATCACCGGGCCAGCGTTGCCGCTATAGGGTCGGCCCGGAAACAGCGCGGCGTTGGCGCTTGGGAATGTCGACGAACAGCCGGGCCAACGCCGGCGTGCGGGTATCCTCATCGGCATAGGCGCGGGCTGATTTCCCCGCGAGCGAATCGGCCTGATCCGGATCTGCACCCGCCGCGATCAATTCGCGGACCATGGCCAGGTCGCGGCGCTGCACGGCACGGATTAACGGGGTTTCACCGCTATCATTGCCCTGATTCACATTGGTCTTGGCGGCAACAAGCGGTGCAATCAAATCGGCAAAGCCACCGCTAACGGCAACCATCAGCGGGGTATTGCCCTTAATGTCGCGCAAATTCGGGTCAGCACCCTTTTGCAGCAAAAATCGCGTGTACAGCAGGTTACCGCGCTTGGCGACGATATGGAGGGCGGTTTCGCGGCTAGAAAAATCGCGGGTGTTGACGACCGTCGCGCCGCCAACGCTCAGGGCTGCAACCACTTCGTTATTCTTTTCTTCCTTCACCGCTGACAGGAATTTAGACCCCGGTGATTGCGATAACTGCGCCGCCGCTGGGCTAACCAGCGCAACGCCGGACATCATCACAAGCATCGCCAGCGCCGCCAACCGAACCATTGCCATCATGATTGCATCAAATCCCTGTTGCCTTTGTCATGGTGCGCTGCACCACTTGCACCCCGCCTGATAACAGATCATGGCTGGCTCCGCCATGAACGAGAAATTGCGTCTAATCTCCCTCCTGTTGTTTGCCGGGGTGCTGGCTGCTTGTTCGCCGACAAAGCCCGCAGCGCAAAATGCCCAGCCACCGCTTGCCGGTGCCCGGATCGGCGGGCCGTTCATGCTGACCAATCAAGATGGCAAAAGCGTGAGTGATCGCGACTTCGCTGGCCAATATCGGATCATCTATTTCGGCTATACCTATTGCCCCGATGTGTGCCCGGTTGATGTGCAGAATATCGCGCTTGCCATGCACAGCCTGGAAAAGAGCAATCCAGCGCTGGCGGCGCGCATCGTACCGATCTTCATTACCGTCGATCCAGAGCGCGATACGCCGGCGGTCTTGAAGCAATTCGTCACCGCCTTTCATCCCCGGTTGGTCGGGCTCACCGGCAGCCCCGCCGAGATCAAGGCCGTGAAGGATGAATTCGCGATCTATTCCCAGGCCGAGGCGAAGCGGCCCGATGGCGGGTACATCGTCAATCACAGCCGCCAGGCCTATTTGTTCAGTCCTGACGGCAAGCCGCTTGCGCTGTTGCCGCAGGACAAGACCCCGGCTGATATGGTCGCCGATATTGAGCGATGGGCACGATGACGGGCAAATTCTGGGAAGATACCCCGCTGCACAAGCTTGATCGTGCCCAGTGGGAGGCGCTGTGCGACGGCTGCGGCAAATGCTGCGTCCACAAGCTGGAGGATGAGGAGACGGGTGAGCTGCTGCCCACCAATGTCTCGTGTCGGCTGCTCGATCGCACCACCGCCCAATGTTCCAATTACAAGCATCGCCACGCCTATGTCGCCGAATGTGTTCGGTTGACCCCTGCAAAGCTGGCGGAGATTGATTGGCTGCCGAGCAGCTGCGCCTATCGGCTGCGTGAGGATGGCCTGCCGCTGCCAGCCTGGCATTATCTGGTATCGGGTGATCGCGATTCGATTCACCGGGCCGGCATGTCGGTACGCGGGCGGACGATATCGGAAGATGATGCAGGCGAGCTAGAGCATCATCTGATCGATCAGGAATTATGAGCGGCGGGATTGACGTTGTCCGCCACCCGCGCGCGCGCCGGGCCCGGTTGAGCGTCGATCCTGCAACCGGCAAGGTCCGCCTGACAATTCCGAAACGCGCGGCACTTGCCCCGGCGTTACGCTGGGCAGAGGACCATGGCGAATGGATCGCTGAACAGTGCGCGAAACTGCCGGTGCCGCGCCCCTTTGTGCCCGGCGCAATCCTGCCGATCGGCGATGCTATGGTCACGATTTGCTGGGACGGTGCTGCCCCCCGGCGGATTGTCCGGCTTGACGACGCGCTTCATTGCGGCGGCCCGATCGAGGGGCTGCCGCGCCGGATCGCCACCTGGTTGCGGCGTGAAGCGCTTGCTTTGCTCACCCGCGAAACCGACGAATTTGCCGCGCGGCTGGGTGTTTCAGTGAGCCGCGTTGCGATTGGTGACCCGCGCGGTCGTTGGGGCAGTTGCGCGTCAAGCGGCGTGATCCGCTATAGCTGGCGATTGATCCTGATGCCCGATCGGGTGCGGCGAGCGACGGTGGCGCATGAAGTGGCGCACCGTGTTGAGATGAACCACAGTCCCGCTTTTCACGCGCTGGTCGATCGGTTGGTCGGCGAGGATGCGGCAACCGCGCGGATCTGGCTGCGCCGCCACGGCGCCGCGCTTCACTGGTTGGGTCGCGACTCCTGAGTCCGGTCTGGCGGTGGGGCTCGGGTTGGTGCGGGTGCCGGAGGCTGCGCCGGGCGTGGCCCGGATGATCGGCCAAGAACACGGTCTAGCCAGGCCTGATCGAGCTGCTGAGCCGGCGGGCGATCGCCTTCATCGACGGGCGCCCCATTGTCGTCAATCGGCCCGCCATCGGGATTGACCAGGCTGCCATCGCGCGGCGGCGCGTCCGCTGGGTCGACTGGATTGCCATCGGCATCAATGAACAAGCCGTTGTCGGGTGCACCGAAATAGCTTTGTTCATCAAAGGCCAAACCCTCTTCTGGCAGGGTGACGGCGGTTTCGAACTGTTCAACCGGGCGGCGGGCAACCGCGACTTTCATGAACGCAGCAAAAGCGCGCGCGGGGGCGGTGCCGCCCTGCAGGCCGGGGACGGTGCGGGCATCGTCACGGCCCATCCAGACGCCCGTTGTCAGCCCGCTCGAAAAGCCCAGGAACCAGCCATCCTTGTTCGATGTCGTCGTGCCCGTCTTGCCAGCGACCGGACGACCGATCTGCGCGGCGCGGCCGGTTCCGGTATTGACGGCGGTCTGCAGCAGATCGGTCATCTGTGCCGCGACGCTGGGCGCGACCAGCACCTGCGAACGATCGACTTCATGCGCATAGATGGTCACGCCATTGGCGGTCACCTTGGTAATGCCATAGGGCGTTACCGCGACACCCTTGTTCGCGACCGAGGCAAAGGCGCGAGTCATGTCGATCAGCCGGACATCGGCGGTGCCCAGCACCATCGCGGGATGGGTATCCACAGGCGTGGTGATACCAAAGCGTCGGGCCATGTCCGCGATGGTTGAAAAGCCGATTTCCTGGCCCAATTTAGCTGCAACGGTGTTGATCGAATAAGCAAAGGCCGTGCGCAACGTGACGTCGCCGGCGTTGCGACCTGAGCTGTTGCGCGGGCTCCAGCCATTGATGGTGACGGGTTCGTCGGTCACCATCTCTTCGGTGCGGTGGCCGGCTTCCAGGGCGGCAAGATAGACGAACAGCTTGAACGATGATCCCGGCTGGCGCACCGCCTGGGTCGATCGGTTATAAATAGAGGCGACATAATCCTTGCCGCCCACCATCGATCGTACCGCGCCGTCACGATCGAGCGCGATCAGCGCGCCCTGCGCATTTTTTGGCGCGGCACCGCGGATCGCTTCATCGGCGGCGCGCTGCATCGGAAGGTCGAGCGTGGTCCACACTTCAAGCGGGCGGGTCGTTTCATCGATCAGCGTTTCCAGCTGGGGCAGCGCCCAATCGGTGAAGTAGCGGACGCTATTCTGCTTTGGTTCGGGGGCGAGCTTGACCGATGACGGATCGGCTGCGGCGGCCTGTTCGGCCGTAATCGCGCCGGTTTCCTGCATGATGCCGATGACGACCCCGGCCCGCCCAATCGCTGCCTCTGCATCGGCAGTGGGGGAATAATGCGATGGCGCCTTGACCAGGCCGGCAATCACTGCGGCTTCGGACAGGCTCAAACGATCCGCCCCATGGCCGAAAAACCGGCGCGATGCGGCATCGATGCCGTAAGCGCCGCCGCCGAAATAGACCTTGTTGAGGTATAGTTCGAGGATCTGGTCCTTGGTGAATTGCCGCTCCAGCGCCAGCGCCAGCACCATTTCGCGCAGCTTGCGGCCAAAGGTATAGCGATTGGACAGAAAGATCGTCCGCGCGACTTGCTGGGTGATCGTCGATGCACCCTGCAAGCGCCGTCCATTGCCGCGATTGACGATGGCAAAGCGCGTGATCCGCAGCAAGGCAACCGGATCGACGCCGGGATGCGACCGGAAGCGTCGATCCTCAACCGATACGGTCGCATCGCGCATCACGGCGGGGATGCGATCATAAGGCAGCCAGTCGCCATAGCTTGGCCCCAGCGAAACGATCACCGTGCCATCGGCGGCATGCACCCGGATGGTTTGGCCATTGGGGGAAGATTTCAGCTCGTCAAAGCTCGGCAATTGCGCCTTGGCGACATAAACGGCGGTGATCAGCCCGATCAGCCCCAGCGCAAACAGCCCGCCGCAAATCTGCACCGCCAGCACAAAACGGCGGCGCCACATGGGCGGGATGCGGGAAAGGGACCAGTTTGCCATGAAGAAGCGGGGGAATACCGCTTATCCTGTCCACTCACAAGCGGTCAGCGGGGCGCGCCACCGTCACGCGCCCGAAAATCAAGCGAGAGCGAATTCATACAGTAACGCAGGCCGGTTGGCGGGGGGCCATCGGGGAAGACATGACCCAAATGGCCATCGCATCGCGCGCAGCATGCTTCGATTCGAATCATGCCATAGCTCGTATCGCGGTGTTCGGTGACATGCGCCGCGGCGATAGGTTGATTGAAGCTCGGCCAGCCTGATCCCGAATCATATTTGTCGGCACTGTCGAACAACGCAAGCCCACAGCCGCCGCAGTGGTAAATGCCGTCAGCCTTGTTGTCGTTATACCGACCGGTAAAGGCGCGCTCGGTGCCCGCCTCGCGCAGCACGTGATAGGCCTCAGGCGACAGCTGCTTGCGCCATTCGGATTCGGAAAGCGTGATATGGTCCATGGCCACCAGCATCTTATGCTGGCTGCGGCGCGTCAATCGGGGAATGCGCGATCCGGGTGAGCCGGGCGGCGATATCGATCATGATCGGTGCCTTTTTCGCCAGCGCGATCAGGTGGCGGGCGGCCGCCGGGTGCTCGGCCGCAGCGCGGATCAGCCCGGCTACCCCCAAAGGCCGCACCAGATCGCGCGCCAGTCGTCGCTGAAAGCCGGGCGCGGCGTCCGGCCCGCCCTGGGCATAGGCCTGGGCTGCACGGATGCCGCTGGCGATGGCGATCCCCATCCCCTCGCCAGCCAGCGACGGGATGACGCCGGCCTGATCGCCGAGCCGAAACAGGCCGACACTGCCCGTTCGCATCCGCCAGCCATAGGGCACATTAGCCACCGCATCGATTGACCCCGGCGCGCGCCAGGCGAGCCGGTCAGCGAGTGCAGACGATTCGCCTGCCAGCGCGCGAAGCAGGGCCTCCGGACCGCCCGCCTCGATCAATCGCGATCGATGCACCGCCAGGCAAAGATTGCCACTGCCATCCTCCTGCAGATTGATCCCGACATAACCGCGATCGAACAGATGCAGCTCAATCGCGCCGTCGAGCAGCCGGTGCAGCGTTGGTGACGCGCTGAGCCGCACCCGCAGCCCGAGCGACGGATCGGCCTGTTGCGCCTCTGGTGGGCGAGCGAGGCCGCGCAAATCGCGCTTGCCGGTCGCGAGAAAGATCGCCGCTGCCGACATCGCGCTGCCATCGTTGAGGCGCACCGTGCCGCCCTCAATCGCGCGGGCGTCTGCGCCGCGTTCGACAGTGGCGCCCTGCCCGATCGCCTGCGCCATCATCACGCTATCGAGCCGGTGGCGCGACACACCGCGCGCCGGGCGTGGCAAGGCGGCCTTTGCGACCGAGCCCCCCACGAACAGCCGCGCGGTCGTCAGGGTCGCCCGGTTCAACGTGTCGGGATCGATGCCGAGTGCCGTCAGTGAGTCGAGCGAGCGCCAGCTGAGAAAGCCGCCGCACAATGCGTCGCCGGTCGTCGCGGTGCGCTCGATCAGCAGGTGCGGCAGCTTTGCCTGCGCGAGCAGGATCGCGGTCGCGGTCCCGGCCGGCCCGCCGCCGATGATCAGCGCTGGCGTTCGACGCATAATCTGAACGGAAAATAGCGCGCGACAGTCGCGGAATCGATATCGGCGTTTCTCAGGATGATCGGCCATTCGGCGGCGCGATAGGATCGCGCGATTGACAAGGTGCCATCATGTTTGACGATCGGGTGCCAGCGCATCAGCGTCGCCAGCACCGGGAAACCCCAATGGGCGAAACCATGGCGTTCAAGATCGTTGACGAACCAGCCGCGCCGCGCCTCTGCTTCCATGAAGCGCAGAAACGCGACGAGTTGCGGTGGCGTCATATGGTGCGCGACCAGGCTGCTGATCACAACGTCCCAATCGCCACCGGCCTGATCAGCATAATCGCCCGTAACATAGCGGATCGGCAACCCGGCGGGGGTATGCGCCCGCGCAGCCATCTCGCTGCGTGGGTTAAGATCCACCCCGACCAGTTCTGCCTGGATGCCGCGTCGCGCGGCCCAGCCAGCGATCCGGCGGAGCATATCGCCATCGCCAAAGCCGACATCGAGCAGTTTCAGTCGAGTCTGGCCCTTGGTCGCCCGGTTGAGAAAGGCCAGCGTTGGTCGCGCTGCCATCGTCACGGCGTTCACCCGCGCCAGATCGCTGACCACCGCCGCATAGGTCTCGGCGGTCAGATCGTCAGCATCCATCAGCTCCTCAGCGATGGCGCGGTGGCGGAGTTTGCTCATGCCGCCCGCCTGAAGCCAAAGCCTTCCGCCGCCAGCCCGGGCCCGAATGCCAGCGCGACGCCGTCGTCGATCGCTGGCCCGCTCAGCAGGCCAGCCAGCGCGAACATCAATGTTGCCGACGACATATTGCCATAGTCTGCCAGCACCTGCCGCGAGGCGAGCAGCCGCGCCGGATCAATCGCCAGCGCGTGTTCGACCGCATCAAGGATCGATCGTCCGCCGGCATGCACCGCCCAGCCATCAATCTCCGCCGGGGCGCGGCCGCCAGTGGCGGCCCGGGCGAATGCTGGATCGGCGAGTCCGGCGGCAATCCGGGCCGGCACTTCGCCAGACAAATGCATGGCAAAACCCTGATCGGTAATGTCCCAGCGGATCAATTCGACTGATCGCGGCAGGGTCGTCGCAAAGGGCTGGCCGATCTCGAACCCAATTGGGTCCGCCGTCACCAAGGCTGCCGCAGCACCGTCGCCAAATTGCAGCATCGCCAGCAAGGGCTCGATCTCGCTGGTTTCCTGCAAATGCAGGGTCGATAGCTCAACGCACAACACCAGCACGCGCGCCGCCGGTTCGGAGCGAACGATGTGGCGTGCGGTGCGGAGCGCGGCGACGGCGGCATAACAGCCCATAAACCCGATCAGCAGCCGCTCCACCGACGGGGCCAGCCCCAGCCGGGCAGCGATGATCTGGTCGATGCCCGGCGCGACAAAGCCAGTGCAGCTGGCCACGACCAGATGGGTGATGCCCGTGATCGGTATCTCCCGCGACAGCGCTTCGATCGCGGACAGCCCAAGCAGCGGGGCAGCTTCCGCATAAATTGCCATCCGCGCGCCGGTTCCCGGCATCACCGGTACATCATAAAAGCCACCGGCATCGACCGGCGAACCGCCATCCACGCCGCGCGGTAGCACTGACCAGCGATGACCGATCGCCGCGCGCGCCGCCATGCGATCGAACAGCTTGCGCTGGCGCGGATCGCTGATCTGTGCGCGGGCCCAGCCGATAAACGCCTGATGGATATCATGCGATGGCACCGCCGTGCCCAGGGCATTGAGATAAGCGGAAACGGCCAAGCCAGAACCTTCGTCATCGCGGCTGAAGCGGAATAGCTTTTGCCAGGGGGCGGGAATCATGATCAAGAAGCGGCAGATCATGTCCGGCCCTATGTGCGTCATGTAGGGATGAAGCGACAAAAGCGGGAGAGGGCATGGCAGAACGATTCGAACGGCATCGTCAGCCCTGGACGCAGGACGAGATCCAAAAGCTCCATTTGCTCGCGAAAAAGGGCATGGCGCTGAAGGCGATTGCCAAGGCGCTCACCCGCAGCGAGGAATCGGTCAAGGATCGCGCCAAAGCGGACGGCCTGGCTATTGCCCGGCTGCGCTAAGCCGGGCGTCATTATACTGCCATTGAAACCGTGACCCCATGGCTGGGTCCACCGCCGAACTTTCCATTGTCGGGGCCACTTTCACGTGACCTGGCCAGTGCGTTGACGCTGTCGGCCGCAATCCTATAATAATCGACCTGTAATCAATCATGTTAGCGGCGCTGAAAAGTCACCTGCTCATCATGACCTGACTTAGGAAAAGCGTTTGATTATTCTTGGCCTCAACGCTTTTCATGGTGATTCTTCGGCTTGTCTGGTCCGCGATGGCAAGCTGGTTGCCGCCGCTGAGGAGGAGCGGTTCCGTCGGATCAAGCATTGGGCTGGCTTTCCGGCGCAGGCGATTGCCTATGTCCTGCGCGAAGCCGGGGTGACGCTCGCCGATGTTGATGTGGTCGCCTATAATCAGGACAATCGCGCCAATATGCTGCGCAAGCTGGCTTTTGTCGCCCGCACCCGGCCCAATCCTGGCTTTGTGTTGGATCGCCTACGCAATCGCGGCAAGCGCGCGAGCATCGCCGATTTTCTCGCGCATGAGGTTGGCCCCGGTTTCAAGGGCGTGATGGCACCGATCGAGCATCATCGGGCGCATCTTTCCTCCGCCTTCCATGTTTCGCCCTTTCGCGACGCGACGGTGATTTCGGTCGATGGATTTGGCGATTTCAGCAGTGCGGCCTGGGCGCGCGGGAGCGAGTCCAAGATCGATATCGAAGGACGCGTCTTTTTCCCGCATTCGCTTGGCGTTTTCTATCAGGCACTGACCCAGTATCTCGGTTTTCCGCATTATGGCGACGAATATAAGGTGATGGGCCTCGCCCCTTATGGCGCGCCTACCCAGGTCGCTAAGCTCCGCGACATCGTGAAGCTGAAAAATGACGGCAGTTTCGCGCTCAATTTGCGGTATTTTCGCCACCATAAGGAAGGCGTTCCCTATCAATGGGGTGGCGGTATTCCCATGGTCGGGGATTTGTTTTCGGGGGCGCTTGAAGAGTTGCTCGGCCCGCAGCGCGGCAAGGATGAACAGCTGCGCCAGTCGCACCGCGATCTCGCGCGATCCGTCCAGGCCATTTATGAGGAAGCGTTTTTTCACCTGCTCGACACCGTCCAGCCGCGCCACGGTACCACGTCAATCGCGCTTGCGGGCGGATGCGCCAACAATTCTGTCGCCAATGGCAAGATTCGGCGCCGGACAGCCTATACGCGCGTTTATGTCCAATCGGCGGCGGGCGATGCTGGCGGGGCGATTGGTGCTGCCTTTGCGCACTGGCATGCGGCCGGCAATGCCAGATCGTTCGTCATGGACCACGCCTATTGGGGACCGTCTGCACCCGTGGAGGCGATTACCGCGCTACTGACCGAGCGTGCGCCCGCGATCACCGAGGCCGGATGCGCCATATCGCATTTCGAGGATGAGGCGGCACTTTGCGACCATACGGCGTCGGCGATTGCCGACGGCAAGGTGATCGGATGGTTCCAGGGTCGCATGGAATGGGGCCCCCGCGCCCTCGGGAATCGCTCCATTTTGGGCGATCCGCGTCGGGCGGACATGAAGGATATTCTCAACCTGAAGATTAAGCGTCGGGAGAGCTTTCGCCCCTTTGCACCGTCAGTGCTTGCTGAGGGCGTCGCCGATTGGTTTGAGGAGGACGATACCGTCCCCTTCATGATGCAGGTCTTCCAGATTCGCGAAGACAAACGGGCGCGCATTCCGGCGGTCACGCATATCGACGGTTCCGGGCGATTGCAGACGGTTCACGCCGCCACCAACCCCCGCTACCATCGGCTGATCGCTGCTTTTTGCGACATGACCGGGGTGCCGATGGTGCTCAACACATCGTTCAATGAAAATGAACCGGTGGTCTGCGAGCCGCACGAGGCGCTTGATTGTTTCCTCCGCACCAGGATGGACCTACTGGTGATTGGCGATTGGATCATCGAGCGCACCAGCACCTGACGCGGCGCAATGGCCGGCCCTCCCTTGGTTTGGCGGGCCTGGTCGCTTAGAGCGTGATGACGTTAGGTCGCTTCAACCTCATACCCGTTCGGGCTGAGCGAAGTCGAAGCCCACGCGCTTCGCATGCCCTTCGACTTCGCTCAGGGTGAACGGGGTCTGGGTTGGTCCAATCCAAAGTCATCAGACTCTAGAACGGCACGTCGTCGTCCAGATCATCGGGGAAGCCGCCGCCGCTGTTGCCGCCGCCAAAGCCGCCACCGCCACCGCGATTGCCACCACCGCCGCCACGGGGGGCACTTGATCCGCCGCCAAAGTCATCGCGGCCGCCATCCCAGTCGCCGCCACCGCCGCCTGATCCGCCGCCCGATCCGCCGCCGCCACCCGGCGCACCATCGAGCATTGTCAGCACCGAGTTGAAACCCTGGAGCACGATTTCGGTCGAATAACGATCATTGCCGCTGGCATCCTGCCATTTGCGGGTCTTGAGCGCGCCTTCGATATAGACTTTCGAGCCCTTTCGCAGATAGCGCTCAGCGACATTGGCCAGGCCTTCGTTGAAGATCGCCACCGAATGCCATTCGGTCGCTTCCTTGCGCTCGCCGCTATTCTTGTCCTTCCACGTGTCCGACGTGGCGATGCGCAGGTTCACCACCTTGCCGCCATTCTGGAAGGTTTTGCTTTCCGGGTCGCGTCCCAGATTGCCGACGATGATCACCTTGTTGACGCTGCCCGCCATATTCTTGTTCCTAAAGCCCGAGTGCGATGGCGCCCCAATAGGTCGCTCCAGCAGCGATGTAAGCCAGCACGAACAGATAGCCAACCATGAAGGCAGGCCAACGCCAGCTATTGGTTTCGCGCCGGGTGACGGCGATGGTCGAGATGCATTGCGGGGCAAAGACAAACCACATCAGGAAGGCAAGCGCGGTCGGCAGCGACCAGTGCGTCTTCAGATTGGCAGCAAGCGCTTTCTGTCCTGATTCGGCGTCTGGGTTGTCGATCGCATAGACCGTGCCGAGCGCTGCGACCGCGACCTCGCGCGCGGCCATCGCCGGGATCAAGGCCAGCGCGATGTCACGATCGAAACCGATTGGCTTCAGCACCACCGCGAGGCCATTGGCGATGCGGCCAGCGATTGAATAATTGACCGGCGAAATCGGGCTGCCGACCGGCGGCTTGGGAAAGCTCAGCAACAGCCAGAGCGCGACCGTTGAATAGAGGATGATCGTGCCTGCGCGGCGCAGGAAGATGACGACTCGGCTCCACAGCCCCTGCGCAATGTCGCGCGCGCGCGGCATCTGATATTTGGGCATTTCCATCATGAAGCCCGATGAAGCGCCCTGGGTCACGGTGTTGCGCAGCACCAGCGCCGCCACGAACGCGCCGATCACGCCGAAGATATAGAGCCCGAACATCACCACGCCCTGCAGCCCGACAAACGGCAGCACCGGCGTATTGGGGATCAGCGCGCCAATGATCAGCGTATAGACCGGCAACCGCGCCGAGCAGGTCATCAGCGGCGCAATTAGAATCGTCGTCAGCCGGTCCTTCTCGTCTTCGATCGTCCGCGTCGCCATGATGCCGGGGACAGCGCAGGCAAAGCTCGACAGCAAAGGAATGAAGGCGCGGCCCGACAGGCCAACACTCGCCATCACCCGGTCCATCAGAAAGGCAGCGCGAACCATATAGCCGCTCGCCTCCAAGAGCAGGATGAAGAAGAACAGGATCATGATCTGCGGCAGGAAGACGAGCACCGCGCCCACGCCCGCAATCGCGCCATCGACGATCAGCGACTGAAAGAACCCCTCACCGAAGCGCGCGGTGATCGCTGCCCCGAGCGCGCTGAATCCGGCATCGATTGCATCGGCCGGCACCTTCGCCCAGCTGAACACCGCCTGGAACATCAGGAACAAAATCGTCGCCAGCAGGATCATCCCCCAAACCGGGTGCAGCGCAATCGAATCGAGCGTGTGGGTCCAGCGGCGGGTGGGGGTTTCGGATATCGTCGCTGCAACCGCGATCGTCCGCGCGCGGCGTTGCAGCGTGACGATATCCTCCTGCACGCTACCGTCACTGGCGCGCAGGCGCATGAGCGGACCGTGATCGACCATCGCGGCGACCTGTGTCTTCAACTCATCCAGCCCGCGTTTTCTGACCGCGACCGTCGGCACCACTGGCACGCCGAGCTCCCGTGACAAGGCGGCCGCGTCGAGCATCAACCCGTCACGCTCGGCGAGATCGATCATGTTGAGCGCAACCACCACCGGCAGCCCGAGCGCGATCAACTGCAGCGCAAAGCGCAGATGATTGTCGAGATTGGCGGCATCGACCACCACGATCAGCGCGTCGGGCAACCGTTCACCCGCTTGTGCACCGGTCACCACGTCGCGCGTGACGCGCTCGTCGGGGCTGCCGGGATCCAACGAATAGGCACCGGGCAGATCGACCAGCTCGACCGGCCGGCCATCGGGCAGCGCGAGCCGCCCAGAATGCCGTTCGACCGTGACGCCAGGATAATTGCCGACCTTTTGCCGCGCACCGGTCAGCGCGTTGAACAGGGCGCTTTTGCCGGCATTGGGATTGCCGACCAGCGCGACCAGCGGGGCAGGAGTCATTCGGCGGGGTGAAGCGGGGAGACTTGGATAGCGCCAGCGACCGCGCGCCGCAGCGCCACTGTCATTCGGCCGATCCGGCACGCAATCGGTCCGCCACCCAGCCGCGCGCGGTGCAGCACTTCGACACCGACGCCTTCGTCAAAGCCAAGTTCGCGCAGGCGGCGCGCTTCGGGCACTGCCAACCGCGCCCAATCGACCGACGCCACTGTCGCACATTGACGAAGGGCAAGCTGTTCGAGGCTGACGCGACTCTGCATCGCTTGCAGATAGGCGTATTGCGATTGATTATCAATAACCCCTGGCGGCGACCCGCCTTATAATGTCGCGACCAAGGCAGCGATTTCGGCCAGCCGGGCATCATTTCGCTTATAGAATGTCCATTGCTTGATGCGTTTTTGCGCTACCAGCCCCGCGCCGACCAGCTGGCGCATATGCTCGCTCAATGTCGATGCACTGATGCCGAGTTTATCAGCGATTCGTTGTCCGCACACGCCGTCCTCGACCAGGTCACCATCGACCTGCGGCAGGAAATGGGCGCGCGGGTCTTTAAGCCAGCCCAGGATCGCTAGTCGGCTCGGATTGCCCAAGATGCGAAACAGGTCGGCGTCTTGCATTTCGTTCCTTGGCGAATTAACGAAGCGTCATCACGGAGATTATGATGCCGCGCTACGATTTTGAAACCGTCGATGTCTTTACCGATCAGCGCTTCGGCGGCAATCCACTCGCGGTTTTCAGCGATGCATCGGGCATGGACAGCGCGACGATGCAGGCGCTCGCTGCCGAACTCAACCTCAGCGAGACCGCCTTTGTCCTGCCGCCGAGTGATCCCGCCAATGATGCGCGAGTCCGTATCTTCAATCGCAGCGCGGAAATGCCGTTTGCTGGCCATCCCAGCATTGGCACGGCCTGTGTGCTCGCCCGTCGTCGCGATTATCGCGGTGCGAGCCTGAAGCTCGAACTGACCGCCGGCCTGGTCGAGGCGGCGCTCCAGCGCAGCGCGACCGGACGAGTAACGGGCGCCCGCATCGCGGCTCCACAACCGCTGACGACCGCTGCCATCCTTGAACCGGCGGCCATCGCTGCCTGTCTTGGATTGCCGACGAAATCGGTGCTCGGCGACCCGCACCCGCCAACCGAGATTTCGGTCGGCATGAACTTTGTCGCCGCCGCCGTAACGCCGGACGGGATCGCGCAAGCCGTGCCCGACATCGCCCGGTTCCGCGAAACACGCGCGCAGATGGCGGGCAGCGGCGACAGGCTGTCGCTGCTGATTTATGCACGCAACGCAGACCAAATTCATGCCCGCATGTTTGCGCCACTGGCGGGGACTTACGAAGATCCCGCAACCGGCAGCGCCAACGCCGCGCTCGCGGCATTTCTGGTATCGATCGATGGCGTTGAGGAGGCTCGTTTCACCTCCCGCCAGGGGGCCGAGATGGGCCGTCCAAGCGTGTTGCACCTCACCGCGCGCCAAACATCGGCGGGAATCGTCGCCACTGTCGCTGGCAATTGCATCCCGATGTTCAGCGGGTGCTGGGACGATCACACCGCAGGATAGCGCAACCGGCCGATAAACCGACTGAAGCTTGGCAGATTGACCGTGCGCGCGGTGAAGCCGGCCTTGGCCTTTTCAAAGCGCATGATCCCCTCGATCCGTCGGGCCAGGAAGGCGCGGGTATCGGCCCAATCCTCGCTCTCATCGTCGAGGAAGACGGTGACGGTGGCCGCATAGACGCCACCGAGGATCGCCCGCTTGGTATAATGGTTGTAATCGGTCGCAGTATCGCCAGCGAGCCGCCACATCGTATCAACACTGCGCCAGCCAAGCTTGCCCGCCCGTACCACATTTTGGGGCATCGCCAGAATCGCCATCGCCCGGCGCAGTGATTCGCGATTATCGGCCACTGCAGCCAGTCGCGCTTCGACCAAAGCGGTAATCTTTGCGCGCACCTTCATCCGGCCAAGTGCAACCGCGGGCACCGCCTCGGTCATTTGCCGGTCAACATCAGCGAACCAGGCATCAATCATGTCGACGGCGCCGCCGCCAAAGGCCAAAGCGGCGATATCGGGATCGATCCCCGCCGCATCAGCAGCGGCATCAAGCGCGGCGTTGGTCCAGCCGTCAAAAGCAGCATTATCGGCGATCAGCGGCGCAAGCGTCGCGCGGATTTCGTCGATGGTTGCATCAGTCGCAGCAGCGGCAGGCATGGGTGATCTCCTCCAGATTGGGCTGATTAGCTGCTCGCCGGGGCCAAGCCAAGCGGCGCGGGCACGGGCCGCCGCACCAGCACCAGCGCGATCGCCACTAAGATCGCGCCGATCAGATCAGCTGGGCCCAATTGTTCGCCATAGGCGATCCAGCCCACCGCCGCTGCCACGATCGGTTGAATCAGCAGGCCGATGCCGATCACCAGGGGCGATAATTTCCCGAGGGCGTAGATCATCATCCCCTGACCCAATACCTGGCTGCAAAAGGTCAGGCCGATCAGGACGCCCCAATGATCGGGCAGGATTTTTTCGCCCAGCAGCATCGCAACTATCAACAGCGGGGCAATGCTTGCGATGGTCGACATCGCAAGTGCGGCCAAGGGGGCCATTGTTTCACGCGCGCGCGCCATCAGCACGAAATAGGCGGTGTACACAATTCCCGCCAGCAGACAGAAAAGATCGCCACCCAGATGGCGCGGATCAAGACGATAGGATTGCCCCATCAGCAATGCCGCGCCGATCGCGGCCAGCAACAGCGCAATGCCCTGGCTCCGGCTGGGCAGGGCGCGGGCGATCAGAAAGCCGTAAATCGGGAAAAACAGGATCGTCGAATTGCCAAACAAGGTGGCATTGGCGAGCGTGGTGCGCAAAATGCCGATATGCCAACTGGCGAGATCGGCGGCGAAGCACATCCCCGACAGGAACACCACCAGCCAGATCGATCGCGAAATCTGCACTGGTCGCCAGCCGGTTGCCCATGCGGCGGCGACCAGCACCGGCGCGGCGAGCGCGATCCGCCAGAAGGCCGATGCCACCGGCCCGGTATCGGCCATCCGGACAAACCAGGGGCCAAAGGCGAGCGCAACATTGCCGATCAACAGCGCCACAAACGCGGAAGCGGGGGGCGCGGCGGGCGGGACAAGGGCGGTAGCTTCGGCCATGATCGCTTGTTTTTTGGGGGGGCTAGATTTTCTTGGGCACCAAGGATGGTGCATTGCGGCGCATAGCGTTCTATCTCGGTCCCGTCGCCCTTTTAAGGGCTCAATCAGGGAAGTCCTTCATGCCCAGCCTGTTCGATCCTATCCAGCTTGGCGCCATTGCCGCGCCCAATCGCATCCTGATGGCACCGCTGACGCGGGGTCGATCAACCAAGGGCCATGTCCCGCAGCCGGTGATGGGCGATTATTATGCGCAGCGCGCCTCGGCAGGGCTGATCATTTCCGAAGCGACCGGCATCAGCCGTCAGGGGCTCGGCTGGCCGTTCGCACCGGGGCTTTGGACCGACGAGCAGACCGATGCCTGGAAGCCAGTGATCGCGCGTGTGCATGCAGCGGGCGGGCGGATCATTGCGCAGCTTTGGCATATGGGCCGGCAAGTGCACAGTTCAGTGATCGGCGAGCAGCCAGTCTCGTCGTCGGCCACCGCAACCGCAGGTCAGGCGCATACTTATGAGGGTCGCCAGGATTTTGAGGTTGCCCGGCCGCTGACCCTTGAGGAGATCCCCGGCGTGATCGCCGATTATGAACGCGCGACGCGCAATGCGATGGCTGCCGGCTTTGATGGCGTCCAGATTCACAGCGCCAATGGCTATCTGATCGATCAGTTCCTGCGCAACGGCGCCAATCACCGCGACGACATCTATGGCGGGTCGATCGAGAACCGCACGCGCTTGCTGCGTGAAGTGACTGAGCGTGTGGCGTCGGTCGCGGGTGCGGATCGTACCTCGGTTCGCCTGTCGCCCAACGGCGATTCGCAGGGCGTTGATGATAGCGATCCGGCGCCGCTGTTCACGACCGCCGCCAAGATCCTGAGCGAGATCGGCATCGGCTTTCTTGAATTGCGCGAACCCGGCCCCGACGGCACTTTTGGTCGCACCGATGTCCCCCGGCTGTCGCCTGTCATTCGGGAAGCCTTTGCTGGCCCGCTGGTGGTCAATTCGGATTATGTCACCGCCGAAGCGGCACAGGCGGTGATCGATTCCGGCGTGGCGGACGCCGTCAGCTTTGGCCGCACCTTTCTGGCCAATCCCGATCTGCCCGAGCGGCTACGCACCGGCGCGCCGCTCAACGAGGGCAATTTCCGCACCTGGTATAGCCAGGGGCCTGAGGGATATATCGATTACCCGTCACTGGAGTCGGTTGCCGCTGAATAGGTTTTTGGTTCGCGCAGGGGACGCAGAGAAGAAGAAGGTTTTGTTCGCGCGGAGACGCGGAGGCGCGGAGAAGGAAAAGCCTGCACCTCCCCAAAAGGCGACGCAGTCTTTCATTCCCCTGTTGAGAAGCGCGCTGCGCGCCAATGACCCAGCCCCTCTGCGTCTCCGCGCCTCCGCGCGAACCAAATTCTACAAAGGCAAAAAGCGCAGCGGCAGCCCATCCTTGGGCCGCGGAATCGGCCAGGGCTGCCATTCCGCGCCGCTGCCCTCGTCCAGTTCGATTCGGTAGCGGCGCAGCAACTGCACCATCAGGATGCGGATCTGCATCGTCGCGAAGTGCAGCCCCAGGCACATATGTGCGCCGCCGCCGAACGGCACCCAGGCATATTTGTGTCGCCCCTTCGATTGCTCGGCCGAAAAGCGCATGGGGTCGAATTTTTCGGGTTCGGGCCAGATTTCGGGCATTTTGTGGGTATAGGCCACCGCGATGCTGCAAAAAGCGCCGGCGGGAATATCATAGCCGCCAAAGCTGAACGGCTTCAGCGCCCGCCTCGGCAAGGAGGGCACCGGGGGGATCAGCCGCAGCGCTTCCTTGAACGCGAAGTCGGTCAATTCCAGCCGGTCAAGCTGCCCAAAGGCAAGGCCAGCATCATCGTTCAGGCCCAGCTCGGCGATCTCGGCGCGCAATTTCTCCTGCCATTCGGGATTGCGGCCCAGCAGCATCACCAGGCTGGTAGCGGAGGAAGTGATGGTGTCGTGCGCTGCCATCATCAAAAAGTTCATGTGATCAGCAATCGCCATGTCCGACAGCGGCTTGCCGTCCTCATCGGTTGCGCGGCAGAATTGCGAAAAGAAATCCTGTCCGGTCCCGGCGCGCCGTTTGGGAATCTCCGCCAAGAAGAAATCGACCAGATATTTGCGCGCCTTCACCCCTTTGGTCATCATCGTGCCAGGAAGAGGCAGACGGATCGCCGCGACGCTTGCCTGTACCTCATCGACGAACGCCTTGTTGATCCGCGTTGCCTCTGGCCCCAGATCCATCCCCAGAAAGCTCTCCGCCGCCAGATCAAGCGTCAGTTCCTTCACTGCATCGTAAAATTTTATTGGCTTGTTGCCCCAACTGCTTACTTGCCGCGAAATGCCTTCATTCAGGGCCTGTGCGTAATGCCGCATCGGTTCAGGCTTGAAGGCAACCGCCATCACCTTGCGATCCGCGCGATGCTTGTCGAAATCCATCAGCATCAACCCGCGCGGGAACAGCAGATTGAGCAGCGGCCCCCAGCCTTGTTCAGACGAAAACAGCTTGTCGCGATCGAACAGCAGCAGTTCGTTAGCGTCCGGCCCAACCATATTGACCTGCGGCCCACCAAAGGCGTTGTTGCGGAACACCGGGCCATAGGTCGCAATCATCCGCCGCCCGAACGCCACCGGATCGCGCAGCATCTTGAAGGTATTGCCGACCAAAGGCAGCCCGTCCTCGCCCGGAATATGTCCGATCGCGCTTTGCGGGATCGGCTTCAGCCAATGCGGATTGGCCTTGAAGGTATGGGCGAGCGCCATGGGGGTCTCCGGTGTCGTTACTTACATCAGTATAAGTAAGCCTTTGCGCAAACGCCAGCGTAGCCGATATTGGCCGATATCGCCCAATGCCGTTCGGGCTGAGCTAAGTCGAAGCCCAGGCGCTGTGATTGGGCTTCGACTTCGCTCAGCCCGAATGGGTGGGGTTATTCAAGCGATACCAATCTTGTTCTAGCGGCTTGCCCGCCGCGCGCGCCATTCGGCCGCCGACTGCCCCCAGGCGTCGATCGGGTTGGTGTCATGCGGCGGCGGGAGTCGCGTCGGGCCCCGGTTGGTTGCGCCCAGTTTGCGGGCAAGGGCAATCGATGGGGCGTTATCGGGCGAGATCGTGTGGATAACCTCATCCCAACCGAGCACCTCAATCGCGTAATCGATCGACGCAACAGCAGCTTCATGTGCGAAGCCCTTTCCGACGAATTCGCGCGTCAGCCCCCAGGCGATCTCGTTGCCTGGCCAGCCTTCAGGGCACCATGGTCCGGCCCGACCAATCCAGCGTCCCGTCTCGCGCTCGACCAACGAGAACATCGAAAAACCGCGAATATCCCAAGCGCCCGCCATCGTGCAGAGCCCGCGCCACGCGATCGAGCGCGGCTGGACTCCGCCAAGAAAGCGCATCGTCTGCTGATCCCCGTGGAAGCTTATCCAGCTTTCGAGATCGGCTGCAGCGACCGGTCGGAGAATCAAGCGTTCGGTGAACAATGTTGGGCCAGTCATTGTTCAGTCCTCACGATGGGCGATGGCCGAATTTATCGAGCCAGGCGGTCGATGCTCGTCGAATTTCGTCGCGAAGCTTGCGGTTCGTCAGGAACAGCAGCGGCAACAGCAACAAGGGCGATACCATAGCAAGGGTCGCGATGACGGCGGCGGCGCAGGCCAGCGCGACCTTGATCCCATTGACGGTCGTCACGCTGCCGGGATCTAGGATGAGGGTGCGCGGCCCCTTGACATCATAGAACCGGTGCGTGGTGAAGGCGGTGCGCCCGTCAAAGGCGATGCGTTCCAGCTTGCCGGGCGCTGTTTTGGCGCGCTCCCTATGGACGGGTATCATCATCTGCCGTTCAGGCTGCCCGTCCGCCCAGTTATCCACCACCACCAGCCGCCGATCGCGTTCAAAAATACGATAGCGTGGCGGCGGGGGCGGGTTGCGCATTGCGTCAGCCAAAGCGCGCCTTCAGCGCCATCATGGCCAGCGCTGCCTTGGCCGCTTCGCCGCCCTTGTCCTTGTCGGCGGGGTGCGCGCGCGCCAGCGCCTGGGCTTCGTTCTCAACGGTCAAGATGCCATTGCCGATGGCAAGGCCGTCCATGCTGAGCGCCATCAGCCCGCGTGCACTTTCGCCGGCGACGATTTCGAAATGATAGGTTTCGCCGCGAATCACGACGCCAAGCCCGACAAAGGCGTCATAGCCGCCAGTTTCGGCGGCAAAGGCGATCGCGCCGGGCACTTCGAGCGCGCCGGGCACGGTAATCGTTTCATGCGCGTGGCCGGCTGATTCGATTGCTGCGCGCGCGCCGTCGAGCAGCATATCGTTGAGGTGATCATAAAAGCGCGCTTCGACGATGAGAATCTTGGCCATCTGCAATTCCTGCTCGATCCACTCCGACCGGGGCCGGAAGGACATGTTGTTATTCGCCGCCCGTTCCCGGGATTGGCCGTTCGCCGACAATGCTCAGGCCATAGCCGTCCAGCCCCACCAGCGTGTGGTGGGTATTGGTCAGCAATATCATGTCCTGCACGCCAAGTTCGGCCAGAATCTGCGCACCGACGCCGTAATCGCGCAATTCCTCGACCTCTGGCGCGCCCGCGCCCTTGCCCTCGGCGCGCAGCCGGATGAAGCGCGACACGCTGTCCTTCATCGGCCGGTTGATGACGACGATGACGCCCGATCCGGCTTCGGCAATCGCTTCCATCGAGCGTGAGAGCAGCCCCGATCGCTCGGATACCTCACCGAACATGTCGACGAACCACGAAGCGGTGTGCATCCGAACCAGCGTGGGCGCATCGGGATCGATCCGGCCCTTGACCAACGCGATCGTCTCGTCGCCGCTGGCCTTGTTGAAAAAGGTCATTGCTTGCCAGCTGCCGCCCCATTGGCTGTGGAAGCTCATCTCGGCGCGCTTCTCGACAAGATGGTCATGCTTGCGGCGATAGGCGATCAAGTCGCGAATTGTGCCCATTTTCAGGTTATGCAGCCGCGCGAACGACACAAGATCGTCCATCCGCGCCATTGTGCCGTCGTCCTTCATGATCTCGCAGATCACGCCCGATGGATTGAGCCCGGCGAGCCGCGCGACATCGACAGCCGCTTCGGTATGGCCGGCGCGCACCAGCACCCCGCCCTCGCGCGCGACCAGCGGGAAGACATGGCCCGGTGTCACGATATCGCCCTTGCCCTTCGATGCATCGATCGCAACCGAAATGGTGCGCGCACGGTCGGCGGCGGAAATGCCCGTCGTCACCCCTTCGCGCGCCTCGATCGAGGTGGTGAAGGCGGTTTCGTGGCGGGTGCCATTGGCGCGGCTCATCAGTTCGAGGCCAAGCGCATCGACCCGCGCCTTGCTGAGCGACAAACAGATCAGCCCGCGCCCGTGCGTCGCCATGAAATTGATCGCATCGGGTGTCGCCATCTGCGCGGGGATGACGAGATCGCCCTCATTCTCGCGGTCTTCGTCATCGACCAGGATGAACATCCGGCCATTGCGCGCTTCGTCAATAATCTCCTCGATCGGCACCAAGGCGGGCGTGTCGTCATTGCTGAAGACGAAGGTCTCCAGCTTGCGCAGCGTATCCGCGGTCGGGTTCCAGTCGGGCGATTCAAGATCGCGCAGCGTATTGGCGTGAAGGCCGGCCGCGCGGGCCAGGCCGGACCGCGACATGCCCCCATCGGTAACGAGGCTGCGAAGTTTGTCGATTAATTGCGTGCTCATGGGCGGAGATAATCACATCACAATGTGATCGTCAAGCCCATCATCACATCAAAAGCGATTTGTCGATGACGACCCGCTCGCGCATGCGCGACAGATAGCGGGCCAACACATCGATTTCCAGGTTGACCGCATTGCCGACAGCCATGTCGCCGAACGCCGTCACCTGCCAGGTATGCGGGATGATGTTGAGTCCGAAGACGGCGCTTCCCCCTTCATGGTCGGCGACGCTGTTGACCGTCAGCGAGACGCCATCGACCGTCACCGATCCCTTGGCCGCGATGAACGGCGCGATTTCCGCCGGGCAGCGGATATCAACGCGGTGCGAGCCACCCTCGGGCACGATCGACACGACTTCGCCAATGCCATCAACATGGCCGGTGACGATATGCCCGCCAAGCTCATCCCCAATCTTCAACGCGCGTTCGAGATTGAGCCGCCGCCCCTCTGTCCATTGGCCTTGTGCCGTCCGGCTGACGGTTTCGCCCGACACATCGACCGCAAACCAGCCGGGCACCCCTGGACCCGATTTGTCGATGACCGTCAGACACACGCCCGAACAGGCGATCGACGCCCCCAGATCGACCGTCGCCATATCGTAAGTCGATCGGACGACGATTCGCGTGTCGCCGCGTCGCTCGACCAAGTCGATCGTGCCGATATCGGTGATGATGCCTGTGAACATTTGCCCTATCCTCACCCACGCTCGTAGACTTCGAGGCGGTCACTGCCAAGCTCGCGCGCATCGTGGCGTCGCCAACGGCCATGTGCCGCCTCCAATGTAGCGAGCCCGATATCGCCGAGCGCCGCTCTGCCCGCCCCGATCAGGATCGGCGCGCGGTACAGCAGCAACCGATCGACTAGATCGGCCGCCAGGAAAGCGGCGGCTGTTTGCGCGCCCCCTTCAACCAGCAGGTCGTTCACGCCCTCCAGATCGGCAATCGCTGCTGGGGTGGTAATGACGGTCCATTGCCCATTCTCGCGCTGGCCGTCTTCCGGGCGACGGCTGAGCAGGTATCGGCGCGGGCTATGCGCTTCAAGCCCGGGCAGCCGCACGTCCAGCGCCGGCGAATCGGCCTCCAGCGTGCCGCGCCCGACAAGAATCGCTTCATGGCGGGATCGCTCCAAATGCCCATGGGCGCGGGCCATTGGGCCAGTGATCCAGCGGCTGCTGCCATCGGCCATGGCGATTTGCCCGTCGAGCGAGGTGGCGAGCTTGAGGGTTACCTGCGGCCGCCCCAGCGCCTGGCGCGTCAGAAAGCCAGCCATGGATCGCCACGCGTCATCGCTACGGACACCCGTCACCACGGTGATTCCGGCCGATCGCAGCCGGTCAATGCCATCGCCATTGGTCCGTTGATCGGGGTCACCCAGCGCAATGACGACACGCCCCACGCGGTGCTGGATCAGCAGATCGCTGCATGTCGGCCCCCGTAACGACTGATGCGCGCAGGGCTCCAGCGTTGTGTACAGGGTGGCGCCGCTTGCTGCAGGGCCCGCTTCGTCGAGCGCCATCGCCTCAGCATGGGGTCTGCCGCCGGGCTGGGTCCAGCCCCGTCCGATCACCCGGCCTTGATTGACGACGACGCAACCAACATTGGGGTTGGGCGCTGTCCGCCCGCGTCCGCGCGCGCCCAAGGCTAGCGCTGCGCCCATCCAGCGGGCGTCGTCGGCGGTCGCGCTGGCCAATGGGCTGGTCAGATGCCCATCGCCTTCAGCTTGTCATCGAGCCGTTTGAACTCGGCCTGGCGTTCTTTCTGCAGTTTTTCCAACTCGGCCTGCTTTTTGTGCGCGATGACCTGGTCGATCTTCTGCTGCGCCGCGATCTCGGCATCGCTCCGGCTGGCGGGCCATTGCTCGACATAGATGATGTTCTTTCGATACACCCGGTCAGCGTGCGAATCATGGGCAAAGCCCGCCACGACCGCCGATGTGACCACGACCGACAGCGCCAGAAAGCCAAGCTCAAAAGGCCGACGCTGCGCCAGATAAAGCCGCAGATCGCGAATGCCGCGCAAGGGCGAGAAACGAGCGAAATAGTTCATGGCCGCAAGATAGGGCGGGCAAGCCGCCAAGGCCAGCCCCCCGCCTATCTCCTGTCGTGCCCGCTCATGCCCGTCGCGCGCCCAATGCCGTGGCGGTGATCAAGCCTCTTCAATCTGGAACGTCACCCGCATCACGCGCCAGCGTTCAACCGGCGCGCCGCCGCGCGTCGCAGGCTTGAAACGCCATTTGCCGAGCGCGGTCCGCCGGGTTGTTTCGAAGAAATCGTCAGAGGTCGCGCTGACGCGTTCGACAGCGCTCACGCGGCCATCAATGCCGATCAGCACGCGAACGACGACAAAACCGCTGCGTTCGGCGCGCTGTTCGGCGGGCGGATAGGCGGGTTGGAAGCTGCTGCGGTAGCGATCATCGATGCTGGGCTCGATCAACACCGGCGGCGGCGCGGGGGGATCGATGATGACGCCTGTACCCTCGCTGGTGCCGGTCGGTCCGGTCGGGATGATGGTCGTGCCGGGGAAGGTGACGTCCACGGGGCGATCGATCTTGATGATGGGGTCGGCGAGGATCGGTTTCGGTTGGGGCGCGGGATCGGTCTTCGCTCTTGGCTGGACGGGCTCTGGCGGCGGTGGGGGCTCGATCGGAATGTTGATGATCTCAATGGGCACCGGCGGCTTGATCTTGATGATCTCGGGCGCTGCCAGCAGCACCGCGCTCAAAACGCCCGCGTTGATCGCTATCGCCATCGCCAGGCTGCCGGGCTTGATCGCGCCGGGCCGGTCATTTCGTTCAGCATACATGGCCTGTTCTCCATCTTCTCCGCTATCCGGATCAATCGTCCGGTTCAGTGATGGTACAACATAACATGAATGGCTGCAAGCTAGCGTTCCGTAGCGTCAGCTACGCACTCAGCCGTTGCTGGATAGCCTCACTAGAGCCCGGTCGCGCCCGATCAGCGGCAATAATGCCGCCATGTCTGGGCCATGATCCAGCCCGGTCAGCGCGCGACGGAGCGGGAGGAACAGCGCCTTGCCGCTGCGCCCGCTGCTGACCTTGAGCGCGGCGGTCAGCGCGTGCCAGGGGTCACCAGCCCAATCCAGTGCGGCGGCCAGCGCCTTGGCCTCAGCCAAGAAGGCCTGGTCTTCCGGGGCTGACATGGTTTCGACGGGGCCCTCAATCACGCGCCACCAATCCGCCGCCTCGGCGATGATCTTTATGTTGGGGCGGATCGTTTGCCATGTCGGCGCGTCCATGCCGGGTGGCAACTGATCAGCAACTCGCGCAAAATCGAGCTGGTGAATAATCTTGGCGTTGAGTGTTTCCAGCTCGCCATCATCGAAGCGTGCGGGCGCGCGACCGAAGCGGGCGAGATCGAACGCGGCAATCAGCGGGGCGCGGTCGGACAATGGCTCGACCGGATCGCTCGTCCCCAGCCGGGCAAGCAGCGCGATGATGGCTTCGGGCTCGATACCGTTTTCGCGAAATGCCTCGACCCCGATCGAACCGAGCCGCTTCGATAGCTTCCCTTCGGTGCCGACCAGCAAGGCCGCGTGCGCGAACTGCGGCGGTGCGACGCCCATCGCCGCGAACATCTGCAATTGCAGCGCGGTGTTGGAGACATGATCCTCGCCGCGCACGACATGGCTGACGCCCATATCGGCATCGTCGATCGCCGAGGGGAGCATATAGAGCCAGGTCCCGTCAGCACGGCGGATGACCGGATCGCTCATCGTCGCTGGGTCAAGCTTCTGGTGCCCCCGAATCAAATCGTCCCACTCGATCGGCGTGTCATGATCGAGTTTGAAGCGATAATGCGGGCGGACGCCCTCGCTCTCCAGTTTCGCGCGGTCGGCATCGCTCAGCTTTAGCGCGGCCCGGTCATAGACGGGCGGTAGCCCGCGCCCAGCGGCGATTTTGCGCCTGAGATCAAGCTCCTGTGCGGTTTCATAAGCCGGATAGACCCGACCCGCCGCCAGCAGCGCATCAAACCGCGCCTGATACAGGTCGAACCGCTCAGACTGCCGTTCCTCGCCATCGGGCTCCAGCCCCAGCCAGGCGAGATCGGCGCGGATCGCCTCGACAAAGCGTTCCTCGCTGCGTTCGGCATCGGTATCGTCGATCCGCAGCATGAAGCGCCCGCCCAGTTTTCTGGCCAGCAGCCAGTTCTGCAGCGCGGGGCGGATATTGCCGACATGCAGCGTGCCGGTGGGCGAGGGAGCAAAACGGGTGGTGACGGTCATAGCCGTGCTCTAGGCAGCGAGGCCGCAAGCGGCAATGCCCCCTTTGCGTTGGCGGACACGCGCTCTAAGGGGTCACAAATCTGTTATGATGGGGTGCGCCAGATGAAGCTGATGACCGGCAATTCGAACATGCCGCTGGCGCGCGACGTGGCGAGCTATCTCGATATCCCGCTGACCCAGGCCAGTGTGCGCCGCTTTGCCGATGAGGAAGTGTTCGTCGAAGTCCACGAAAATGTCCGTGGCGAGGATGTGTTCGTGCTGCAATCGACTGGCTATCCCGCAAACGACAACCTCATGGAATTGCTGATCTGCATCGATGCGCTGAAGCGTGCATCGGCGCGGCGGATCACCGCGGTGATCCCCTATTTTGGTTATGCCCGGCAGGACCGCAAATCCGGGTCGCGCACGCCCATTTCGGCCAAGCTCGTTGCCAATCTCATCACCGTGGCGGGTGCGGACCGGGTGCTGTCGGTGGACCTCCATGCCGGGCAGATCCAGGGCTTTTTCGACATCCCGACCGATAATTTGTTCGGCGCGCCCGTGATGGCGGCGGATATCGAGGCGCGTTATGGTGATCGCAACCTGATGGTCGTCTCCCCCGATGTCGGCGGCGTGGTCCGCGCGCGCGCGCTCGCCAAGCGGCTCAACAACGCCCCGCTCGCCATTGTCGACAAGCGTCGCGAGCGCGCGGGTGAATCCGAAGTCATGAACATCATCGGCGATGTCGAGGGACGCTTCTGCATCCTGATCGACGATATCGTCGATTCGGCAGGCACGCTGTGCAATGCCGCTGCTGCGCTGAAAGAAGCGGGGGCGGCGGGCGTCATCGCTTATTGTACCCACGGCGTGCTGTCGGGTGGCGCGGTCGCCCGCGTCGAGGGATCGGCGCTGAGCGAGCTGATCATCACCGATTCGATCGGCCAGCATGACGTGATCAAGGGGGCCGATCGCATCCGGCTGCTAACGATCGCGCCACTGCTGGGCGAAGCGATCAAGCGGATCGCCGATGAATCGAGCGTGTCGAGCTTGTTTGACTGATTACCCGCGGCCAAGGCTGCGTTAGCCGCACCGCGAAGAGGCCAGACCGTGAAAGCAGAGGACGTTATCCATCTGTGCCAATGTTTTGATCGCGCTAATCTCGCCTTCTGGATCGACGGCGGATGGGGCGTCGATGCGCTTTTGGGCAAACAAACGCGCGAGCATAGCGATCTCGACCTAGCCGTGCACTTTGCCGATTTGGCGGCCTTCGAGCACGCCTTGCACCCTGAGGGGTTTGTGCGCGTGGCGCGGGCTGGCGACCCTGAATGGAACTGGGTGCTTCACCATGAATCGGGGCATTCAGTCGATCTTCATGGCTTTGTCCCGGATGGTGAAGGCAATGGAATTCTGGGCGATCCCAAAGATAATGCGATGTACCCTGTCGGCGCCCTTTGCGGCAGCGGCACCATAAATGGCGTCAAGCTGCGATGCGTGGCTGCGCCGTTCGTGCTGGCCTTTAGAAATGGGTTCGAGCCGAGGGATGTCGATCGCCACGATGTCGCTGCGCTTTGCGCCCATTTCGGCCTTGCTCGACCCAGCCGCTTTAGGGACTGACCCGGACCGCCGCGTACTAAAGCGTGATAAGGTAAGGTCGCTTCAACCGCATACCCGTTCGGCCCCGGATCAGGTCCGGGGGAAGTCGAAGCCCACGCGCTTCGACTTCGCTCAGAGCGAACGGGGTTTGGGTTGGTCCAATCCAAAGTCATCAGACCCTAAACTAGCGGGCTATATTTTCTCCAATGCCCCCCGCGAGACGCGAACCCCCGCCATCTGCCGCCGCTTCAACTCGGCCTTCAGCGCTTCGGGCTTGGGGGCGTAGATGAAGCCAAAACTCACCGTGCCGTGCTTGGTTTCCACGACATGGTGCAGCCGGTGCGCCTGCACGATCCGCTTCATGTAATTCCAGCGCGGCACATAGCCGGTTTCGAATCGGCGATGGACGATGATGTCGTGAAAGCCGAGATAGATCGCGCCATAGCCTGCGATCCCGGCGCCAAGCCAGGTCGCCCAGTCACCCGTTGTGCCGCTCGTCCCCAACACCAGCAGCACAACCGACGGCGTCGCGAAGATCACGAAGAACCAGTCGTTGAGCTCCCAGAAGCCGGTGCGGGGCTGGTGATGGCTTTCATGCAGGAACCAGCCAAAGCCATGCATCACCCAACGGTGAACGACATAGGCGAACACCTCCATCCCCAGGATGGTGGCGAAGAACAGGGCGAAACCGGCGATGATCGACATGCGCCAACTATATGCCCGGCGCGCGCAGAAGGCGATAGGACGAAGGCATATCTGGATTTGGTCTTCACACTGTGCTTAAGGCAACCCGATTCCCGATCCTTGCAAAGGCGCTGGCCCTTATGAACATCCACGAATATCAGGCCAAGGAACTGCTCGCCACCTATGGCGTCCCCGTCCCCGCCGGCTTTGCCGCGATGAGTGTCGAGGAAGCGGTGGAGGCCTCCAAGAAGCTGCCCGGGCCGCTTTATGTCGTAAAGGCGCAAATCCATGCCGGTGGTCGCGGCAAGGGCAAATTTGTCGAGCTGCCACCCGAAGCCAAGGGCGGTGTTCGCCTCGCCCGCAGCGCGGATGAAGTCCGTGCGGCGGCGACCGACATGCTTGGCAACACGCTGGTGACGATCCAGACCGGTGAACATGGCAAGCAGGTCAACCGGCTTTACGTCACCGATGGCGTCGATATCGCCAAGGAATTTTATCTGGCGCTGCTTGTTAACCGCGCGAGTGGGCGGATCGGCATGGTCGTCTCAACCGAAGGTGGCATGGACATCGAAACCGTCGCGCACGACACGCCGGAAAAGATCCAGACGCTCGACATCGATCCCGCAACTGGCTTCATGCCGCATCACGGCCGCGCCGTTGCCGCTGCGCTCGGCCTGACCGGCGATCTCGCTAAGCAGGCGTCGAACACGGCATCGAAGCTTTACGACGCGTTTATCGGCACCGATGCCGCGCAGATTGAAATCAACCCGCTGGCCGTCACCACGGACAACCAATTGCTGGTGCTCGATGCCAAGGTCGGCTTCGATGCCAATGCCTTGTTCCGCCACAAGGACCTGATGGCGCTGCGCGACGAGACCGAGGAAGACCCCGCCGAACTCGAAGCGTCGAAATATGACCTCGCCTATATCAAGCTCGACGGCGACATCGGCTGCATGGTCAACGGCGCCGGGCTCGCGATGGCGACGATGGATATCATCAAGCTCAACGGCATGTTCCCCGCCAATTTCCTCGATGTCGGCGGCGGCGCGAACAAGGAAAAGGTGACGGCGGCGTTCAAGATCATCCTTGCCGACCCGAACGTGAAGGGCATCCTCGTCAACATCTTCGGCGGTATCATGAAGTGCGACATCATCGCCGAGGGCATCGTCGCGGCGGCCAAGGAAGTGAATTTGTCGGTGCCTTTGGTGGTTCGACTGGAAGGCACCAATGTCGAAGCAGGCAAGGACATCCTGGCCAATTCGGGCCTCGCGATCGTCCCCGCCAATGATCTGGGCGATGCCGCACGGAAAATCGTCGCCGAAGTGCAGAAGGCAGCGTAAAAGGCAGCGATGAACGACAATGTCGAGAATCTGCTGCTCGAGCACATGAAGCGCTTTCAGGCGTCGCTTGACCGCATGGAGCGTCGGCTCGACGAAATGTCGGCGCGGATGACGACACTTGAAGGATCGGTGGTGTCGATCATGCAGCATTTGACCAATTTGTCGGCGGCGGATGCTGCGCAACAGATTTCAATCGACAATATCAATCGCCGTCTTGACCGGATCGAGCGTCGTCTCGAACTGACGAACTGATACGAAGAGGAAGCACATGAAAGTACTGGTCCCCGTCAAGCGCGTGCTTGACTATAACGTAAAGCCCCGCGTGAAGGCGGACGGCACGGGTATCGATCTTGCCAACGTCAAGATGAGCATGAACCCGTTCGACGAGATCGCGGTTGAGGAAGCTATTCGCCTGAAGGAAAAGGGCGTCGTGACCGAAATCGTCGCGGTCTCGATCGGCGAGCAAAAGGCGCAGGAAACGCTGCGCACCGCGCTCGCGATGGGCGCCGACCGCGCGATCCTGATCGTCACCGAAGATCGGGTCGAGCCGCTCGGCGTCGCCAAGCTGCTGAAGGCGATTGCCGATGAGGAACAGCCGGGGCTGATCATCCTGGGCAAGCAGGCGATCGACGATGACAACAACCAGACGGGCCAGATGCTCGCCGCGCTCACCGGTTGGGGTCAGGGCACTTTTGCCAGCGCGGTCGAAGTGACCGGCGACACCGTCAAGGTCACGCGTGAGATTGACGGCGGATCGGAGACGGTCGAGCTCAAGCTCCCCGCCATCGTCACCACCGACCTGCGCCTCAACGAACCGCGCTATGCCAGCCTGCCCAACATCATGAAGGCCAAGGCCAAGCCGCTCGCGCAGAAAACCGCGGCGGATTACGGTGTCGATATCGCCCCACGCATCACCACTGTTAAGGTCGAGGAACCTGCCAAGCGCAGTGCAGGGGTGAAGGTCGCCGATGTCGATGAACTGATCGGCAAGCTGAAGGCATTGGGAGTGGTCGCATGAAGACGTTGGTTTGGGTCGAACATGACGGCGCCACCGTCAAGGATGCCACGCTGTCGGCAGTCACCGCTGCCAGCCAGCTGGGTGAAGTCCACCTGCTGGTCGCCGGGCAAGCCGTTGGCGCGGTCGCTGAAGCGGCTGCAAAGATCGCTGGCGTGGGCAAGGTCCATGTCGCCGATGATGCGGCTTTTGCACATGCGCTCGCCGAAAATGTCGCGCCGCTCGTCGCGGAGCTGATGGGTCATCACGATGCGTTCGTGGTGCCGTCCACCTCGACCGGCAAGAACATCGCGCCGCGCGTGGCTGCATTGCTCGACGTGATGCAGATCAGCGACATCCTGTCGGTTGAAGGTAACAACAGCTTCACCCGGCCAATCTATGCCGGCAACGCGATCGCCACGGTCAAATCGTCCGACGCCAAATTGGTGCTGACGGTGCGCGGCACCGCCTTTGCCAAGGCCGCGACCGAGGGTGGTTCGGCCGCGATCGAAGCGGTCGGCTCGACGGGGGAAAAGGGTGTGTCGACCTTCATCTCTTCGGAAATCGCCAAGTCGGAACGCCCCGAACTGACGAGTGCCAAGATCATTGTCTCGGGCGGTCGGGCGCTGCAAAATAGTGAGAATTTCACGACGATTATCGAACCGCTCGCCGACAAGCTCGGCGCCGGCGTCGGCGCGAGCCGCGCGGCGGTCGATGCGGGCTATGTCCCCAACGACTATCAAGTCGGCCAGACCGGCAAGATCGTCGCCCCCGAAGTGTACATCGCGGTCGGCATTTCGGGTGCGATCCAGCATCTGGCGGGGATGAAGGATTCAAAGACCATCATCGCCATCAACAAGGATGAGGATGCGCCGATCTTCCAGGTGGCGGATTACGGGCTGGTCGGTGATCTGTTCAAGATTGTGCCGGAGTTGACGGGAAAGCTGTAAACGCTAACATTTTCGAATCTAGAAGGGGCGTTGCGAGAGATCGCGGCGCCCTTTTTTTGGGCTTGTTGCAAACCAGCATATCGATTGAAGGTCCGATTGCTTTGTAGAGGCATTATTTCGGGCGATGTCGACCCATCGCTCAGTTTTCAATTATCATTGTCTTTATATTTCTTCATGCATTGAAGCGCTTATGCGTCGCGCACTTCCCAACTCGCTCCTGTTCTTTGTTGCCACCGGGATCGTATTTCTGCTTCAGAAATCGCCGGCGACCGGGATCTTTATGATGTTGATGCTGGCCATGTTCTGGTCGGTGATTCTCATAAATGCCGGGCTCATTGGCATCGCAATAGAAGCACTGACGGGCAGGGTTTACCGTGCTTGGATTCTGCTGCCGCTCATCGTTTACGTCACGAATTTCGGTTTTGCGGCATATGATCATTTTACTTTGAAAACACTGCGCGCTGCCTACGATATTGCAAACGCGCAAGTTCATGTTCCCTTCAATTCCAACCGGCAGGCTCTCGTTTTCGATAAAGATGGTTCTCCTGAATGGTACACGCAGAACTACGCCTTGGAGGCCGCTTATTTGGCGAATGAGAAACAACCGGAGGAAGTGCGTTCGACGCGGCTGATCGATCGAGCCCTATGCGATGCAGTAAGGGGTAACTCGTCGCTGAGCGCGGCAAGAATCTACACATTCGGGTTCCACGATGGAGAAGCACTCGGGGGCACGGGCTTCGAAAGAAGATTCTGCACTATCAGTATGCCGGAAGCTCCCAAGATGCCTGTTATTCGGATCAAAGTAGAAAAATCCCACTCGAAGGTAGCATTTCTCCCGATTCAGAATGCAACAACAACGATCGAAACACCCGATGGCAAGAGAGTGAAACTGCGCGGGGGAACCGCCTCGCCGCTTTACTGGATTCCGATGCCAGTGATGGGCTGTGCATTAAACTCGGGCGCGCCCAGCTGGGATTGTGTGTGGGTCTTATTGCGGGATGATTTTACGCCGATAGTCTCTGGATCGACACGGTACCGCCGAGATTTATTCACCTTAGCACGTGCGTTAGGTTTACGACCTGTTGCGAAGTCGGAACGAAAGGCGGGGTCGCCTCCGGCTGTAATCCTTGCCCGTATGGAGAAGATCGAAAGCGAAACACTTCAACGCCAGCTCGCCAATCTGGATGCGATGATTGCAGACCCTTTGTTGGATAATCCAGATTGGGATGTTGGAGTGCTCGCACGAGACTCGGGTATACTTTCGCAAAAATCGACGATGATCATGATTGGCGTGGAAAAATCGGCAGCGATCACCGGAACGCACCGCGGCAAGGCGCGTGAGAGTGGTAGAATACTTGCAGGCCTGCTCGCCCGATTGCCGGATGAAATCTTCCGACAACTCAAACCGCGCATTCTTGGGGTTTATAACAAGGCTGATGATGAACATTGGCTCTGGGAAGCGGAAACCCTTATCCGACGACTTGGTGATCTGGGCGTCGAAGCCATGCCCTTCCTCATCAACCCGCGCGCGTCAGGCGGCAACGTAAACAATGCGGGGATCGAGGCAATTTGCCGCGTTGGTGTTGCTGGACGAGAATTGGCAATGCCCGCACTTTTGTCGATGTGGAATGCGTCACGCGACCGATTTGATTGGGACCGGCGACAGGCGCTCTTCGTTGCCATGCAGAGACTGAACATCGAACCGCCTCCGCTAACGCAGGTCAAAGGAAATCAGTTGTCCAACCCGCGTAGAACCTCGTCCGACATTTCTCCCCAGTCACCTGCGTCGGTCTGCTCAACCCGCTAAGAACGAATTCGGCGTAGTCAGCGGCAAATTACGGGGACACAAATTACGGGGACACAATACTTAATTCCCCAGCGAGAATGGCTGGCCATGACGGTCTATTTCGCCGGGTAAACGAACGACAATTATTTGGGCCGGTAACGAGGACCACGAAGCGACAGGGCCTGGGCGAAACCCGCCACTTCTGTCCTACAACAACGAGTCCTGCTACACTTCCGTTCGCTCTTTCACACCGTCGATCGCCTTATCCCCGAAGCGGGACAACCTGCTCGCTTCACTGAAGTGCTGCCCTCCTGAAAATACGCATGGTCAGTGCGACCATTAGGGAACATTCGCGTCCGCACTGGTTATGAGACAGCGGGATTGCCAGACACGCGGACGGTTTTTTGCATGCCGGCCTTCTGGACATTAGCCGCCATAAACCCGATCATTTCCCGGCCTTGTGCCCGGCTGGTAACTCCCTCCCCTCCCCAGAAGCCGGGGGCCACGTGCTGACCCGATCAAGTCACTGTCCTCTAGCCCCCAATTCATGCCATCATCGTCTCCATGATCGCTGCTGCCGCTCCCTTGCCCGCCGCCCGGACTGCGTGGCTTTTCGGCGCCGCCAAGCGAAGCGATGGCAACCCGCAGTTTCCGCAACTTCACACTCGTCCACCGCAGCGAAACGGCCCGATGATATGACCACTCCCACCCGCCGCATCGCCGTCGTCCAAGCCGGCTCCACCCTGTTCGACACCCCCACCACGCTCGACCGCATGGCGGCGCATGTCGAAAGCCTGCGGGCGCAACAAGTCGAGCTCGCCGTGTTCCCGGAGGCCTATGTTGGTGGCTATCCCAAGGGGCTCGATTTCGGCGCGCGCGTCGGCTCGCGCACGCCCGCGGGCCGCGATGATTTCGCGCGCTATTGGCAGTCGGCAATCACCGTACCCGGCCCCGAAGTCCAGCGCATGGGCGAGATGGCGGCAAGCGCCAGCGCCACCCTCGTGGTCGGTGTTATCGAGCGGGGGAGCGGCACGCTATATTGCACTGCGCTCACCTTTGGTCCGGATGGCGCGCTGCTCGCCCGCCACCGCAAGCTGATGCCGACCGCCAGCGAACGGCTCATCTGGGGGCAGGGCGATGGCTCGACTCTCAACGTGGCCGAGACCCCCATCGGCAAAGTCGCCGCCGCGATCTGCTGGGAAAACTACATGCCAGCGCTCCGCCAGCATTATTATGCGCAAGGGGTCGAGTTCTATTGCGCGCCGACGGTCGACGATCGCGACATTTGGCAAACGACGATGCGCCATATCGCCTATGAAGGCCGCTGCTTCGTGCTGAGCGCGTGCCAATATATGACGCGCGCTGATGCCCCGCCCGACTATGACTGCATCCAGGGCAATGACCCCGCAACCGTGCTGATCCGCGGCGGCAGTGTGATCGTCAGCCCGATGGGGGATGTGCTCGCCGGGCCGATTTATGGGCAGGAGGCGGTGCTGGTCGCCGATATCGATCCGATCGATATCATGCGCGGGCGCTATGATCTCGACGTCAGCGGCCATTACGCCCGGCCGGATGTTTTTACGCTGACGGTCGATACGCGCGCTCGCCAGCCAGTGACGACGACCACAAACGACCAAGGGGACAAATGACATGCTGACGCCATTGCTGCTGATCCTTGCCCAGGCCGCTCCCGCCCCGGCGCCTGCCGATCCCGCCACCGCCCAGCGGGTCGAGAAATTGCTCAGCGCCAGTCCGGTGATCGATGGCCATAACGACCTGCCCTGGGAAATTCGCAAGAATCATGACGCAAAGGTCGAGGCGCTCGACCTGACCAAGGACACGTCCAAACTGCCGATCCCGCTCCAGACGGACATTCCGCGCTTACGCAAAGGCCATGTCGGCGCGCAATTCTGGTCAGTCTGGATCACGGCGGACAATCTCGGCCCCCGCGCGGTGGAGATGACGCTGGAGGAGATCGACATCGTCAAGCGCTTCGTCGCCGCCAATCCGGGCGCGTTCGAAATGGCGGGGTCCGCTGCCGACATCCGGCGGATCGAAAAATCGGGCAAGATCGCGTCGCTGATGGGGGTCGAAGGCGGCCATCAGATTGATGGGCGGTTGTCGGTGTTGCGCCGCTACTATGATCTCGGCGTCCGTTATATGACGCTCACCCATACATCGAGCCTGCCCTGGGCCGATGCCTCGACCGATGAACCCCGGAGCGGCGGGCTAAGTCCGTTTGGCAAACAGGTGGTGGCGGAGATGAACCGCATCGGCATGATCGTCGATATCAGCCATGTCTCGGATGCGACGATGGCCGCGGTGCTCAGCGTCACCAAGGCGCCGGTGATGGCCTCGCACTCCTCAGCGCGCGCGCTGGATAATGCGCCGCGCAACATTCCCGACGATCTGCTGGCGAAGATCGGTGCGAATGGCGGGGTGGTGATGGTTAATTTCTACCCCAGCTTCGTCTCGCAGGCGTGGCGCGACTGGGACAAGGCGCGGACCGACTATGCCAAATCGGTGGGTGCTTCAGCGGAAGTCTATGGCCCCAACGCCGCTGCGCCGGTGCTGGCATGGGAGGCAAGCCACCCCGAACCGGTCGTCACTTCCGCGACGATTGCGGACCATGTCGAGCATATCGCCAAGGTTGCGGGCCACGCGCATATTGGCCTGGGCAGCGATTATGACGGCATCAACGGCACCGCCCCGCGCGATATGACCGGCGTCGATGGCTATCCGGCGCTGTTCGCCGAATTGGCGCGGCGCGGGTGGAGCGACGCTGACCTGGCGGGCCTGGCGCGCGGCAATATCCTGCGGGTGATGGAAAAGGTGGAGGCGGTGGCGAAATCGATGGCGGGGATGCCGCCGGTGGACGCAACGGACCGGCCCTAAAACCCGCCCTAAAACCCGCCCAGAAACCCCGCGACATTCCCCCCCAGCGCCCCCACCGCATAGCCGCCCTCCATCAGGATCACCGTCGGCCAGCCGCGCGCGGCGATGTCGGCGGCGAGCACGGGGTAATCGGCGGTCGTGAGTTTGAGGTGGCTGATCGGGTCGCCCTCCCAGGTGTCCGCCCCGAAGCTGACGACGAGCAGATCGGGCGCGAAGTGAGCGATCGCATCAAGCGCCACGGTCTGTGCGGCGCGGAAACCCTCAAGCGTCGTGCCTTGTGGCAGCGGTAGATTGAGATTGGCGCCAAGACCCTCGCCCGCGCCGCGCTCATCGGCATGGCCCCAGTAAAAGGGATAATCGGTCGCGGGGTCGGCATGGAGCGAGGCGTAGAATATGTCGCCGCGATCGTAGAAAATGTCCTGGGTGCCATTGCCGTGGTGATAATCGATATCGAGGATCGCGACCCGCCCGGCGCCCGCATCAAGCGCTGCCTGTGCGGTGATCGCAGCGGTGTTGAGATAGCAATAGCCGCCCAGATAATCCGCCCCGGCATGGTGCCCGGGCGGGCGACACAGCGCGAATGCTGCAGGGTCACCGCCCTGCACAGCCGCGAGCGCAGACAGCGCGCTTTGCGTGCTCCAATAGGCAGCCTCATAGGTTTCTGCGGCAAGCGGTGTGCTGGCGTCAAAGCTGTGCTGGCCGACCAGCGCATCGATTCGATTCAGCGTGAGTGGACGCCGTCCTACCACCGGCCAGACATAGCCGATCACGTCACCCGGCCGCCCCGCCTCGGCCCATTTCGCCGGCGCCGTTTGCAAGAAATCGAGATAATCGGGCGTATGGACTGCGCGGATTGCTGCCTCGCCATGATCGGAGGGCATTTCGAGGCCAGCCAGTGCCGCCACCATTTGCTCGGCGCGCGCGGGGCTTTCAGCATAGGCCGTGAAGCCGCCATTGTGCAGCTCCTGCGCTGGGGCATGGGCCAATTGTCGAGGAGAGAAAAATTGCCGCATGAATTCTCCTAGCCTGCGCGTCTTGCGGTGCACAAAGTCACGGAACCTGCTATCCAGATACCAGAATCCGAACGATTCCGGCCCAGTCCGTGAATTGCTGTCCAGATTGTCGCTAGCGTAACAAGGGTAACTGGGGAAGGCCGGCACAGCTGGCTGCGCGGGGGAAAGTCGATGCTTGATCTGTTTGAACTGACGGCGGTGATCCTGTCGGTCACCACCATTGCCTGCTGGATCAACGCCAAGACCTTGAAACTGCCGGTTGCGGTGGGATTGTTGATCGTTGGCCTGGCGTTTAGCGGCGTGGTCGCGCTGGCTGACCTGGCGAAGCCCGACTGGGCGGTTGGCGCCATGTTCAAATCAGTCGAGCAGCAGATTGATTATCCCAAGCTCGTGCTCAATTTCATGCTGGCCTATCTGCTGTTTGCGGGTGCGATGAACGTTAACATCGCGGCACTCATCCAGCGGGGGTGGGCGGTTGCGGCGCTGGCTGTCTTTGGCACCGTGATCACCACTGGCCTGATCGCGGCGGCCTTTTGGGGTGTATGCGCTCTTGCCGGGATCGCCATGCCGGTCAGCTGGGCATTGGTGTTCGGCGCGCTGATCAGCCCGACCGACCCGATCGCCGTGCTGGCCATGACCAAGCGGACCGATCTGGAGCCGCGTCTCCAGGCCCAGCTGGAAGGCGAGGCGCTGTTCAATGACGGCGTGGCGGTGGTGTTGTTCAAGGCATTGCTGGCCTATGCCATTGGCCAGACCGGTGGTGGCGAGGCAGCACATACCGATTTGGTGGTGCTGGCCCAACACGCGGGAATCGAAGCTTTTGGCGGCATCGCGCTGGGGCTTGCTGTTGCCGTCATCGCCGTGGTGATTTTGTACGCCGTCAATGACTGGATCACGGAAACATTGATCACCGTTGCCACAGCGACGGTGGTTTATGCCGTTGCCCTGCATTTTGGTCTGTCGGGGCCGCTGGGTGTTGTGGCGGCTGGGTTGGTTCTGGCGACAAATTGGGCGGATGCTTCGCTGGCCCCCCATGCGAAGGAATATCTGCGCCCGCTATGGCATGTCATCGATGAAGGGATGAATGCCGTGCTGTTCTTCCTCGTCGGCATCAAGGCATTCGCGCTTGATTTCACCCCGATGGCGCTGGCGCTGATGGCTGCCGGTGCTGCCATGGTGCTGATAGCGCGCTGGATTGCAATCGCATCGCTTGGCGTCATCATGATTCCCTTTGGCCAGCGATTTCCGATCAAACTCTATAATGTCCTCACCTGGGCGGGGGTGCGGGGCGGGTTGTCAGTCGCGCTGGTGTTATCGTTGCCCGACATCCCTGAGCGCGAGGCCATTTTCGCCGCCTCGCTTGGGGTCGTCATCTTCTCGATCGTGATCCAGAGCATGACGATGGAGGCGCTGGCCCTGCGCACGGGCTATGGCAGCGCCAAGGTCAATCCGGAGGCGACGCACTGATCAGGTCTGGGCGAGCGCCTCGGCGATCAGCTTGCGGCTGTTCTCGATCCCGTAAAGCGCGATGAAGCTGCCCATGCGCGGGCCTTGCGATGAGCCAAGCAAGGTTTCGTACAGGGCGCCGAACCAGTCGCGCAAATTGTCGAAGCCGCCTTCGTTGCCGATCGCATAGACGATATTCTGCAGATCGACCGCCGAGGTGTCGGCGGGGAGCGGTGCCAGTTCGCGCTCGAGGCGCTCGAGGGCAGCAATTTCTCCGCCTGCGGGCTTGCGCCGTACAAGCGTCGGCGCGACGAAATCGCGGTTATAGGCGAGCGCGTGACCGATCAGGGCGTCGAGCTCGGGGCTGATATCCCCCTCGACATAATTGCTGAGATACCCGCGCACCTGCTCTGCCGTTGCCCCTGCGCCCAGAACGCCGACCAGATTCAGCAGCAGCCCGAAGGTCACCGGCGGGTTGGTATCGGGCACGGCACCGTCATGGATATGGTGCGCCGGATTGCCGAGCCGCTGCTCGACAGGCTGGCCTGCATAATTGCCGCGGAACTGGAAATAGTCGTCCACCGCGCGCGGGATGACGCCGATGTGGAGCTGCTTGGCCTTTTTCGGCTCGCGATAGGCGAAGAAGGCGAGGCTCTCCTGCGTGCCATAATCGAGCCATTGCTCGAGCGTCAGGCCATTGCCCTTGGACTTGGAGATCTTCTCGCCCTTTTCGTCGAGGAACATCTCATAGATCAGCCCCTCGGGCGGGCGGCCGCCGAGCACGCGCGCGATCTTGCCGGACTGGATGCCGCTGTCGATCAGGTCCTTGCCGTACATTTCGTAATCAACGCCCAATGCGACCCAGCGCATCGCCCAATCGACCTTCCATTGCAGCTTGGCTTGGCCGCCGAGCACGCTTTGCACCAGCACCTCGCCGTCGCTGTCAGTGAAGCGGATCGTGCCGGCTTCCGCATCAACCACTTCAACCGGTACTTGCAGCACCACGCCCGTCTTCGGACTGATCGGCAGCACGGGCGAATAGGTGGCGGCGCGCTCCTTGCGCAAAGTCGGCAGCATCACCCCCATGATCGCCTGATAATGGCGCAGCACGCCCTTGAGCGCGTCGTCGAACACCCCCGCCTCGTACTGCGAGGCGGAGGAGATGAACTCATACTCAAAGCCGAAGCGATCGAGGAAATCGCGGAGCATCGCGTTGTTGTGCGCGGCGAAACTCTCGAACTTCTCAAACGGATCGGGAATGCGGCTCAAGGGCTTGCCGAGATTTTCGGTCAGCATCGCTTGGTTGGGCACATTGTCCGGCACTTTGCGCAGCCCGTCCATGTCGTCAGAAAACTCGATCAGCCGGGTCGGCGCGTCAGACATCGCCTGGAAGGCGTGGCGCACCATCGTCGTCCGCAGCACCTCGTTGAAGGTGCCGATATGCGGGAGCCCGGAGGGGCCATAACCGGTTTCGAAGATGATCGCCGCGTCAGCAGGCTTGCCGTCGGGATAGCGTTTCAGCAGCTTGCGCGCCTCTTCATAGGGCCAGGCCTTGGAAGCGAGTGCGGCGGTGCGAAGATCGGTATCAGTCATAGCCCCAGCATGTGCCGCGTTCGGTGTGAAATCGCAAATTCGTTTCCGGTCAGGCGGGGGCAAAGTTGCGGAAGTTGCGGGCTGCCAATGCCTTTCTGCAACCGACGCCCATGGCGCTGCGGCGCGGCAATCGGCTGGGATCAAGCGTGGTCGACAGGCGAACAATCTGTCAGCTTCAGCCCTTTGTAGGACAGCGCAGGCGAATCGCGTGCCGCCAACATGGCCGGGGGAGCGACACCTGGCCGGTGCCGCTCCCCGGCAGCGATGGTTAGAGATGCTTCCAGAAGATGACCTTATGCTCGCCCTCGTCGTAGAAGTCGCGGATGCGGGCTTCCTCGCTAAAGCCCCGCACCAGATAGAAAGCGCGGCTATCGGCATAGGCGTCAAGCGCCGACGTCTCGACGATCAGCACGCGGGCGGCATCGGTGCGCAGCCGTGCCTCAAGCGTGGCGACAAGCGTGCTGCCCACGCCCTGCCCTTGATCGCCGGGTGCGACGGCGATGGCGAGCAGGTTAAACGTGCCTTGGGTCGCGCGCTCGGGCTCGCAATAGGCAAAGCCGCAGAGCCGCCCACCGATCGTGGCGACGAGCCAGATATGCGGCGCGGTACCGTCGAGAAAGGGTGCTGCCATATCGGCGAGCATAGCCGAGGGGAACAGCCCGGTCGCCTCCAGTACCGGGGCAATGGCGGGCAGGTCGGTCCGCAGCAGGGGGCGCACGTTGATAAGATAGGTCATGAGAATAGCCACCTTCACACGCGCCTGACGAGGGCGCGGTTGATACGATCGGCCCAGTTTGGGGGCCGAGGTCTGGGCCGTGCATCATGCACGGCGGGAGGCTGTTAGGCGGACATAGGTTGACCATTACCGCTTGCTGAAGACGAGCACAACGTTGCCGCTTGTCAATAACTGAATCGTTATATAAGCAGTATGTTATGGAAAGCGCGTTGGACCGTCAGTTCGCAGCCTTGGCAGACCCGACGCGGCGGGCGATTCTCGCGCGCCTCGCATCGGGCGAAGCGACCGTGGCCGAGCTGGCGCGCCCCTTCGGGATCACGCAACCCGCCATTTCCCGCCATCTGAAGGTGCTCGAAGCGGCTGGGTTGATCGAGGCTGGCAAGATGGCCCAGTCGCGTCCGCGACGGCTCAAGGCCAGCAGCCTGGACGGGGCGCGGCTCTGGATCGACGGTTTGCGCAGCCTCTGGACCGACAGTTTCGACCAGCTCGATCAGTTTCTGCAGCAGGACAAGGACTAGATGACATGGCGACGGCGCGCTTCACGATAACGCGGACATTTGCTGCGCCGCTCGCCCGTGTTTGGGCGGCGTGGACCGAACCGGAGCAGCTCGCCGCCTGGTTCGGGCCGAAGGGCTCGGCGGGCAGCATGCTGGCGTTCGACCTGCGCCCCGGCGGCGAATGGCGTGGCCGGATGGAGGCGCCCGATGGGGCCGAGATGTTCAGCAAATTTGTGTTTCAAGTGGTCGAGCCGCCAACCCGGCTGGTCTGGGTTCATGGATTCGCGGATGCCGAGGGCAACCGCGCTCGCGCAGCGTTCGCGCCGCTTTTCCCGCTGGAGATGTTGACGACGGTGTTGTTCAGTGAAGCGGAGGGTGGCACCCGGATTGACCTTAGCTGGGAACCGATCGACGCCACGCCCGAGGAATGCGCCTCCTTCGCCGAGATGATGGCATCGATGACTGGCGGCTGGTCCGGCAGCTTCGACCAGCTGGATGCCCTGTTCGCCGAATAAGCGAAGCGGCGACGGCTAGATGTTGCCATTCTGTTCAATGACGGCGACAAGCGGGTGTGACTCTGCTCCCCTACCCCGCGCTCCACGCAAGCCATGGCGGCATCTGGATCGCGCATGAGGGCGAAACGCGGCAGGTCGGGCGCGGCGAGGCGATCAGGCTTGCCGCCGATACGCCGATGATCATGCTCAATGCCGCGCTGGTCGGCCAGCGGCTGGGCTATGCCGAGCTGTCGGGGCTTGATCTGCTGGAATTGTTCGCGTTTCTGCGCTCGGCGCAGTTCATGGTGCCGACGCCGCGCGGCCTGGCGCGCGCGACGGGGATTGACGAGCCGCTTCGCGACGACCTGATCGCGCCGTTCCTGCGTGCCGCCGCCGCCGCCCTGATTGCGCAGACCAAGGGCAATTGGCCAGAGCGCGAAGGGGCGTGGACGTCGTTGCAGGCGCTGGCCCGGCTACGCTGGCCGTGGGTGCCTGCCTTGGTCGACCGGATCGCCAAGCCCGAAACGGCGGAGCGCTGGTTGTTCGCTAAACTGCCCGAATGGAGCGAGGGCGCGCCTCGTCCGGCGCCGCGCACTGTAACGATCGACCCAGCGGAAACGCAGGTCCGCCTCGCGACGCTAACCGGCAGTGCAGCAGAGCAGCGCCCCGGCCAGCGCGCCTTTGCCGAGGCGGCGACCGCCGCCTTCGCCCCCCGCATGATGCGCGATTCGCCCAATCTGGTGCTGGCCGAGGCGGGCACTGGGATCGGCAAGACGCTCGGCTATCTCGCGCCTGCCTCGCTCTGGGCCGAGCAGGCGGGCGGGGCGGTGTGGGTCTCCACCTTCACCAAAACGCTGCAGCGGCAATTGGGGCATGAAAGCGCGCGCCTCTTCCCCGATGCCGCCATGCGCCGCGCCAAGGTCGTCACCCGGAAGGGACGCGAGAATTACGCCTGCCTGCTCAATCTGGAAGATGCGTTGCAGGGCGGATTCCAGGGGCGGGCAGCGGTGCTCGCGCAGCTGGTCGCGCGCTGGGCAGCCTATAGCGCGGATGGCGATATGGTTGGCGGCGATCTGCCCGGCTGGCTGCCGACGCTGTTCCGCCGCAACGGCCCGACCGCGCTGACCGACCGGCGCGGTGAGTGCGTCTATGCCGGCTGCCCGCATTACCGCAAATGCTTCATTGAAAAGGCGGCCCGCGCGAGTGCGGACGCCGATATCGTCATCGCCAATCATGCGTTGGTGATGGTCAACGCGGCACGAGGGCGCGAAACGGCCACCCGCCCCAGCCGCTATGTGTTCGACGAGGGGCATCATCTGTTCGACGCCGCCGATTCGATGTTCGCGACCGCGCTGACCGGGCAGGAAACGATCGAATTGCGCCGCTGGGTGACTGGCCCCGAATCGGGCGGGCGTGGCCGGCGGCGCGGGCTGGCGGCGCGCCTGTCGGATGTCGCGAGCTATGATGCGGAAGGCGCCCGGGCGATTGGCGAGGCGGCGGAGGCGGTGCGGGCGTTGCCGACGGATGGCTGGCTCGGCCGAATCGGCGAGGGGCAGCCCTTTGGGGCAATCGAGGCATTGCTCGCGGCGGTGCGCGGGCTCGTCTATGCGCGCGACGATAGCAAGGAAGATGCGGGCTATGGCCTGGAAACCGAACTCGCCGAGCCCGATGCTGCGTTGATCGACGCGGCGGGGCAGGCTGGCCAAGCGCTCGATTCGCTCTATCGCCCGTTGGTCGCGCTCGGGCGGCGGCTTGAAGCGGTGCTGACCGATGGCCCCGATTGGTTGGACGGCCCAGCGCGCGCGCGGATCGAAGGGGCAATCGCCTCACTCGCCTGGCGCGCCGATACCGTTGCGGCCTGGCTAGCGCTGCTGTCGCGCGTCGGCGGCCCGGCCGATCCTGACTTCGTCGATTGGCTGGCGGTCGAACGCGTCGAGGGCCGCGAATATGACATCGGCATCCACCGCCGCTGGCTCGATCCGACGCGGCCCTTTGCCGAAATTGTGCTGAAACCGGCACAGGGCGTGCTGATCACCTCGGCAACGCTGAAGGGCGGGGGCGACTGGTCGGTGGCGGACGCCCGTACCGGCGCGCATCATCTCGCGCATGCGGCGGCGCATTTCGATGCGCCGAGCCCGTTCGATTATGCCAATGCCGCCGAAGTGCTGATCGTTACTGACGTGAAGCGCGGCGACACCGGCGCGCTCGCCAATGCTTACGCCCGGCTGATCGTTGCGGCGGGGGGCGGCACGCTGGGGCTGTTCACGGCGATCCGGCGGCTTCGCGCGGTCCATGCGCGGATCGCCGATCGCCTGGCGCGCGAGGGGCTAGCGCTGCATGCCCAGCATGTTGACCCGATCGATACCGGGACGCTGGTCGACATTTTCCGCGATGACATGCGCGCCTCGCTGCTCGGCACCGATGCGTTGCGCGACGGAGTCGATGTGCCCGGCCGATCGCTGCGGCTGGTGGTGATGGAGGGCGTGCCCTGGGCGAAGCCGACCGTATTGCACAGCGCCAGGCGACTGGCCGGGGGCGGGGCGGCCTATGACGATCGCTTCGTCCGCGCCCGGTTGGCGCAGGCGTTTGGGCGGCTGATCCGGCGCGCGGATGATCGCGGCGCCTTCGTGCTGCTCTCCGCTGCGATGCCCTCGCGCCTGCTGAGTGCCTTCCCGCCCGGTGTGCCAATTGTTCGCGTCACCCTCGATGAAGCGGTGATTCGTGTTACGAGGCGTCTTTCATCCGTCACGCTGCTGGGGCATGAGGCAAGGAGTGGGGCCTGAATCGGAGTGGGCATGAAGACGCTGACACTGCTCAGACATGCCAAATCCGGCTGGGACGACCCGGCTGCGCGCGATTTTGATCGGGCGCTGAACCCGCGCGGCAAACGCGCCGCTGCGCAAATTGGTCGCTATTTGCAGGCGCAGGCGATCAGTTTTGATCATGTCATCGCCTCCCCCGCTGTGCGCGTGGTCGAAACGCTTGATCATCTCGCCACCGGCTATGGCCAGCCGCTAGCGCCTGATTGGGAGCGGCGGATCTATCTTGCCTCTGCGGCAACCCTGCTTGATCTGGTGAGTGTCCTACCGGACGGTGTCGAGCGGGTGCTGCTGGTCGGGCATAATCCGGGGCTTGAGGATCTGGTGCTGATGCTGGTGCCCGAAGGCGAAGAACCGGATTTGCGTGACGAGGTCGAGATTAAGTTCCCAACGGCAACGCTGGCCGAACTTGTCTTTACCTGTGACCGTTGGGCCGATGTCCCGGCCCATGCTGCCACCCTGACGCGCTTTGTCCGTCCGCGTGATCTCGATCCAAGCCTTGGCCCGGACAGCGAGGATTAAGCCTTTTTTTCTTCAAGCTTAGCTTTAAGTCCGGCCAGGGCGCCGAACGGCCCGGCTTCCTCTTCCGCCAATACGCCGGCTTTGCGCAGAATCGCATCGGCATTGGGGCTACGCGGAAAGGGCTCCAGCGCCAGCGCCATCGTTTCAGCAGTGGCCTCACCCAAATCAATGGCACCGCCGTCAAACGGAATGATGTCGAGGGCGTCGAGGCTTAGCTCGATCTCTTCCGCAGGAGGGTCAGCTGGCGTGTCAGCGACGAAGCACAAGGCGACCTGCTCATCGATTCGCGCAGAGAGCGGCTCGCCCGTGGCGACACAAGCCTGAATCACGTCAGCCGTAACGCGGCCCTCGGCAACAATACCAGCCGGTGTCCGCGCCACCAAATAATCGCCGTTGAGCCGGACGATCTCGATCAGGCCGAACCGCGTCGCCAGCGCTGCGCGTTCGGCGGCATTGGCTGCAACCGCAATGCTGCGTTTGCCTTCCCCGATCGTCTCAACCCTTTCGGGCCGGTGAAATTCGGGGCGAGTCGCGTCGGGGGGCGTCATCCGATCTGCCCCGCCAATATTGCGGCTGACTCTTGTCCGGCCAGCCGCTCGCGCAACCCAAGCAACTGCGCGCTGACATGGGCAACCGCGTCCTCACCAGGGTCATTACCGCGATACAGGTTGCGTCGCAGCGCCGGCGCCAGATCATCGCTGGCCAGTGCCTCGCGATAAGCGCCAAGCCGGCCGCCCAACATGCTCATCATCTGGCCGACATTTTTGCCGATGCCGACATCGCCAATCCCGCTTTCGCGCAGCTGGCCGTCCATATCGTCGATAAACTGCTCGGTCAGCTGGGCAACCCGGCCAGCGCTTGACGGATCATCCTCCAGGCGCAGCAGCACCAGCGCCAGGATTGCCGCGATCATATCAAACCGGCCGTCAATCGTGTCAGGCACCGCGCCGTCCAGATACCAGTGCGGCTGGCGGCCATTGGCGATAATCGCCGCATAGAGTGGCGCCGTCGGCGATGGCCGTGGCGCCCCGAACAGCTTGTCGATCAACCCCATCACAACTCCAATCAGCGCCCCGCCTTGTCTGGCGGCGATCTCCGGCATATTGAGGCTCGTTCGGCATGATGCAATGCGTGCCTTTGTCCGCGTGCCCGCCTGGGAGAGTCTAATGCGCCGTTTATCCACTCGTATCGGGATTTTGCTGATGATCGGCGCGGCCGGTGGCGCGCTGTCGGGCTGCACCCGGCTCAACGGCCACCAAGGCTATGTCGTCGATGTCGATCTGGTCAACTCGGTCCAGCCGGGGGTCGATAATCGCGCCTCGGTTGTCCAGGTGCTTGGCAAACCAACCTTGACCGGCCAGTTTGATTCGGACGCATCAGGGGAAGCGCGCGAATATTATTACATATCCCGCGATACACGCTTTTATGCGTATAACAGTCCACGTCCGCGGGTGCAGACGGTGTTGCGGGTGCGGTTTGACGACAAGGGCGTGGTAACAGCGGTCGATCGCACCGGCATTGAACAGGTTGCCTCGATCAATCCCTATGGCAAGACAACCCCAACGCTGGGGCGCCATCGCACCTTCTTTGAGGATCTGTTCGGCAATATCGGCACCGTCGGTTCCGGCTTGCCACCAGGGGCCAACCAGGGCGGTGGCGGGCGCGACACACCTTAAACGCTGCGGGCGTTGGATCAGCGTACCAATCCTTTCTCCAGGATGACTGACGCGTTCGAGAATCGTTCAGCGCGACTCGGGCAACTTCATTCTCAGACGGCACCCATATCCCCCTTGGGCGTTATGTCTGGTACGAAGAATGGAGAAGCATCATGCGTAAATTGATCATCATGGGTTTGATGGCCGCAACTATGCTGCCAGTGGCGGAGCAGCGTGATCTTGACCGCGCCTATCGTTATGGCGACCAGCGCGATATCCGCCGCGAACAACGCGATGTTCGCGAAGCCCGGCAGGAATTGCGCGAAGACCGGTTCGATCGCGACCGCGCCTGGGGTCGCAACGACTGGCGCGGCTATCGCAATACCCATCGTGACCTGTACGGTCGCGGTAACTGGAACGCCCCGTTCCGGTACAACAACTTCCGCGCCGGCGTTCGGATCGCGCCTGGGTTTTACGGTTCGCGTTACTTCATTGCCGATCCGTGGCGCTATCGTCTGCCGCCAGCGCGTGGCTTTAATCGCTGGGTGCGCCACTATAACGACGTGTTGTTGATCGACACGCGCCGGGGCGTCGTGGTCGACGTGTATCGCGGTTTCTTCTTCTAAAGGCGCGATCGCACTTTACCGAAAAGGCCAGCGTGGTGTGAAAGCCGCGCTGGCCTTTTCATGCTTGCGACGCCGACTTCAGCGCATCGTGAAAATCACCTGATCGACCACGCGCCCGCTCAGATCGATCAGCCGCAGCCGGTGCCGCCCCGGCCCCGCCAGTAGCAAGGGATGCCCGTCAGCCGCACCCAGATCCTTGGTGTCTAGCTCTAACCGATGTGCCGCTGTCGCCCCCGACACGCCAATCGCCAGTTTTTGGCGGCCAATCGGGATATCGGGATCAAGCGCATAGACGCTGCCCGCAACGGGATTGGTGATTCGGGGGCGCCGTGCGGTATCGGGCGCGCCGGCAATCCGGGTCTGGCCGGTGCCGACCAGGAAATATTCGCGCCTGGGCTGTTCGATAGCACCGCCAAAGCTGATCTGGCGCGCCTCGATGCCGGGGGGCATTGCGGGCGCCGCGCTGCCGCGCGCGTTGATTGCCAGCATGATATCGCGCCAGACCGGGGCGGCACCGCTGGTGCCCGATACAGCCCGCATCGGATCGCCCTCCAGATTGCCGACCCAGACCCCTACGGTGAAGCGCTTTGAAAAGCCGATGCACCAATTGTCGCGCAGGCCCTTTGATGTGCCCGTTTTCACCGCTGCCCAAAAGGGCAGGCGCAGGGCGCTATCAAGGCCAAAGGTGCCGGCCCGGGCATTGGGATCAGCGAGCATATCGCTGACGATCCAGGCAGCGGCCGGTGTGGTGATGGCGCGCGGGGTGGCGGGTTTGTCGGCGGCCGTCAGCCGCAGCGCTGACCAGCGCCCACCAAGCGCGAGCGACCGAAAGGCGGCAACCTGCTCAAGCAGGGTCACTTCCGCCGATCCAAGCGCCAGCGAAAAACCATAATATTGGCCATCCTCGGTCAGGCCACGATAGCCGGTATCCCATAGCCGGTCGCGAAACGGCTCGACGCCGATGAGGAGCAGGGTGCGGACCGCTGGCACATTGAGCGACCCCGCCAGCGCGCTGCGGGCCGAGACCGGTCCCTTGAAATCGCGATCATAGTTTTGCGGCACATAAAGGCCCGAAGCAGTGTCGAGCTGAACAGGTGAATCGTCGAGGATTGACGCCGCAGTCAGATAGCCTTTCTCAATCGCATCGGCATAAAGGAACGGCTTGAGGGTCGACCCGGCCTGGCGATAGCTCGCCGCGCCATCGACGGCGGCAGCGGTTGAGGCACCGCCAACCCCGCCGACATAAGCGAGCACATCGCCGCTTTCATTATCAACCACCACCACCGCGCCGTCACGGGCGCGGGCGCCGCCCAGCCCGCGCAACTGGCGGACAAGGGCTGCAATCCCGATCCGCTGGGTCTGGGCGTCAATCGTCGTGGTGACCTTGAGACCAGCCTTGGTCAGCAAACGGTTCGCGAGATGCGGAGCAAGCCCCGGATCAAGCGCCAGGCTGCGCGCCGGGCCGAGCATCGACCAGGCGGCACCGTCAAACCGAGTGCAGTCGGGGGCATGGGCTAAGGCACACGCGCGTCGGGCGACTTGATCGGGACGGGCCTGGGGATCAGGCAATAATGCCGCCAGCAACAGCGAATCATCGCGCGACAGCGCATCGGGGGTCTTGCCGAACAGGCCAAGCGCTGCCGCGCCAATCCCCTGCGCCTCGCCACGAAACCCTGCCAGGTTGATATAGGCCTCAAAAATCTGATCCTTGCGCCAGCCGCGTTCGAGCGCCCAGGCCGCGCGCATCTGGCGCAGCTTGTCCCGCCAGCCGCGCGCGCCGGGCGCGGCAAGATCGTTGCTCAAATAGCCCGCAACTTGCATCGACAGCGTGCTTGCCCCGCGTCCATGCTTGTTCTGCACCCGATCGCGGACCGCCCCGGCCAAGGCCAGAAAATCAACCCCACCATGGCTGTAGAATCGCTTGTCCTCGGCGGCGAGCAGCGTGTCGCGGGTGGCCGGCGACACGCGGTCAAGCGGCGTCCAGGCCAGCCGTCGCGCCGCGAAATTGACGCGTGCACTGTCAATCAACGTGCCGTCGCGCGCATAAAGCCAGGCTTCGGAGGGCTGCCAGGCGCGGCGCACCTGCGCATAGCCCGGCAATGGTGGCGGCTGGGTGGCATAATCAAGCGCGACCCCCGCGAGAACGACCAGTACCAGCCCGCCCAGCGCATAATCGGTCCGCCGCCGCGCCTTTATCCAGGCAATGGTTCCCGCCCAAAGCCGATCGGGCTGATCAGCCAGCATCGCTCGCAATCGACCCCGCCACTCCATTTCAGTGCCAGTTCATGTCAATTCGGCAGCACTGTCACCGGCGCATTGGGCAGAGCGGCGCGGATCGCGGGCGAATACATCGCCTCAACCTGGGTGGGTGGCAAGTTGAAGCGGCCCGATCCGTTGAGCCTGACGGTGTAGCTCACCGTGAAGGCGCCGCGCGGCACCCAGGCAAAATAGCCGCGCCAAGTCGCGCCACCGCGCTCGACATAGCTGGGGGATACACCGGCATTGCCGGTGACCTGCGCCAGCAGTGAGGATTGCCCACCCTGATCGCCAATGATTGTTGCCCCCGCTGGCACCGGATCGCTCACCACCACCCAATTGCGCTCGGCTGAGGCGTCGACGGTAATCGTCACCTTCAGTACATCGCCGCGAGTCAGCAAGCCCGCTTTGCGCGCCTGCACCACCGCGACCGACTTGGTCATTTTATAGCCGGCGTTGAGCGGCTTGGTGAGCGGCACTGCCGCCGATACCGATACCATCGCCCATGGCCCCGCCCCGCCGCTCTGCGTCAGTTTGAGCGGCGCTGGCGTGCTCGGCAGCGGCAGGCTGACGAAGCGTGATGGTTCGGCAAGCGGCCAGGCGCGAGTGAGCGTCGCGCTCCCGATCGACGCCGTGGTCACCCCGGCAACCGCTTCAGCCGGATAGACGCCCGCAAATTTCCGGGCGGCGATCGCTCCCCAAGCATTGGCAGTGGTGGTATCCCAATGGCCGCGCGACTGGCGAAGTGCCACGCCGACCATCATCCGCGGTGCATCATCCTGCCAACCGGGCCGGCCAAGCACGGACACCAAAGCCTTGATCGCGGCCTCGTCGCCCGATGACATCAGCCACCAGGCGGCGCTTGACTGATCGCTCAGATCAAGCCGGGTGCCTTCATAAACCAGCCGCTTGCGCAATTCGGCCTGGGCGGCGGTTTTCAGCGCCGGGGCATTGGCAAGACCCTGAAGCTTGTCCAGCGCCACCAAATAATCGGCCAATTGAGCGGTCGGCATTTCATTGGTGGCCAAGCCGATCTGGCCGAGCATCGCCGGGGTGGCGGCACCGGCGCGGGCGAGCGCGGCAAAGGCGGCGATGCGTTGCAACCGGACATCGCCATAATCCTCATGCCGGACCCGGCCATCGACCACTGCCTTCAGCCCCTCGATCATCCGTGCCCGCGGTCCTTCGGGGATTGGCAGGCCTGCTTCAGACGAAATCGAGAGGACATAAGCCGTCAGGGCTTCGGACCCTTCCAGGCTGTCCGAGGGCCAATAGCGCAGCAGGCCATCTTGTGCCTGATAGGTGGGGATATCGCCCGCCAGCGCGGTCCAGCCTGCGACATCGCCAAGCGCAACGATCCGCGACAGCCGCTGTTCGAAGCAATTATAGGGATAAGCAGTCATGTAACTGCGGACCCCGGCGAGCGGCGGTGCAAGCGTATCAGCCAGCCGGATATCAACGCTGCCACGCCCCGGCAGCGCTCCCACCGGGGCCGTGATCGGAATCGATGTCCCCGCTTCGACGCGAGCGAGCGTCGCCGCCCAGACTTCGACCGGTATTGCCGGTACAATCTGCTGGTCGACCGTGATCCGATCGACCGCCTTGCCGTCTGCGCTTTTGGCGGACACCTGCCAGCGCAGACTGTTCAGGCCTTCGCGCGCGGTCAGGTTCCAGGCGACGGGGGCGGCTCCACCGGCCGGGATCGTCACCGTGAGCGGCTTGCCGGTGGCGACGCGCGGCATCAGATCGACCGTCGCGGTGACCGTCAACGGCTTGTCGGACGCATTGCGCAGCGTGAACACCGCGCCGAACTGGTCACCGGTGCGCACCAATGGCGGAATCCCCGCAAAGATGCTCAGGTCCTGCGCCGCGCGGATATCGGCCTCGCCCGTGCCGAAGAGTTGCGCACCCTTGGTGGCAATCGCCACCAGCTTGAAAGAGGTGAGCGCGTCATTGAGCGCGACGGGCACGCGGGCATGGCCATTGGCATCAAGCGCGACACGACCCTTCCACAGCAGCACCGGCTGGAAATTCTCGCGATTGAGCCCGGAGAGATCGCCACCGCCGCCACCGCCCGCTTCGACCGCCTTCTTGCCATAATGGCGCTTGCCAACGACCTGGGTCTGCGCGGTCGAGGTGAGGACCGAGAGCGAGCGCTCGCCCATCATCGCACTCAGCACGTCCCAGCTGTCATTGGGGGCGAGCTGGAGCAGCGCTTGATCAACCGCTACAAAGGCGACATCAGCGCTCGCTGCGGGCTTGCCATCGGGCATTTTCACATCGACATCGACTTGGGCCACGTCGCGCGCGGCATAGCGTTCACGATCGGCTTTGACGGTCACGCCGAGGCGATAGGCGTCCCAGCCGACTTTCACTTTGGCAATGCCGATTCGGTAAGCGGGCTTGCTGAGATCGACCAGGGCCGTCGGCTCGGGCGTGGGTTCATGCTTGGCGATGATGCCCATCATCGCGCCGATATCGCTGAGCCAGTCCCAAAATCCGGGCTGAATGCGACCGCGCACCGCCATCACCGAGACGAAGACGTCGGGGGCGTAGCTGCCCGGCATCGCGACCTCAATCACCGGGTCCTTGCCGCTCAACTGCGTAACGAAGCTGGACAGCACGCCTTCCCGCTCAACCGTGACCAGCGCGGTTGCTTCGCGGAAGGGCATGCGGACCTGGAATTTGGCGGTTTCGCCGGCTTTATATTCAGGCTGTTCGGGGATCAGATCCATCCGGTCGCCATTATCGCCGCCAAACCACCAATCATCATCGCCAACCAGCCACGCCGATTGGGTGCTGCGCGCCAGATTGCCGGCGGCATCAGTGGTGGTCGCCACGGCATAGACTTCACCCGATACGCCGGGATTGATCGCGCACAGTGCCAGTCCCTGTGCATCGGTGGTCACGGTGCAGCTGGTGCTGAGCTTGGTGGTCTTCATTTGATTGTCATAGGCATAGAAGCCGCCGATCAACCGGCGCCGCGCCGTCAAAATCTCCCGATTATACAGCGCGACAGTGATCTTCTGGTTGGCGATCGGCTTGCCGCCGGTATCGACTGCGACCAGGCGCAGGCGCAAATCGTCCTGCTTCATCAACCAGCCATCGGTCTTGATGCCGATCCGCACGCCCGCATCATAAATCGGGATGCTGCGCGAAGCAGTGAGCACTTCGCCATTGGCATCCTGATAATCCATTTCGACCAGCATATTGGCGGGCCCATCAAGCGATTGCGGTATCTCGATCCCGGTGCGCGCTGTGCCATCCGCCCCCAGGGTGACGGGCAGGGTCTGGGTTGGCGGCAAGGGAGTCTGTTCTTCCTCGCCATCGCCGTTCATCGGCTTGACGCCCTCAGTCACCGCTTTGCCGCCAAAACTATAGGCTTCATAGTTTTTGGGAGTGCCAATGCTGCCGAACCAGCCAACGCGTACTTCGACCGGGAGCCGCGATGCGCCGCCGCCCGAAAGATAGCCGACAAACAGATCAACCGGCAGTGTCTTTGGCCGGATTGCCGCTTCTTTGGGGCCGCTGACGCTGGCCCGCATCGTCGGCAGCCGGTATTCGTCAACCTTGAACGACTGGTTGGTATAGATCGTCTTGTCGCCGTCCGTGGTCTTGGCGATGATCTGCAGATCATAATCGCCCATCGGTGCGCCTTGCGGTGCTTTCCAGCTCGATTCGCCAACCCCATTGGCGTCGATCGTCAGCGGCAAATCAAATTGCGTGTCGGACCCGCGGTGCGACAGCCGCAGCGTGCCCGTGAAGGCAGGGCCGGCCGCAAAGCCACCCGTTACCGGCTTGCGGACGATATGCTTCATGTTGATCGTCTCGCCCTGGCGGACCAGCGCGCGATCAAACACGGTGTGGACAATGTCGTCCTGCGCCGAATAGCCATAGGGCAGATCGAAATCATAGGGGCGGATGCCGTCGCCCCAATCGGTAAGCGTGAAGCTGAAATCATCGTCCTTGCGGGCCGATACCATCAGCGCATGAGACGATCCTTCGCCGTCGCAATCGCTATAGGTTTCGGGCGTCGGTAGACCCGATGGGAAGAACAACCCGCCGCTCTTATCGGTCACGCCGCGCGCCAGCACCTTGCCAGTGCAGCTATCGGTCACGCGGACTTCGGCATTGCCGACGGGCTTGCCGCTATCAAGCGCGGTGACCCAGGCGAGGCTGCGATCCCGACCCCATTTGAAATGCACCGCCATGTTGGTGACGAGGGCGGCGCTGGCGACATAACGCGGCGCGGCACGACCCAGCAGCGCCTGGCCGAGTTTGGGGCTGGCCAGCTCGACCACGTAAAAGCCCGGTTTGGTCAGCGGAATCCCGACGACTTCGAAATCCTTGCCTTTGCCGGGCAACCCGATGTTGATCGCCGCGCCCTGATTGGCGGTAAGAATGGCGCGCGATCCCGTGTCGTTGATCGTCACCTTTTCTTTGCCGCGCTGTTCCTCATGGCTGGCATAATCATCGGCATCATCAACCGTGCGCAGCCAGCGCGCGACATCGCCATCTGTGGCGTCAATCTTCAGCGTCTGGCCAGCGACGCTGAGATTGCGGCCCTGCAGCGCGGGTTCGATATTGCGGACTGTCACCGGCAAGATGCCGCCTTCGCGCGCCTCCAAGATGCCGAAGGGCGCGGCGAACTTCACCAAGGGGGGCGCTTCGTCAAAGCGGATATCGAGCGGGAAACGCTCGGCATTGGAAAGCGCCCGGCCGCTCTCATCTGTGATGGCCGCAGGCAGGATCAGCTTTGCGGTGGTTGCAAAGGGCAGCGGCGTCGCAAAGCTGATATCACTGACGGTCGCACTCTTTTTTGCTTCATTATCAAAGGATGGAGTGAGCGAGCGGCCATCGGCGGTCTGGATGCGGATCTGCTCGGCGAGCGACTTGGCGATCGGTGCTGAAAAGCGAACCCATGCCTTTTCGACGGGGCTGCACCCGGCCTGCGGATTGACTCGGCCGCATTCGAAGCGCGCGGCAAAGGGCTTGCGAACGGTGTAATCAAAGCGTTGATCGGCCCCGGCGAGCTTGCCGCCAGCGCCGGCAATCTTGCCCGACCAGATGATCGCCATGTCCCGTCCGGGCGGCAGCGGCCGACGACATTTCAGCGCCGTTATCCCCGCTGTCATCGCCTGGCGATCAGCTTGGGCCGCCGGAATGGCGGCTGGCAGGCCCGCGGTTTCAAGGAAATTGCTCACCTCGTAGCGATCGGTACCAAGATCAGCGAGCAGCTTGGGGGCGACATCGGCACCGAGCACGTCAACCGGGATTTTTTCGCCAATCCCGTCAACTGCGCAATAGGCATTGGCAGCGACCGACGCCGGGGTCGCTGGCATATTGGCGGCGATCAAGAACACCTGATCTTCTTCAATCTCGCCGCCATATTGGCCGGGCAGGATCGCGCGGGCGACCGGCCCGCCGGCATCAACCTTGAAGCTGCGCTGACCGCCAACGGCATAGCCCGACACCGTTTTCAGCCCATCGATCAGATCGAAGCTGCACGCCGTGCCGCCGGGGAGCGGCGTTTTGAATTCATGGACAAAGGTTTGTTGATCGACCCAGCGGCCTTCGCCGGCGATGGCACAATCGACCTTGAACGGGGCAGCGGCGCGCGGGTCACCCAGCGCGACGATCGGTTGGCTGAACCGGACGGTGAAGCGCTCGATTGCGCCGTTGCCGATACCCGGCGTTGCAACAATCACCTGCGGGGTGTTGTCGCCGGAAGCACTGATAGGTGCGACCACAAGGGCCAGAAACGCCAGACGGGTTACCAGCTTCATTGTCGCTTCCTCGCTCAAATGAGGCCGCAGGCTACCGGTCGGCGGGGTGCCGGTCCAGTAATGAATCGCGCGTTAATGCAATGGCTTGCGCGGAAAGGCCGAGTAAGGAACAACAGGCGAGGCGCGAATCGAGGGGAATTCATCATTGATCGGCTGGGAAGCGGGTGTCGCACTGGTCGATATTGTCGCGCGCGAAGCGATGCTGTTTGCGGCAATGGGCTTCGTCCTGGGCGGGGTTGACGACCTTGCGGTTGATTTGTTGTTTCTGGGGCGTGCCGCTTGGCGGCAGCTGATCCGATCGCGCCGGACTGCGCCGAGCCTGGCGGATTTCGCCGCCCCTGAGCCGCAGGGGCGACTCGCAATTTTCGTGGCGGCCTGGGATGAAGCGGCAGTGATCGGGGCGATGCTCTCTAGTGCGCTCGCCCGGCTCGATCATCCCGATTATCATATTTATGTCGGCACCTATCCCAATGATCCCGCGACCATTGCCGCCGTTGCCGGGGTTGCGGCGCGTGATGATCGGGTGCGGATCGTGATCGGTACCACACCTGGCCCGACAACAAAGGCAGCCAATCTCAACAGCTTATGGCACGCGCTGGCACGGTTTGAGGCAACAGATGGTATCCGTGCTCGTGCGATTGTCCTGCATGATGCGGAGGATGTGGTTCACGCTCAGGAGCTCAGAGTCTTTGATCGATTGATTGGTCGCCATGTCGCGGTCCAGTTACCGGTGCGGCCCTTAGTGCAGCCGGGTTCGCGGTTGGTATCGGGCCATTATTGCGATGAATTTGCTGAGGCACACGGCAAGCAGCTGATCGTGCGGCAGGCGCTGGGCGTGGGCATGCCGCTGGCCGGGGTTGGCTGCGCGATTGCCCGGACGGCGCTGGTTCAATTGGCGGCGGCGCGCGGTGGCGATCCATTTGATGCCGATAGCCTAACCGAGGATTATGAGCTTGGCCTGCACCTTTCGGCGCTTGGCGGGCAGATCAGCTTTGCGCGCATTCGCGAATATCCTGGCGGGCCAATGGTCGCCGTTCGTGCGTATTTTCCGGCCAAAGTTGAAGATGCCGTGCGGCAAAAAGCGCGTTGGATGATCGGCATTGCGCTGGCCGGATGGGATCGCATCGGTTGGGGTCGGCGACTTGATCTTGGCGATCATTGGATGCGGATGCGTGACCGCCGCCAGCCGATTGCCGTGCTTGTCTTGGCGGCCGCCTATCTGGCGCTAGTGGCCACAGCCCTGTCCTGGTTGGGTCATTGGCTGGTCGCAACACCCTCGGCACCCGGTGCGATTCCGCCCCTGATCTTGCTCGCTTGTAGCCTATTGCTTGCCTGGCGATTGGTGATGCGCGCCGTCTTTACCGGGCGCGCTTATGGCGCTCGCGAAGCGCTTTGGTCGATTCCGCGTGCTTTGGTCGGCAATGTCATCGCCCTGCTCGCTGCCCGCCGGGCGATCCTGCGCTATGTCGCCATGCTGCGCGGCGCAGCGTTGCGCTGGGACAAAACGACCCATGCCTTCCCGAATCCCGAACATTATGCTGCGGCGTGACGGGTCGCGGTAGCCCGCTGCGCTTTCTGGCGCTGGTGCTGGGACTCTGGGCGGCGGCACGTATTGTAATGTTGTGGCCAGCCCATGTGCTCCCGCGCCCTAAACCATTGATGCGCGATGCTTTTGTCGGTCCGGTCGATCCTGCCCCGCGCTCGATCGCGCGGTCCTTGCCCGTTTTGGGGCCCGTTTTGGAAAAGGGTGGCTCTGTGCGGTTTGCGCCCAAATGGCTGCGCGCCGAACGCCACCGCCTGCGGGCGACACGCGCGGCGCTGATTGAACCGCTGCCTGCCGTTGCGTCACCTCCATCGATCGCCAAGCTAGATCTCCCTGAAAGGAAGATGCCGTCGATACTGCTGCCATTACAGGCGACGACTGCACCTGCTCCCATCCGTCCGGATTTCCGACGGGGCAGTTTGCCCGATACGCCTCCGTCGGCACGCTGGTCAGGCAGCTTCTGGCTGATTGCGCGCGATGGGCGGGGCATCGGTGCCAGCCTTGTCGGTAGCCAGATCGGCGGCAGCCAAACCGGGGTTCGACTGGCTTATGCGCTTGGTGATGCCCGCCGGGTGGCAATCGTGGCCCGGGTTGCATCGCCACTGTCCGGTCCCGGTCAGGAAGCGGCGATCGGGCTGGAGTGGCGACCGACGCGTTTCCCGGTTCGGCTGCTGGCAGAGCAGCGCATCGGGATTAATGGAGTGCGGGGTGGCCCGGCGATTGGGATTGTCGGGGGCGCCGGTCCGCTGCCGATTGCGGCTGGCTTGGTCGCGGAGGGCTATGGGCAGGCGGGGATCATCGGGCGTGACGGCGGGATTGGCTATGCCGATGGGAGTGTGCGCATTGGCCGCGAGGTCGCGGTCATTGGCCAAAGTCGGCTTGATCTGGCGGTGGGCGGCTGGGGGGCGATCCAACCCGGTGCCGCTCGGCTCGATATCGGCCCTACCATCGCCGCGCGACTGCCAGTTAGGGGCAAGCAGGTACGGCTGACGATTGACTGGCGTCAGCGCGTGGCGGGCGATGCTCGTCCCGGATCGGGGCCAGCCGTTTCGATCGGCACCGATTTCTGACGCCAAGCCGGTCGGGCTTCCGCGCTGCGCCCGAACAGGATATCGCCTGCATACTCATGGACGTCTATCTGCCCATCGCCAATTTGAGCGTGAACGCGTTCGTCATCATCCTGCTTGGCGGGGGCGTTGGCTTATTGTCGGGCATGTTTGGGGTTGGCGGCGGGTTTCTGACGACGCCGCTGCTGATCGTTTACGGCATTTCGCCCACGGTCGCCGCCGCTTCGGCCGCCAGCCAGGTCACGGGGGCCAGCGTATCGGGGGTCTTTGCCCATTTCCGGCGCAAAGGCGTTGATGTGAAGATGGGCGGCGTGCTGGTGAGCGGGGGCATCCTTGGCTCGTTCGCCGGGGCGTGGATATTCCAGCTGCTCCAGGCAAGCGGCCAGATCGATACCGTTATCGCGATCATCTATGTGCTGCTGCTCGGCTCAATCGGGTCGATGATGGCGCGCGAATCGCTCCAAAGCATCAAGTCGATCAAGACGGGTATTCCCTTGCGCGCACGCAAGCGCCGCCATCATCCGCTGGTCGCTGCCCTTCCGCTTCGAACGCGCTTTTATCGGTCTGGGCTGTATATTTCGCCGCTTGCGCCGCTGCTGCTCGGCTTTTTCGTCGGCATTTTGACGATTTTGCTCGGTATTGGCGGTGGGTTCATTCTGGTGCCGGCAATGCTTTATTTGCTTGGCATGACCACCCAGGTCGTCGTCGGCACGTCGCTGTTCCAGACGCTGTTCGTCACGGCTATTGCCACCATGGTGCATGCGACGACCACCAAGGCAGTCGATATCGTGCTTGCCGCCTTGCTGCTGCTCGGTTCGGTGGTTGGTGCGCAGGTCGGCGCGCGGCTGGCGAGCCGGGTCAAGCCGGAATATCTGCGGCTTGCGCTGGCCGCGATCGTGTTGCTGGTGGCGTTTCGGGTGGCGATCGGGCTGGGGTTCCGCCCCGATGAGCTCTATTCGGTCGAGCTGTCATGAAGCGCCGATGGCTGTTGCTGGCCGCACCGCTGCTGATGGGCCAGGCCAAGCCCGTGCTGGTACCCGATGTGTCGCAGCGCGATATCGAGATTGCCTATAGCTTTACCGGCGCCGAACTGCTGCTGTTCGGTGCAATCCTCTATCCCGGCGGGCGGGTGCCGAGCGAGCGCGATGCCGAAATTGTCGTGGTCGTCAAAGGCCCGGCCCAGCCAATTCTGGTGCGCGAAAAACAGAAAATTGCCGGTATTTGGGTGAATGCAGCGCGGATGCGCTATCTGTCGGCGCCATCCTTTTACGCGATCGCCTCGTCAAAACCGATCGATCAGCTCGTCGACGGCCGCACCCGCGCGATCTATGAACTTGGTCTCGACAGTCTTCAGCTGTCGCCGGCCAGTAACACGCCAACCAACGACCAAAGTCGTTTCGCTAAAGGGCTGGTCGAGCTGAAACGCCGAAATGCGCTCTATTATGAAGCGCCGCGTGCGGTCGAAATTACCGATGGCGTGCTGTACCGCGCTCGGGTGCGGATACCGGCGCGGGTGCCGGTGGGTCGGTTCACTGCGGAAACCTTTTTGATTCGCGATGGCCGGGTGTTGGCGGCAGCGGTGCGGGATATTGATATCCGCAAATCGGGGTTTGAACGCTTTGTCGCGCGCGCGGCGGAGCGCGATTCCTTTTTCTATGGGCTCACCGCCGTGGCGTTGTCGGTGATGTTCGGCTGGGGTGCCGGCTGGATCGCTCGCCGCTTTTAGGCTGCCGCCAACCCGCACCAGGATATGGCAACGCTATCTTTACGCCTGCCATGCAAAACGGGCTGTCAATAGCGGCCGGGGGAGCGATGGAAATGATGGACAGCGCCCAGGGTCGTGCCTTTGACGCCGATCTTCGCGGGGATGCGCCCGCCCCCAGTCACCCCATCGACGCCCAGGGTGCAGAAATTGGCCTTGTGTTCGAAATCCACGGGTCGAGCAGCCAGATTCTGCTCGATGCCCTCGCGATTGACCGCCTTAGCAACAGCGCTGATCCGGTCATCGTCGCGGCCGGCCAAGTCGGCAGCCAGGTCAAGATGCGCGTTGGCAGCACCTGGCTGATTGCCAATATCCGGTCCCTGAAACTTGCCGATGGTCGCAGCGGCCAGATCGTTGCCGCCATCGATTTTCTCGGCGAAGGCGATGAGGAACGGCTGACCGGCAAGCTCTATAAATTCCGGCGCGGCGTTACCCGCTACCCGATGCCCGGCTGCCCCGTCTTTCCGGTATCGACCGCTGATTTGCAGCAAATCTATGCCGCCGATGATCGCGCCAATATCGACATTGGTACGGTTTACCCCACGCGCGATATTCGCGCCGCGCTGTATGTCGATGCACTGCTCGGCAAGCATTTCGCGTTGCTTGGATCGACCGGCACCGGCAAATCGACCGCTGCGGCGCTGATTCTGCACCGTATCTGTGATCTCGCGCCGCAGGGCCATATCGTCATGGTCGATCCGCACGGCGAATATGCCGCAGCGTTCAAGGGCAATGGCGCGACCTATGACGTGTCGAACCTGCAAATGCCCTATTGGCTGATGAATTTTGAAGAACATTGCGAAGTGTTCGTCACCAGCCATGGTTCGGAACGCCAGGTTGACGCCGATATCCTCGCCAAATGCCTGTTGATGGCCCGCAGCAAGGGCCGGTTGGGCCAGGAAATTTCGAAACTGACGGTCGATGCGCCGATCCCCTATCTGCTCAGCGATCTGACCAATTTGATCAGCCTGGAAATGGGCAAGATGGATCGCGCTGGCGATACGGCGCCCTATTTGCGGCTCAAGACCAAGATTGACGAGGTCAAGGCGGACCCCCGCTTTGGCTTTATGTTCTCTGGCATGCTGGTCGCCGATACGATGGCGAGCTTTATCGAGCGGGTGTTTCGCTTGCCCGGTGATGGCAAGCCGATTTCGATCATCGATGTATCGGGCGTGCCGTCTGAAATTACGTCGGTGGTGGTGGCGGTGCTGGCGCGGATGGTGTTCGATTTCGCGATCTGGTCCCGCAACGAACCGCAACGGCCTATCCTGCTCGTCTGCGAAGAGGCGCATCGCTACATTCCGGCGAATGAATCCATGTCCTCGGTCGGGCGAATCCTGAGCCGGATTGCGAAAGAGGGCCGCAAATATGGCGTTTCTTTGGGGCTGATCACCCAGCGTCCGTCCGATCTTGCTGAGGGCGTGCTGTCACAATGCGGCACGATCATCGCGATGCGGCTTAATAACGATCGCGATCAGGCCTTTGTTCGGGCAGCGATGCCGGAAGGCGCGCGCGGTTTTCTTGATGTCATCCCGGCGCTGCGCAACCGTGAATGTATCGTTTGCGGGGAAGGCGTGGCGGTGCCGATCCGCGTTGCCTTTGATTCGCTCGAAGAGGAAAGACGGCCGGCATCTGATGACCCGCTGTTTTCGCGCCTGTGGCGTGAAGTTGGTCAGGAAGATCAGATTATCGCCCGGACGATCAAACGCTGGCGGTCGCAAGGGCATTAATCGCGGATGTGATCACTCCGGCACGCTGAGGCCGGTTCGTCGCGCCAGTGCGGTCTATCGACCGGCGGGCTTAACCGAGAGCAAGCTCGCCAGTTTCGCCTTGAACGCCCGCAGCGCATTGCCGGATAGCTGAGCGACCTGGGTGAAGGACAGATTGCGCGGATTGATCGACACGCCGTTACGCCACACTTCATAATGGAGATGCGGGCCGGTCGACATGCCGGTTGAGCCGACATAGCCAATAATCTGGCCCTGCGCGACACGGGTGCCCGACCGCACCGCGATCCGGCTCATATGGCCATAGCCGGTGGCCAGGCCACCACCATGCGTCAACTTGACGAAATTGCCATAGCCGCTGGTCCGCCCAGCCAAGGTGACAATGCCGTCCATGGCGGCGCGGATCGGTGCGCCATAGGGGGCGCCAAAATCCATGCCCTTGTGCATGCGCATCATCCGCATGATCGGGTGGAAACGCATGCCATAGCTAGAGGTGAGATGCCCCGCGACGGGCATCGACATGACACCGCGGCGCTCACCAACGCCATTGGCTTCGAACCACTGGCCACCCTTGCTGCTATCGGTATCGCCGCCCCAGCGCAGCAGCTGGATCTTCTTCCCGTCGCGATCGAGCCCGGCATAGAGAAGTTCGCCCAATTGGACCTCACCCGTCGCCGCGCGTGCCTGGCGAACGACGATATCGAAGATATTGTCGGCTTGGACATCACGCCCAATCGAAATGCGGCTCGCCAAGGCGCGGATATAGGCTTCGACGGCTTTGGCTGGCGCACCAGCGGCACGCGCCGAGCGATATAGACTTTGCCCGACCAGCCCACGAATTCTGAGCGGCGTATTGTCGATGGCGATCGGTTGCGGGGCCATCACCAGATGGCCACCGGTGCGCGCCACGGCAACGTTCAGATCAAATCGCGCGCGGAATTTCAGATTGTCGAGTGGTCGCGGCACATCGCGGCTCGGTCGCCGCCCCAGCGTGATCTCAAGCTGCGTACCGGGCTTGATCGTCGATAACGCCACCGCGCGCGAGACCATATCGGCGACGCTGCTCGCCTCGTCGCGGGCGACCCCGGCGCGCGTCAGCACGCGCGAAAAATTATCGCCGCTGCCCAGCGTCGCTGCCAGCTCGATCATTGGCCGCTCGGGCGTTTCGGCGAGCGGCGCGACAAGATCATTGGCGGCGATGCGTCGGCCCGAATTGGCCCCCCAGCCCAGTGGCGCAATTGCCTGCGCCCGGGCTTCTTCCCAGGCCGATCCTTCAAGCGGCGGCGGGGTCGCCCCGATGAGCGGGTTGTTGAAACCCGGCGAGAGCCAGCAGGTTGCCGTGATGAGCGCAGTGCAGGTTAACGCGCCGCGCCACCAGGTGGCCGAGCCAATTTGCGCGCCAAGATCGGGCGCCCATTCAATATCAGCAATGCGGGCCCGTAGTGTTTCGAATCGGGTGGTGGGGCTAAGCGGTGCCAGGCTTCGCCCAAAGGATAGCGCGGCAGCACCGCCTCCCTCGCCCAAGCCATGATCGCTGCGTACAAACACAGCCGCCCCCACAAAAATGAACGCGCAACCCGCTTTTGCGCTCCCTAGGAAAAATGACTGTGGCCACAGACTCCTAAAGTCAAATTAACCCGGTGTGCCAATTGTCCCAATTGCGACGAACGGTGTGACTCAGGGGACCAACAGAAATGGCAGTTTTCTGGGGCTAACCAACAGAATTGGTTAATGAAGATTTTTTGTACAACGGCTGGTTGCGTTGCGGGGTCTGCCACGCGATCTTGGGGGCATAATGACTGGACCTGCCACCCGCCCGGTCACGGCTGTTTTGGGGCCGACCAATACCGGCAAGACGCACCTCGCGATTGAGCGGATGTGCGGCCATTCGAGTGGCATGATCGGCTTTCCGCTGCGGTTGCTGGCGCGCGAAGTCTATGACCGGGTGGTTAAGATCAAAGGCCCGGCCCAGGTTGCGCTGATCACGGGTGAGGAAAAGATTCTGCCGCGCGACGCGCGCTGGTTCCTGTGCACCGCCGAAAGCATGCCGCTTGATCGCGATCTTGCCTTTGTCGGTATCGATGAGGCGCAATTGGGGGCTGATCCAGAGCGCGGCCATGTTTTCACCGATCGACTGCTGCGCGCGCGCGGGCGTGAGGAGACGATGATCCTGGGATCAGAAGCGCTGCGGCCAATGATCAGGGCGCTGATTCCCGATGCCGAGATCGTCAATCGCCCGCGTTTTTCGACGCTCAGCTATGCCGGTGCGCGCAAGATTTCGCGGTTGCCGCGGCGATCAGTGATCGTCGCCTTTTCGGCGGAGGAGGTCTATGCGGTCGCCGAAATGCTCAGGCGACTGCGCGGCGGGGCGGCGGTGGTGATGGGCGCGCTGTCGCCCCGCACCCGAAACGCCCAGGTGGCGATGTTCCAGTCTGGCGAGGTCGATTATCTGGTCGCGACCGATGCGATCGGCATGGGGCTCAACATGGATGTGGCCCATGTCGCCTTTGCGTCGTTGCGCAAGTTTGACGGGCACCGCCAGCGTCGGCTGACGGTCGCGGAAATGGCGCAGATTGCGGGCCGTGCCGGCCGACATCAGCGCGACGGCACCTTTGGCGCGCTAAGCGAAACCGGGTCAGGTGCCTTCACGCCGGAGGAAATATTGGCGATTGAAGAGCATCGCTTTCCCCGGCTTGAGCACCTTCATTGGCGTGAAGGCGAACCGAGCGTGGCGAGCATTGACGATCTGATCGCCGATCTTGAACAACGCCCCTTGTCCCCGGTGCTGCGGGCGGCCCCTGAAGCCGTTGATCTGGCGGTGCTGAAGCGGCTGGCCGAGGAAGACGGTGTCCGCGATCGGACGCGGGGCGCAGCCATGGTCAAGCGACTTTGGGCGGCGTGTGGCTTGCCTGATTTCCGCAAATTGGGCGTTGATCCCCATACCCGCTTTATCGCGCGGGTTCATGGCTATCTGTCGACGGGCACCGGCCATGTCCCGCATGATTGGTTCGCCGCCGAGATCGCAAGGCTCGACAATGTGAACGGCGATGTCGAAACGATTGCCGGGCGGATCGCTGGGGCCAGAAGCTGGGCCTATATCGCCAACCGGGCCGACTGGATGGCCGAGCCGCAGCTTTGGGCGGCGCGGACCAGTGCGCTGGAAGAACGATTGTCGGATGCGCTGCACGATCGGCTGACCCAGCGCTTTGTGGATCGGCGGACCACGGTGTTGATGCGCCAGCTTGGCGGTGATGCCGGCGCGCTGGCGGTAACGGTGGCCGAAGACGGCGCGGTATCGGTGGAGGATCAGTCGATCGGCCGACTGGAGGGGTTTCATTTCGTCGTCGCGGCCGACGCGCGGGCGAGCGATAAAAGGCTGTTGCTGGCGGCAGCGGAGACCCGATTGGGCGCTGAACGGGCGCGGCGGGCGGCGGCGCTGGCGACGGCGCCGGATGGTGCACTGGCGCTTGGCACGGGCGAGCGCCCTGAGATTTGCTGGGCTGGCCATCCGGTTGCGTATTTGCGACCGGGGCCAGCGCTGACCCGGCCGCGGATCGAGCTCGTGCGCGCGCTCGATTGCCTCGACAAGGCCGATCGTGACCGTATCAAAGCGCGGCTGGAGGGCTGGGTGGCGGCACAAGTCGCCCGCCATGCGGCGGCGATTGCTGCGGTTGAGGCAATGGCGCGTGATCCCGCCGCGACTGCCGCGTTGCGCGTGATTGCGGCGGCGCTGGGCACAGGCGCAGGGCTGGCGGCGCGGTTGCCGCTTGGCGAGGCGATCGAGGCGCTGGTTGGGATGGATCGCCAGCGGCTGCGCAAGGCCGGGATCGTCATCGGCGCGCTAGATCTGTTCGATCCGCGCCTGCTGAAACCCGTGGCCATGCGCTGGCGCGTCGCTCTGCTGGCAGCGCAATCGGGCAAGGCGCTGGCGACGCTGCCGCCGCCCGGCGCCACGGTGCTGGCGCGCGGCGCGCCCGGCGCTAGCGCGGTAATGGGTTTTCGCGCCATTGGGGCGCAGGCCGTGCGGATCGATCTGGTCGAGCGGCTGGCGCGCGCCGCGCATGACGCGCGCGCCGGCAAAGCACCCTTCACCCCCGATTCGACGCTGGCAACATCGATCGGCATTGCGCCGGCGACCGTTGACCGGTTGATGGGGCAGCTTGGTTTTCGTGCGGCGCCACCAGAACAAGGCGTGCCCCGCTGGGTGTGGCGCGGGCGGCCGCCACGGGTGAAGGCGGTGACAGCGCCTCGCGATAATGCCTTTGCCGTGCTCGCGCAGATCACCGGTCGCCATGGCTGAGCCGCAATGCCGGGCCTAGTCGGGCGCTCACAAGCGCCAGACTCCGCACCGACCCTCAGGATTGATAAATTCCTTTGGTTTGCGCGGCTCGCCCGGTCGCGCAGCGCCGCGCAAGCGCTGGCGGAAGCAGGGGCGATCCGGCTCGATGGGCGCCGGGTCGACCGGGCACATACGCCCGTGCGGGTTGGATCGGTGATCGCCTTTGTGCAGGGCGATGAGGTGCGTGTGCTTCGGGTGCTGGCGCTGCCTAGCCGACGGGGACCGGCCAGCGAGGCCGCTACGCTATTCGCCGATGCAGCAAAGCCCTGTTGACGGGCAACAGGTGCGCGCATAGCAGAAGCCAGATATCCACCCAGAAATTCATTGGGAGTTAGCCGAGCATGACCTACGTCGTTACCGACGCCTGCATCCGTTGCAAATATATGGACTGTGTCGAGGTCTGCCCGGTCGATTGCTTCTATGAAGGCGAAAATATGCTGGTGATCAATCCCAGCGAATGCATCGATTGCGGCGTTTGCGAGCCCGAATGCCCGGCTGAGGCGATTTTGCCCGATACCGAAAGCGGGCTGGAAAAATGGCTCGAACTCAATACCAAATTTTCGGCCGAATGGCCCAATATTACCCGCAAGCGCGAGAGCCCGGCTGATGCCGATGAGTTCAAGGGCCGCGAGGGCAAATATGAGGAACTCTTCTCGCCAGAGCCCGGCGAGGGCGATTGACGCCAAAGCCGTCTAAAGACGGGAGCCTGGCGCGCCAGCAGCGGGCCGCCAGTATCGGCTAGTGTCAAGATTTATCGCACGGGACGGGCAGCCAGCTCCCGGCGTTTCGACTGGCCTGCCCAGTTGGGTAAGGACCGGCAACCACGGTCCGGTGCGCGGGTCGGCAAGTGCCGGGCCCGCCGCTGTTCGTGCGTCGGCGCGGCGACGACTGGTATTTTTGTGACGACTATGTTAAAGAGGCTTTGACGGCGGTTCCGATCGGTGCCGTCGCTACGGAGACTCACACGCACACCGCCCCAACCGCGCCGACCGCCAAGGCCGCAAGCGCGCTCCCCCTGGGGCTATGATCACGGAAAGGCTCAACAGAATGGCTGCCAAGGCGCTGTCCTTCGACGTCGGTGACTATGTTGTTTACCCCAAGCACGGCGTTGGCCGTGTTATCGAACTGCAGCGACAGGAGATCGCCGGCATGCAGCTGGAACTCTATGTCTTGCGGTTCGAAAAAGAACGCATGACGCTGCGTGTACCCACCAACAAGGCCGAAAGCGTCGGCATGCGCAAATTGTCTTCGGACAAGACGCTGCGTGAGGCGCTTGATACGCTGACCGGCAAACCGCGCGTGAAGCGGACGATGTGGTCGCGTCGTGCCCAGGAATATGAAGCCAAGATCAACTCGGGCGATCTCGTATCGATTGCCGAAGTGGTCCGTGATTTGTTCCGGGCCGATGATCAGCCCGAACAAAGCTATTCCGAACGCCAGATCTTCGAAGCCGCCACCAGCCGCCTCGCGCGCGAACTGGCGGCGATGGAGCAGGTTGACGAGCCGACTGCCCAGGAAAAAATCCTGGAAATCCTGCGCAAGGCTGCAGCTATCCACAACAAGGACAAGGAACCCGCCTGATCAAGGCGGTTTTCCAATGATCCATCAAGGGGTGGCCGGCAACGGTCACCCCTTTTTTGTTTGGCGATTGCGATCCATATCACAGTGTGTTATTTCACCAATACACAATGAAGGGATGAGCGATGCGTAAGACCACCGTGCTGGCCATGATGACGGCGATGATACCCCTGGCCGCCTGTTCGGGCGCGGGCATTTTCGACAAGGGTGATGCCGTGCCGGCCACGGGCACGGGAACGTCGCGCACCTTTCCGGTCGCCGATTTTACCGGCGTGGCGCTGCGTGGATCGGACGATGTCGACATCAAGCTCGCCGATAGTTTCAGTGTTCGTGCTGAGGGCCCAAGCGAAGTGCTCGACCGGCTCAAGATCGAGCGTGACGGGACGATGCTCAAGATTGGCCGTAAATCCGATCCCAGTTTCAACTGGGGATCGTCTAAGGGCGCCAAGATTTTCGTCACGCTGCCTCGGCTCGTTGCCGCGAATGTCGCCGGTTCGGGCGACATGACGGTAGCAGCGGCTGAGGGCGATGATTTCGAGGCGTCAAATGCAGGCTCGGGCAGCATCACCATCGCCGCGCTCAAGGTGAAATCGGCCGAGTTCAACATCGCCGGTTCGGGCGAGATCACCGCCAAAGGCAGCGCTGGCACGCTGAAAATGGCGATTGCCGGGTCGGGCGATATCAATGCCGCGGGCGTCAAGGCCAGCCAGGCGGATGCCTCAATTGCCGGTTCAGGCAGCATCAGCGCTGATGTCGACGGGTCGGCAACGGTATCGATCATGGGATCGGGTGATGTCGATATGGGCAAGAACGCGACCTGCACCACCAGCAAAATGGGATCAGGCACGGTCACCTGCGGCAAGTAACATTGCCGCCGGGCTTGTCGGTGGGGGTGAATCGGTGCGATGCAGCCGGGATGTATCGAGCATTGTTGTTGCCCCTGCTGATCATGACGGCGACGCCGACAGTCGCCGCCGAGCGAAGCTATACCTTTGCCAGCTTTGATCGAATCCGGATCGAGGGACCCTATGAGGTCACGCTGACCACCGGCAAAACCCCGGGCGGGCGGGCGATTGGCGAAGACCGCGTGCTCGATACGCTGACGATCAGCGTTGAAGGGCAAACCTTAATCGTCCGGTCCCGCCCGCTCGCGGTCGGCGAGCCACCACCGCCGCCCAAAATTCCGCTGGTGATCACGCTGGCGACGCCCGGTTTGCGCGGGGCGGCCGTCAATGGCGGCGGTCGGCTGAAGATTATACGGATGGTCGGCCAACGACTCGATTTGTCAGTCAATGGCGCGGGCGGGCTGACCATAGCGGGAATCGACGCTGATCAGCTCACCGCCACAGTGATTGGTGCGGGCACGATGACCTTGGCCGGGCGCAGCGGCCGTGCGCGGGTGCAGCTTTCCGGTCCAGGTACCGTCACTGCCTCAGCGCTGATCGTCAATGATCTGATTGCGCGATCAGAAGGCACGGGGGAGATGCGACTGGCCGCGCGCTATACCGCTGATGTGTCCTCAACCGGGCTGGGTGCAATTAGCGTTGCCGGCAACCCGGCTTGCAAGGTCCAATCGATCGGTGGCGGGCCGATCCTGTGCAACTCAAAGTAACGCCATCGCGGCCAGCTTGCTCATCAAGGCAGCGGGCATCTGATCATTGTCGCTTGCATCCCCGATCAGATCGGTGGGGGCATCGCCCTGTTCCAGATAGCGCCAGCCCTGATGCGCGCGTTTCGGCACAGCCCTGACCAGCACGAGGTGCGGATCGAGCAGGATTGCCACCTTTCCCGCTTCCGCTTCGCCAAAGCCGGTGATTAGTGATCGAGCGACCAGCTGATGCTTGAGGATCCAGAACAAGGATCCCCCTGCTGCTTGCGGGCCGGCAATTTCTTCATGTCGCTTGGGCAGGTAGCGCGTGGTCAGAAACAGCGGCCCCTCGGCCGCGCGCGCACGCAGCCGCTCGGCAAGATGATCGATACTGGTCGCGCCGAACGCGACCTTGGTAAGATGAAGCGGCATTATCGTGATCGCGTGCGACCGCCGGGGCAGATCGTCAAGTCACCCCGTCAGCCCGGTGAGCGCCGCCAGCCCCAAAAACGCGAAAAAGCCCATAGAATCGGTCGTCATCGTCACGAAGATCGACGAGGAAACCGCCGGGTCGGTGCGCATCCGATCAAGCGTGACCGGCACCAGCACGCCTGCAAGCCCCGCGACAAGGATGTTCGTCATCATCGCCGCAGCAATCACCGCGCCGAGTTGCGGATTGCGGAACACCAACGTGACGCCGATGCCGATGATCACGGCAATCGTCGCGCCGTTGAGCAGCGCGACGCGGATCTCGCGCCGGATCGTCCGCCAGGTGTTTGAATCGGTAAGCTGGTTAGTGGCGATTGCGCGCACCGTCACTGCCATTGTCTGCGTCCCGGCATTGCCGCCAACACCAGCGACGATTGGCATTAGCGTGGCAAGTGCAACCATCCGGGCGATCGTGCCTTCAAACAGCGCGATGATTGATGAGGCAAGCAGCGCCGTGAACAGATTGGCGATCAGCCAGCGCACACGCGTCTTATAGCTTTCGACCACCGGCTCGTTGATGTCGCCTTCACCCGCGCCCGACAGCCGCAGAATATCCTCGCCGGCCTCCTGGCTGATGATATGGACGATATCGTCAACGGTGATCATGCCGACCAGCCGTCCGGCCGGATCGACGACGGCGGCGGAGATCAGCGCATATTTCTGGAAGCGAAGGGCGACCTCTTCCTGGTCCATCTCGACCGGGATCAGCGTCTGTTCACGCTTCATGACATCGGCCATGGAGACGATGCGCGGCGTGCGCATGATCCAGGAAAGCTGGCACGTGCCCAGCGGCTTGTGCGCGGGATCGACGACGAAGATTTCCCAGAAATCGGTGGTCAGATCGTCATTGCCGCGCAGATAATCGAGCACATCGCCGACCGTCCAATGCTCCGGCACCGCGATCAGTTCGCGCTGCATCAGGCGACCGGCGGACTCCTCAGGGTACGACAGCGCCTCCTCAATCGCGGCGCGATCATCAGGATCAAGCGCGCGCAGCACCGCGCGCTGATCGCTCTCCTCCATATCCTCGATGATCGCGACGGCGTCGTCGGTATCGAGTTCGGCGGCGATCGTCGCGACCTGATGCGGCTCCAGCGCATCGATCAGCGCCTCGCGCACATAATCGTTCATCTCGGCGAACACCTCGCCGTCGAGCAGATCGGCGATGGCGGTGGCGAGCCGGGCGCGCTGATCCGCCGGCACCAGCTCAAACAGATCGGCGATGTCGGCGGGGTGGAGCGGCTCAACCAGTGCGCGCGCACCCTCGGCATCATCGGCATCGACCGCTGCCAGCACTGCCGACACAAAAGCCGGCTTCAGTCGATCGTCTTCATCGAGCTGATTAGCCTCAGCTTCGTGTTGATCGAGTTCGGTCTCGCTCATGGTTTGACCTCCCGTCGCTGGCGGCTGCTCCTCCGGGCTCTAGCCGCCTCTGTCGACAAAGCCAATCGCGTCCTATTTGCAAGCGCGCGCCAGCCTCGCTAGGGCCGCGTCATGTTTTCCACATGCAAGGATGCCCAATGGCCGACCAATTCGAAACGCTGACCATGACGCTTGAAAGCGGCGATGTGATCATCAAGCTCCGCCCTGATTTGGCCCCCGGCCATGTCGCGCGGATCGGGACCTTGGCCAATGAAGGTTTTTATGATGGCGTGATTTTCCACCGGGTTATCCCTGGCTTCATGGCGCAGGGCGGCGATCCGACCGGCACCGGCATGGGCGGATCGGAAAATCCCGATCTCAAGGCAGAATTCAGCAAGGAGCCGCATGTCCGCGGTGTCTGTTCGATGGCGCGCTCATCCCAGCCGAATAGCGCCAACAGCCAGTTTTTCGTCTGCTTCGACGACGCCCGCTTCCTTGATGGCCAATATACGGTTTGGGGCCAGGTGACTGAGGGCATGGAGCATATCGACGCGCTGCCCAAGGGCGAGCCGCCGCGCGCACCGGGCAAGATTGTCAGCATGCGCGCCGCCTGACGCGGAATAGTCGGGGTGGCGACTCGGGGCTGGCGGATCAATCGTCCGGCAGCCCCAGTGCCGCGATCAGCCAATCATGGAAGAGTTTGACCGGGCGTTGTTGCAGCGCGCGGGGGCGGCAGACGAACCAATAGCTGTACGGGCTTTCCACAGCGATATCGAACAGGCGGACCAGGCGGGGATCATGCGCATCCTCAAAATGATTGGCGTGCATGAAGGCGACGCCAAGCCCCTGTGCCACTGCCTCCAGCATCAGGGCACCCGAATCGAAATGATCAATGGCGCGCGGTTCAAGATCGCCTAGCCCGGCGGCATTGCGCCAGGTGGCAAAGGTATCCGGGATGTCGCGATGGACCAGCGCGGTCAGCATGGCCAGCTGGCGCGGATCAGTGATTGGCGCATCGTCCAGCGTCATGTCGCGCTGGCCGATCACATAGATGGTGTTGCGATCGAGTCGCCGGGCATAAAGCGCGGGATCGACATCGCGCTGCAGCACGATTGCAGCGTCCAGCCCCTCGCCAAGCCGACTGGTGCCATGGCCAGCCGTATCAATGTCCAAATGCAGTTCGGGATATAGCGCGCGCAGGGCGGGCAGTCTGGGGAACAAGCGCTGCGTTGCAAAAAGCGGCAGCACGCCGAGCCGCAGCCGCATGACATCGGTGGCGCTGGTGATCGATTCGACCGCGTCCGTCAGGCTGTCGAGCGCTGGTGCCATTTGCGCCAGCAGCCGTTCCCCATCACCGTTAAGCTGCATCGCCTGATGGCGGCGATCGAATAAAGGTCTGCCGATAAAGCGTTCCATCGCCTGGATTCGACGGCTCAGTGCTGGCGCTGACAGCGCGAGTTCTTCGGCCGCTGTCTTGACCGAGCCAAGGCGCGCGACCTGCACAAACGCTTCGATGGCGGTCAGTGGCGGTAATCTGCGCAACGGTCCCCTCCCACTTGCGACCTGTCATTTCCCTCACCTGATCATAACAGCCAGGCTGCGTTTCGCGCCATAGTGAAATGCAATTTTTGCATTCGCGGTTTTTCTTTTCGCACTTGCACAATAATCTGCTGCACTGCACATAGAGCAGGCCTTTCAGGCATCCTCTCCTAAAACTTTCACGGCCGATCCCTCACGGGGTCGGCCCTTTTTTTAGTTTTGGTATCGCTGCAGCGCAGGATCAATCGGGAACGGCGGGCGAGTCGCGCAGCTGTTCCCAGGCGAACACCAGCATCGCCAGCAAGGCAACCGACGCGATCAGATAGGGCAGCGGCTTGTAGAGTTCATACAAACCCACGCCAATCGACGGGCCGAGGACAAAAGCCGCCCCGTTGATGGAGGTGACCTTGCCCGCCACCGATCCCTGACCTTCGGCGCCGACCGCCAATGAAGCGCCAGCCGTAAAGCCGGGCCGGGTAAAGCCAAAGCCGAGTGAGGCCAGGCCATAGGCAAGCGCGATCCCATAAAGCGAGGTCGCAATCCCCGTCAGCGCGGTGCCGATCGCGGCGAACACGAGCCCTATCAGCACAAGGCGGCGCGGATCGAGGTTGAGATTGGGGATGATTCCCCATTGCGCGAGCAGCGCAGCGCCCGCGCCGATGATCAGCACCAGGCCGGTTGGCTGCAACGCCAGCGCCGGAGCGAGGTGCAGCCGATCGATGACGAGAAAGCCAATCGCCTGGCCAGTCATTGCCTGAGCATGGCCCATGACTAGCCCGGCGATCATCCAGCCGCGAATCCGGGGGTCGAAATAGCCGATATGCTCGGTCGTCGGCGCGGTTGCCGCCGTGATGCTCGCCCCGCTGCTCTGGCCGCCAATCGACGGATAGGCGCTAACGGCGGCGTGATGGCCGATCGCCACCCCGCGATCATCGGGCAGCATGCGATAGATCGTCACCACCATCGCGACCCCAAAGGCCGAAAAGATAAAGGCAGGCCCTGCCAGGCCGATTTGCACCGAGCCCAGTGAGCCGAGAATCAGATAAGGGGCAATCGCTGGTCCCAGGATCGTGCCCAGCCCGAATGCCGAGGCGAGCAGCGTGAGTGCCTTGGTCCGCTCTTCGCGGCTGGTGCGACCCGCGACAAGTGCCTGCACCGCTGGCGGTGCGGCTGCCCCAAACGTGCCGTAAATCAGCCTGCCGCCAATAAAGAGCAAAAACGCCAGGCTACCACTGATCCAGCCATTGATGCCGGCCATCAGAAAGACCCCGCACAACCCCAAAGACACCGCAAAGCCCGCCATGCCCAGCACGATCATGGCTCGCCGGCCATGCCGGTCCGATCGCCGCGCCCAAAACGGGGCAGCGAGCACCCAAAGCAAGGCCGATACCGAAAACGCCGCAGCGACGCCGCTGTCAGGCACCTGCAAGGATCGGCCGAGCGCGGGCAGGACGGATTGCAGCGCAGTATTGCCGGCAGCGATCGTCAGCATCACCATAAACAGCAGTATGAAATCGCGATCAGGCCCGGGGCGGCTCATCGGGCGGTTCATGGGGCAGACCAAGCATAATCGCGGGTGACCTCCGCCACGATGACCTCATAGCGGTGATACCAATGCGACCGTCCCAGATCGCGGATCCTTTTGTGGTCGGGATGGTCTCGCCAGGCCTTGGCCTGCACTTCGTCCGCCCAATAGCTGACAGTGATGCCGAGCCGATCGGCCCCGCGGGCGCTTTCCATGCCGCAATAGCCGGGTTGGGCGGCGGCAAGGGCATCCATGGCCGCTGCGGCTGCCTGATAATCGTCATCATGCGCCTCAGTGCGCACGGATAGGAAGATTACGGCAATCTGGCCCAATCGTTCGGTCATGTCGCCCGATTAGGCGGTTGGGGCGCGGGTGCAACCCTGAACGGGGTTAGCGTCGCTTGTCGGGCCCGAAATTAAGCCCCTTGGTTACATTATAGTCCAAGACGGTCATCGCAAAGAAGGCCACGGCCTGTTTGCAGCGCATCCACCAGCTGGTGCGCGCCTTGTAGAGCGCGGAGGTGATCCGCTCCGATTGCGCGATTTCGCCATCGATATAGCGGCGCACCTGCGCGGCAAAAACCTGGTCCTCAATCCGCAGCATCATTTCCAGATTGAGAAACAGGCTGCGCACATCATAATTGGCCGAGCCGATATAGACGATGTCGTCGATCAGGAAGAGCTTGGTATGCAGCTTGGTTGGTTGATATTCATAGAGTTCAACGCGCTTTCTCAGCAGCCCGGCATAAGTGAAGCGCGATGCCCAGATTGCCGCGCCATGGTCGTTCTTCGATGCCAGCACGATCCGTGCCCGGCCGCGCATCCCGGCAGCACCCAGCCGACGCAGCATCCCGGGGCTTGGCGCGAAATAAGCGCTAATCAGGTCAAGCCGCTTGGCCTTCTCAATATCGTTCTTGATCGCGCGCGCCCAGGGGGAAAGCCGCCGGGTCGGGCCGCCAAACACCCAGCGTACTGGCCCGGCCGGTTCGCTCCAGCTGCCCAGTGATCGCCTGAGCACCCGCAGCGGTGCGCGCGGTCGCCTGGTCCAGCGGGCAAGCGCATCGAAATAGCCCGTGATCCGCATCGCCGCCGGTCCTTCGATCAACAGCCCAAGATCACGCCAGGCTTGATCGGCGGGGGTGCCGAAATAGGAATCCTCGACATTGAATCCGCCAATGATGGCGCGAGGAGCGGCGCCATCGCCATCGGCCAGCGCCAGCTTTTGATGATTGCGGAGCAGATAGCGACGTCCCCATCGCGGCTCAAACCGGCAAACGACAATACCGGCTGCCCGCATCGGATCAAAGAAATGATTCTGGTTTGCCGCTTCGCTGCCCAGTCCATCGACGATCAACGATACCCGGACCCCGCGTCCTGCCGCCGCGATCAGCGCCGCGCGCACCTGGCTGCCGGCGCGATCATCGACATAGATGTAATAGATGATCCGCAACGTTTCCCTGGCCCCGTCAATCAGGGCGATCAGCGTTTCAAGCCGGACCGGTCCATTGTCGAGGAGGGTCAGCTGATTGCCGGTGACGGTAAAGCACGGCTGGGGGGCGGGATCGGCCATTGCCTTGATCCATGCGGGGTGTCCCGCGGGGGTGCAAGGCAGAATTCTTGACTCGACGCTAGCCTTACCCTAGGTCGCCGCCTTTCCGTTACAGTGAAGGAAGCGTTCGTATGGCGCGCGTTACCGTCGAGGATTGCGTCGACAAAATTCCAAACCGTTTCGATCTCGTGCTGTTCGCGGCCCAGCGCGCGCGCCAGATTTCGGGTGGTGCAGACCTCACCGTCGATCGCGACCGCGATAAGAACCCGGTCGTTGCGCTGCGCGAGATCGCCGAAGAAACGGTAAAGCCCAAGCATCTTCAGGAAGCCGTGGTGCAGGGTCTTCAGCGCGTTCAGGTTGATGATGATGATGCGCCCGATGAAGTCGGCTCGCTGGCTGCATCGGCAGAGGCGCTTCGCCTCACGGCCGCTGCCCCGCCGCGCAATCAGAATCTGGGTAGCGATTACGAAGGCTGAGTATGCGGTCCAAGGCTGGCAGCGTCAGCCAAGGATAAGCCGATTGTCGGCCGCGTGGGCGGCGGGTGCCAGTATTAGCTCTCGCTAATTCTGGGCCGCCCTTTGAACCCCTGGGCGATCACATACCATTCTGACGAATCCTTGCGGCTCGCCGGGGGTTTGGCGTGCTTTACAGCCGTGAAATTGCGCTTGAGTTCGCTCACCAGCGCACTATCAGCACCGCCCGCCAGCACTTTGGCGACGAACGCCCCGCCGGGGCTCAGGACATCATAGGCAAAGGCTGCAGCGGTTTCGACCAGCCCCATGGTGCGCAAATGATCCGTCTGCGGATGGCCTACCGTGTTGGCGGCCATATCCGACAGCACCAGATCGGGCGCGCCGCCCAGTTCCTCCATCAGCTTTTCGGGCGCGCGATCATCGGTGAAGTCCATTTGCAGGATGATCACCCCATCGATAGGATCGACCGGCAGCAGATCAATCCCGACAATCGCGGCGCCCGGCGTCATCTTGCGCACCACCTGGCTCCAGCCGCCCGGCGCGATGCCCAGATCGATCACGCGCTTTACGCCCTTTAACAGCGCAAAACGCTCGTCGAGTTCGATCAGCTTATAGGCAGCGCGGCTGCGATAGCCCTCTGCCTTGGCCTTGCGGACATAGGGATCGTTGAGCTGGCGTTCGAGCCAGCGGTTCGATTGCGGCGTTCGCCCGCGTGAGGTGCGCACCCGCACCCGGCCGCCTGATCCACCTCTGCTCATCGGTCACGCCCATTCATCAGTCGCCGCAAGATACCCTCGCGAATGCCCCGATCAGCCACGCCGAGCCGCTCTGCCGGCCAGATGTCCATGATCGATTCAAGGATCGCGCAGCCCGCCACGACCAGATCGGCGCGTTCATTGCCGATACACGGCAACAGCGCGCGATCCTCAATCGATTTCGCCGCCAAATCAGCGCTGATCTGGCGCATGGCCGGCGCAGGGACGATCAGCCCGTCAACGGCGCTGCGATCATAGCGCTCAAGCCCCAGATGCACGCTGGCCAGCGTGGTGACCGTGCCGCTGGTGCCAAGCAAGCGGGGGCGCTCGATCCCGCTCGGCAAGCGCCGCGCAAAATCGGCAAAACTGTCCGTCACAACGGCGCGCATCCGGGCATAGGCAGCCGCGCGCCCGCCTGGCCCATCGCCACCGCCCGTGCTCTCGGTCAGCGATACCACCCCCCAAGGGGCGCTATGCCAATCGATCACCGTGGGCACGGTGGTGGTCGTATCGACCAGCACCAATTCGGTTGACCCGCCGCCAATATCAAACACTAGTGCGGGATCATCCCCCGGCTCGATCAGGACATGGCAGCCAAGCACCGCCAGCCGCGCTTCTTCCTCGGCGGTGATGATATCCAGCGCTATCCCGGTCTCACGATAGGCGCGCTCGATGAATGCAGGGCCATTGCTCGCCCGGCGACAGGCTTCGGTCGCGACAGATCGCGCCATGGTGACATTGCGCCGCCGCAGCTTGTCGGCACAAATGGACAGTGCTGCTAGTGTCCGGTCAATCGCGGCATCGCTCAATCGCCCGGTTGCCGCCAGTCCTTCCCCCAGCCTAACAATCCGCGAAAAGGCATCGATCACGGTAAAGCCATTGGCGGCGGGGCGCGCGATCAGCAGCCGGCAATTATTGGTGCCCAGATCAAGCGCGGCATAGTGGCGCGCTTCGGGCCAGCGGGCACGCGCTGTTTTGGAAGGGGCCGAACGGGCCGGGCCTGCGCCCTGCCGGTGCGGCACGCGGGCGGATTGATCACCCATGGCCGTTGCTCACATTTATGTTCTGCGGTCCGGGACGTGCCGTCCCCACCGTGCTTGGGGCCAAGCCTAGCCGAGCATAGCGGCGGCGGCAAGCGAGCCCGCACGTTGACAGCCGATCACGCCCCGCCTATCTCGCGCCCCGGCACTGCCCTGTCGTCTAATGGTAAGACCACGGACTCTGACTCCGTTAATTGAGGTTCGAATCCTCACGGGGCATCCAGCCTTTCCGGCTAGATGCCATTCTGCAGCGCTGGGACCCCTTCAGCGCGGGGCGGCGGTTTGCAGCGCGATCAGCTCGGCGATTAGTTTTGGGTCCTGCGCTGGATCGATGCTCGCTTTGAACACGCTGCGCATCTTGTCGATCTCGGCCTGCCATTTCTCCGCATTGAGCGGCGGCTGCGCCAGGATCATTTCGCCCGAATGGCAGGCAGTACAGTTGAGCGACACCGCTTCGGCACTGGCCGGCAAAGTGACGGGCTCGTCTGGTAGCGCGATCGTCGTGCTGTTGAGCACAAAATCTGCGGGCAGGGCGCCCTCGGTTGCCGGTTTCGTCCCGCATCCGGCCAGCAGCGCCAGCGCGACGATCACGCCAGCGCGCTTCATGCGGCGTGCACCGTGATCGCCTCAATGGTGTTGAGCATATAGCCGCCGGGGTTCCAGATGGGATCGGGCAACTGCGTGTCGCCGCTGGTGTTGGTGGCGCGCACCGCGATCCGGTGCGGGCCCGGTGCGAGCTGGGTGACCGTCATCTCCCAGCCGCGAAAGCTGTATTTGCCGTGATCTTTTCCCAAAACCGTCTTTTGCCAGGCCCCGCCATCGACTGACAGGTTGACTGCAGCAACGCCGCTTGCCCCACCCATGGCAATGCCGCGCAAATGCAGCGGAGCGCCTGCCTTGATCGGACCGCTGCCGCGACTAGTGATGAAGCTGCGCGGCAGCATCTTGTTGATGGGCAGCTTGGGAAAATCCTTGGTCCCCGGCGCAACGCTCGCGCGCGGCGTCGCGGGGATTTGATAGGCCTTGGCCATCCAGAAATTATCGTCTGGCGCGTCGAGGACCTCGATATGGTCGAGCGCCTTGATCCAATAGGTTGAATACCAGCCCGGCACCACCAGCCGGATCGGGAATCCGTTGAGCATCGGCAGCGCCTGCCCGTTCATGGCGAAGGCGATCATGACCTCGCCGTCGCGCGCATGGTCGACGCTGAGCGATTTGGCAAACCACGGCGCCTCGCCCGGCGGTCGGTCGAGTCCCGAAAAGCGCACCGCGCTCGCCCCCGCCTTCACCCCCGCCCGGTCGAGCACGTCCTTCAGCCGCACCCCGGTCCACCGCGCATTGCCCATCGCGCCGTGCCCCCATTGCGCACCCGGTACGCGCGGCGAAAAATACGCCCGCGAGTTGCCCGAACATTGGTTGATCGCGGTCAACTCCACGCGCGGCAGCTTGAGCAGATCGGCGATCGAGAAGGCAAGGCGACCGCTTACCGCGCCATCGACCTTGAGGCGGAAGGCATTGGTATCGACCGACAGCGGGATATCGTCATAATGCCAACGCACGAAGAAGCGGTCGTTGGGGGTGATGATGCCCTGATCGAATAGCTCGAACGGCGTCTCCAGCAGCGGCGCGCGGCTGCGCTGGAGCAGCATTGCGCCCTTTTGCGGGAAATTGCGCACCAGCGGCAGCGGGCGCGCTTGCGTCCAGCCAGGCAGCGCCAGCCCAGCGCCCGCGACCCCCAGCGCCGCGAGCGCATCGCGGCGGCCCCAATCAGCCATTGGTGGCAGCCGCCAGCGGTGCGAAGCGGGCAACTTGCTGGCCGACCATTACCAGCTGATCAAGCACGGCGGGCTCGCTCGCGCCGCCCGCATCGTCGAATTTGGTCAGTTGCGTGTTGATCGCCGCAGCAAAAGGTGTCGGCCACCCGCGCAGCGCATGGACGATCGAGCGCAGCGCCGCAATCGTGCTTCCCGTCGCCTGCCAGCCATAAGCGGTGGCAATCAGCCCCACCGGCATGTCGGCGAGATAAGGCCGCGCATCCCCCGCCGTTTCCTCAAGCAAATCGAGCGCATTTTTCACCACGCCCGAAATGCTGCCATGATAGCCTGGACTGGCGATGATCAGCGCGGATGCCTGTCGCACCGTTTCGACAAATTCCAGTTCGGCATCGGTCCGGCTCGTCGCCTTGGGATCATAAAGCGGCAGCCGCGCCATATCGGCCCCGCCGAACATGCGCGTACGAAATCCCTCCCGCCCCACACTGTCGAGCGCGATCATCAAGGCGCGCTCGGTGGAGGAGACCCCGCCGATCGTACCGCCGATCCCCACGACAAGGGGCAGATCGGTGGGGGCAGTATCGGCCATTAGGGCATTCCTTTTAGGTCAGTAGCGCGTGATCGATGTTCGGCAGCACGTGGCGCGCGAACAGATCCGCCTCGGCTGCATGGGGATAGCCCGAGAGGATAAAGGCCTCAATGCCCATCGCGCGGTAATCGTTGAGCTTGGCGAGCACTTGATCGGGATCGCCGACAATCGCCGCGCCGCAGCCGGAGCGCGCCCGGCCAACGCCGGTCCACAAATTCGCCTCGGCATAGCCGTCATCGCCGGCATTGTCGCGCAGCGCCGCTTGCGCCGCGACGCCAGCAGATTGCGAATCGAGCGACTTGGCACGGATCGCCGCGCCTTGCGCATCGTCCAGCTTGGACAGCAGCCGATCGGCTGCCGTCCGGGCCTCGGCCTCGGTATCCCGCACAATGACATGCGCGCGGTAGCCAAAGCGCAGCGTGCGGCCATGCGCGGCAGCGCGGGCCTGCATATCGGCGATGATCGCGGCGACCGCCTCGCGCTTGTCAGGCCACATCAGATAGACGTCGCAGCCCTTGGCCGCTGCTTCGCGTGCATCAGGCGACAGCCCCCCGAAATAGAGCTGCGGCGCCTTGCCGCTGAGCGTGCCGATCCGTGGTGGATCGAGCTTCAATTGCCAGAATTCGCCCTGATGATTGAGCGGTTCGCCGTTCAGCAATGTCTTCAAAATATGCATCGCCTCGACCGTCCGCGCATAACGCGGGGCAGAACCAAGCGTCTCGCCGGGCATTTCGGAGGAGATGATATTGACCTTCAATCGGCCCCCAAGCATTCGGTCGATCGTCGCGATCTGGCGCGCGAGCTGTGGTGGCCAGCTTTCGCCGACGCGCACCGCCATCAGCAACGCCATCCGCTTGAGCATCGGCGCAATCGCGGCGGCAAACGCCGTGGTATCGATGCCGAGCGCATAGCCTGATGGCAGCAGGATATTGTCGAACCCGCCAGTTTCGGCCTGCATCACGATGTCGCGGCAATGCTCCCAGCTTGATTTGAGCATCGGATCAGGCGCGCCGAGAAATTCATAGTCGTCATCGCAGAGCGCGGAAAACCAGCTAATTTCGCAAGGGCTTGCGCTCATGGCAGCTTTTCTCCGCGCGACGCGACCAGCACATCATACCAACGCTGGCGGCTCCAGTGGCATTTAAAGGCATCGGGGATTTCAGCGATGCGGTCCAGATTCTGCGTGCCGACGATCGGGATCACCCGAGCCGGATGCGCCATGATCCAGCCATAGGCCGCCGCCGCGCGCGAGACGCCGGCTTCGGCCGCGACCACATCAAGCGCGGCCGCGACGGCGGTTGCCCGCGCATCCTGCGGATCGCCGATGCGGCCGCCGCCAAGGGGTGACCAGGCGAGCACGGCGAGATCGGTTTCCATCGCCAGATCGAGCAGGCCATTTTCGATCGGCCCCAGTTCAAGCGGCGAAAATTCGGGCTGAGTCGAGGCAAGCGGGATATTCAGGAACGCCGCCAGCGCCCGGTGCTGCGCCAGCGTATAGTTCGACACGCCAACCGCGCGAACCTTGCCCGCGCTGACCATGTCCTCCAACGTCCGCGCCACCTCCTGCGGGTGCGCCAAAATGTCGGGTCGATGGATCTGGTAGAGATCGACCGAGTCAACGGCCATCCGCCGCAGCGACGCATCAAGCGCTGCCGTCAGATAATCCCTGCCAGAATCATAGGGTACCGGCGGGGTAATGCCCCCCTTGGTCGCCAGCACCATCTGGCCGCGCAGCTGCGGCGCTTCGGTCAATATCTGCCCCAACAGGCTCTCAGCATCGCCGAAGCCGCCAGCGCCATCAAAGCCATAAATATCGGCGGTATCGAACAGCGTAACGCCGGCCGCAAACGCCGCTTCGATCAGCGCGCGCCCCCCCGATACGCCAGCGTGGCCAAAGCGCCACATGCCCCAAGCAATCGGGGAGACTAAAATTCCGCTCTTGCCCAAGGGCCGCGATTCGGGTGTATAGGTGCTTTCAGACATCGTTGTCATACATAGAGGCGAGACGCTTGGGAGAGCAAGTACGATATGGCCTGATCGGCACGGGGATGATGGGGGTCGAGCATTTGACCAACCTTGCCATCACCCCCGGCGCGGTGGTCACGGCGCTTGCCGACCCTACCGAGGCATCGCTCGGCTGGGCAAAGAACGCGCTTGGGTCACGGGCAGAGGGCGTGCAGGCGTTTGACAGTGCAGCGGCACTCGCCGCCAGTGGCCTGTGCGATGCCGTGATCGTCGCCAGCCCCAATTATACCCACCGCGATGTTCTTGTGCCCCTGTTCGATGCCGGTCTCCACATCCTGTGCGAGAAGCCCGTCGCGACCACGATTGCCGATGCCCGCTGGATCGTCGACCGCGCGGCGCAGACTGACCGGGTGTTCTGGACGGCGATGGAATATCGCTACATGCCCCCGGCGGCCGAATTCATCGCTGAGATTCACGGTGGCCGCATCGGCACGCTGAAAATGCTGTCGATCCGCGAGCATCGCTTCCCCTTCCTGCCCAAAGTTGGCGACTGGAACCGCTTCAACCGCAACACCGGCGGCACGATGGTGGAGAAATGCTGCCATTTCTTCGATTTGATGCGCCTGATCGTGCAGGCCGATCCGGTCCGCGTTTATTGTTCGGGCGCGATGGACGTGAACCATCTCGACGAAAGCTATCAGGGCGAGCGCCCCGATATTATCGACAACAGCTACACGACCGTCGATTTCAGCAACGGTGTCCGCGCGATGCTTGATCTGTCGATGTTTGCCGATGGGGCTGAAAATCAGGAAGAGATTGCGGCCGTCGGCGAAAAGGCAAGGCTGGAGGTGTTGATCCCTGAAGGCGCGATCGTCTTTTCGCCGCGCGTCGGGTTCCGCAATCCCAAAGCAGCCACGCGGCGCGTGGTTGAGGTTGATGCCGCAGCGCTGAACGCTGGCAGCCACCACGGGTCAACCTTCTACGAACATCAGAAATTCATCGCCGCTGTGCGCGGTGAGGGGCCGGTCGAGGTCACTGCCCATGACGGGTTGATGGCGGTCGCGGTCGGCACGGCTGCCGAGCTAAGTGCGCGGGAGAAGCGCGTGGTGACGATGACGGAGTTGGGATTCTGAGCAATGGAGATTGCGCGGGCAAGATTTTCTTCAAGCCAGCCAAGAACGCGGCGTTTGCCGCCAAGATAGAATAACCTATCAAAATAGTAGGACTTAGGGAGGGATAACCATGAAACGATCAATTCTGATGGCAGGTGCCGCATCATTGGCACTGTTGCTGAGCGCACCAGCCTTTGCGCAAGCTACCGATTCTGCGCCGGCAGCCGATGCGGCGAGCGATTCGGGCGAAATCATTGTCACCGCGCAAAAGCGCAGCGAGCGCCTGCAGGACGTGCCGCTGGCGGTCACCGTTGTGAGCGGCGATACGCTGGCCGCGACCGGCAAGGTGAGCCTGGAGGGCGCGCAATATCTTGTGCCGTCGCTCAACTTTCTCAAATCGGGCACCACGCTCAACCAATCATTGTTCCTGCGCGGTGTCGGCACTGCGACCTTCTCGATCGCTGGCGAACCGTCAGTGTCGACCGTGCTTGACGGCGTTGTGTTCAGCCGCGCTGGCGAAGCGTTTAGCGACCTGCTCGACATTGAGCGGATTGAGGTGTTGCGGGGCCCCCAGGGCACGCTGTTCGGCAAGAACGCCAGCGCTGGCGTGATCAACATCGTCTCGAAGCGGCCGTCGAAGGAACTGGGTGGCTATGTCGAACTCGGCTTTTTCACCGATTCTGAATATCGCGCCCGCGCTGCGATCAACGTGCCGCTGGGTGAAAATGTTCGTTCGCGCTTGAGCGGCTATTATAGCAATTACGATGGCAACATCCGCAACACGGCGGTCAACAGGATCGTGAACGGCTGGGAGCATTACGGTTTCCGCCTGCAGGTTGAAGCCGAGCCGACGCCTGACCTGACGCTGATGTTCATTGCCGATTATCACCGCAACAACGATGATTGCTGCGCGCCCGTCGTTGGCACGCTGCCCATCGTGAACGCAACCGGTGCCACCACCACCAACGCGTCGACGCAGGTGCTGCCGACACCGCTCGGCGACCGGACGCGGACGATCGCCCAGAACCTTGTCACCGCGACGCGGGAGACCGGCTATGGCTTCTCGCTGCAGGCCGATTATGCAGTGGCGAACCATACGGTGACGTCGATCACGTCATATCGCAACTGGGCCAACACCGAAATTCGCGACGGTGACTGGCTGCCAATGGCCTATATCGGGTTCAACCAGTTGCACGATTTTGGCCCGCAAACCGGGCACACCGTTACCCAGGAAATCCGCCTTACCTCACCCGGCAAGCAGTTTTTCGACTATGTCATCGGCGGCTTTTATTCGAGTGCGGTGTCCGAACGGACATTTACGCGCGACGTCACGCGCTGCAGCGCAGCGGTTGGCGCGGTCATTCCGGCAGGCAGCCTGATCCCGTGCACGAGCCCGCTGGCGGCACCATCGACCTTCCCGAGTGGGACGGCGGTCTTTGGTTCGACCTTCGACAACTTCTCGCTCTTCGGCCAGGGTACGCTTAACATAGCCAGCTGGGTGCGACTGATCGGTGGCGTTCGCTATACCTCGGATCACCTCGACGTGTTCCATTCGCGCGTCAGCCGCAATCTGGACGTGGCCGGCGGGGTGCCGGTCGGCACCGGGGGTATCAATCCCAATTTCGATCAGGGCGTCTTCAATTCGCCCGGCGTGAACGGGGTAGTTACCGCCACCAATGGCATTCCCTTCACGGCGCGGACCAATTCGACCAATTTTTCGGGCAAGGCCGGTATCCAGGCCGATTTGACTGAAAACAACATCGCCTATTTCACCTATTCGCGCGGGTATAAGGGCCCGGCGTTCAACGTGTTCTTCAACCTGTCGAAGAACGGCACCAACGTGATCGCGCCGGAAACGTCGAATGCCTATGAAGTCGGCTTGAAAAACACCTTCCTCGATGGCCGGTTGATCCTGAACATCGCCGGTTTCTATGCCGTCTATGATAACTTCCAGGCGAATAATCCTGATCTGGTGGCGGGCGTGGTCGTCACGCGCTTCACCAACGCGGGCAAGGTATCGACGCGCGGCGTGGAAATCGATGCCAGCTTCCGGCCGATCCCGGACCTGAACTTCAGCGGCGGCATTGCCTATACCGATGCAAAGGTCGATGCGTTCCGCGCACCGCTCGGCGCAGCGGTTATCCCGGCGGGCACGCCGCTTGGCTTTGCGCCGAAGTGGAAGGGCAATGTGAGCGTCGATTACCGCATCCGCACCGGCGGACAGGTGGATGTCTATCTGGGGGCGCAAGGATCGTACCAGAGCTCGCAGCTCTCGTTGTTCGCGGCGGATGCCGTACAACGGCGGCTGGGGACGATCGGTGCTTACGGCCTGGCCAACCTCTCGGCGGCGATTGCCACCAACGACGACAAATATCGTCTGACCTTCCAGGTCCGTAATCTGTTCGACCAGAGCTTTGCCGCAACGATCGCCAATGGCGGTCCGGGCAACGCTTATCTCTTTCAGATCCCGCGTGACGCCGATCGCTATTTCGGCGTGACGGGTCGGGTAAATTTCTGATCTGATCGCAGAAATATTGGGGCCCGGTCGGCGCATGCCGGCCGGGCCTTTTATTGCCCAAAGCGGATAGAGATACCCGGAATCGCGCTGACGAAGTCAGCGCCAAACGCGGTTGCCGGGCTATGGGCGCCAGCGGCCGGTCGGTGCGCAAGGGTCCACGCGATCGCTGCCATCGCGATATCGACCGTGGTGGCAAAGCCCTCTCCCGCATCGAGCCTGGCAGTCTCGGTTGCCTTCCCCCGTCCGGCCATGATCCATACATGCGACCGGAAGGCCGCTTTTGCCGCCCCGCCATGCCCCCCCGCCTGCGCCATCGCGCGCCGAACCGGGGGCAATTTGAGCAACATCGGCAACAGCGGTGCGATGAATGAGAGAAGACGCGCCTGACTATGCGCCATCGGGACGCCAGCGATGATCCGTCGCGTCCCAGTCGCTCGTCGGGCTGCCGCGAGATCCGCAAGTGGTGCGCTGGCGAAAGCATGCCGGATTCCATCGGGGTCCGTTTCGCGCCAGCGTCCCCGCGCTAATTTTCGCCGAGTGATCGCCCCAGCGCGTACTTCGCGACCGCCGCCTGCAATCACGGTCACGGTGCTTTCCGCCACGGCTGGAGAGCCAAAACCTGAATCTGCGGCGACGGCAATTCGCATCCATTCAGCCCCGCCCAATCGCGCGCTGACCTGCATGGCCAACCCGTCGCTGGCGGCGATGCCAAAGCCGACGCCGCCGACCAGGGCGACGCCTGCCGATCGGGCAGCCGCGTCTTGCTCGAACATGGCCTCCAATGCCGATAGCTCCCCGTTCAAGTCCAGATAGTCGATTCCCGCACCAAGCGCGGCAGCGATCACTAACGGCGCAGTAGTCGCGAACGGCCCGGCCGCATTCAGCACCAGCCGTTGGCCAGCCAGGGCCTGTTGCAGCGCCGTGCGGTCCCGCAGATCAACGGCAACCCAGTCGAGCTGGGAAGGCGCTGCGAGTGCTGCCAGCTTGGCGGGATCGCGACCGATCAAGCGCGGTCGATACCCCAGCGCCAGCGCACGGTCCAAAATCATCCGTCCCGTCACGCCGGTGGGACCGATTAACGCCCATGGCAGGCCATCTGGGATAGAGTGAGCATTTGCTAACACATCAGACATGACTCAATTCTCCAGTCCACGAAACAACAAGGTCCATAGGGATTGGGCAAAATGCTCCGCCGGGTCAGGCAGCTCATCAAACAGCGCGAGCCGCGCCACTTGCCCAAGCGCGCCAAGCAGCAGGATGGAGGCCAAGCCGGGATCGGCACTGGCGCTTATCCGTCCGGCGGCCTGTTCGGCCTCAACCAGCAAGCGCATCCGGGCGGGTAGCGGCAGCGCGCGTTGCGCTTCGGGCAAGGTCGGCCAGTAGCGCCGAAGATTCTCCAGAACGAAATGCACCGCCTGCGGCGCTGCCTTGATCAGCGCCACACAGGCGATCAGCCGGTCTTGCAATGCCATCGCTGGTTCAGCCGTCAGGCTATGCGCTAGCGCGGCGTAGCAGCGATCAAACAACGCTTGCGCCAGAGCTTCTTTGCTGGCGAAATGGCGGAAGATGGCCGGGTTGGTGAACCCAGCGCCAGCCGCGATGTCGCGAATATTGACGCCATCGACCCCGTGCATCGAAAACAGCTCAAGCGCGGTCGCAACAATTGCGCGCTTGGCGGGTGGATCGAGCTCGCTCGACAGATGGAAAGGCGTCGTCATGATCAGCGTGTTAGCAAATGCTAACTTAACCGTCAATCCCCCAAAGACCGATCCACTATTGGCTGAAAATGCTGCTTAGTGCGCCATCGCCAATCCCTCGCCGCGCTCGCTTTCATCAACGGGCACAATCACGGGCACCAGCAGCTGGATGCACAGCAACGCCAGCAAATAGCTGCCAGAACAAATCGCCAGCAATGGGCCATAGCCCCAGCCCTGTGAGAGCGAATAGGCAGCGAGCTGGATCAGCCCGATTGACCACATATTGCCGCAAAACGCCGCCATCCCGACTGCCGAGCCGACAATCCGCGCCGGAAACACATCGGTCGCAAAGCCGAACAAATTGGTCGAAAAACCCTGATGCGCAAACAAACCGAGCCCCAGCAGCAGCGCCGCGCTCCACGGGCTGGATACCAGTAACACCAGCGACACCGGCAGGATCAGCACGGCATAGATCAGCAATGTCGTCTTGCGGGCGCGGTTGACGCTCCATCCATGCGCCATCATTCGCGTTGGCAGCCAGCCGCCGGTCAGCGCGCCCAATGCGGCAAAGACATAGACCAAGGCGACCGGCAGCCCCACTGTCCCTTGTGGCAGGCCGAACAGCCGGTGGAACAGATCAGGCAGCCAGCTCAGCATGAAGAACCACACTTGATCCGAAAGCACTTTGGCCACCGCGAGCGCGATGATCTTGCGATCCTTGAGCAAGTCCGTCCAGGCGATCGGTGTCGGCTGTTCACCATCGGCCGCAACCGGCTGAACGCGGATTGCAAACCAGACCGCGACCCATACCAGCCCAAGTCCGCCAGCGATCAGGAATGCCGCGCGCCAGCCAAACGCCACCGCCAGCGCCGGGATCGCCAATGGCGTCACGATTGCACCGATATTGGGCGCCGTATTGCCAATACCCAGCGCGATCGAGCGCTCCTTCTGGCTGAAATAGGTCGCCGCCGATTTCACCGCTGCCGGCGTTCCAATCGATTCCGCTGCCCCCAGCACGACCCGCGCCGCGACGAAGCCGATCACCCCGGTCGCAAAGGCATGCGCCATGCCGGCGATGCTCCACACCGCGACGCCTATCGCAAAGCCCAGGCGCAACCCCACCCGATCGATGAACCAGCCGGTGCCCAGAAATGCGACCGCTGCGGAGAATTGAAAGGCTGAAACCATGTTGGCGTAATCCTGGTCGGACCAGTGATACTCCGCCTCCAATGTCGGCTTCAGCAGCGCCAGTATCTGCCGATCGACATAATTCAGCATGATCGCGAAGAACACCATCGCCACGATCACCCACCGGGTGGCCCCGCTCTTGCCTGACATCATCGCTCTCCCCATGGCTTTTCAGATAACGTTGTCATACCCGCGACGCTTCGGCTAGCCCTTTGCAGCAATAGCGATACATAAGGGATGTTTCAGGGCGGGGTATGGCAAACACGCGAACCAAACCGACAAAACGGCCACTGCCCATGGCAGCGGACCTGTATGGCGATATCGAGCCGAGCCCGGCATCCACCTGGCGGGGGCTGCTGCCCGGGCTGGCGGTGGTCGCCGCCGGAACGCTGTCGGCGGGGTTTATTTCCGATCATTATGGTGCGCCGCTCACCCTGATGGCACTGCTGATCGGCCTCGCGCTCAATTTTTTGAGCGCTGACGCACGGTTGCATGACGGGCTGACCTTTGCTTCGCGATCATTGTTGCGCTGGGGAATCGTGCTGGTCGGCGTGCGCGTTACCTTCGGGCAGATTATGGCGCTTGGGCCCGTCGCGCTGATTGCCGTGGTGGCGATTGTGGCGTTGGTGATCGGCAGCGGTGTGCTGGCGGCGCGGCGCTTCGGCTTCGATAGCGCGTTCGGGGTGCTGGCGGGCGGCGCGGTGGCGATTTGCGGTGCCTCGGCGGCGCTCGCGCTGGCAACCACGCTTGGCGAGAAGCGCGCGAGCCAGGCGCAGCTCACGATCGTGCTCGTCGGGATTTCGGCGATGAGTGCGGCGGCGATGGTGACCTATCCCATCCTGGCGCACGCAATGATGCTGACCGATCTGAAGGCCGGCTTCATGCTCGGGGCCTCGATCCATGATGTCGCGCAGACATTGGGCGCGGGCTATGCTTATTCGCCGGGCGCAGGCGACATCGCTGCGATCGTCAAGCTTACCCGCGTCGCGCTGCTTGCTCCCGCACTCGCGGTGGTCGCGCTCTATTTTCCCAAAGAAGGCAGCAAGACCAAGGGCCCCGGCATCCCCTGGTTCGTTGTCGGTTTTTTCGTGGTAGCGGGCATCCACTCGCTCGGCGTTATCCCGCCGATTGTGGCAACCGGGGCCGAAAAACTCGCCACCGCCGCCCTCGCCGCCGCCGTGACGGCGACGGCGATCCGATCGCCGATGCGCCAATTGCTGGAGGCGGGGCCGAAACCGCTGTTGGTGATCGGGGTGGCGACGCTGGCGGCGCTGGTGCTGTCGGGGTCGGTGGCGGTGCTTGTGATTGGGTAGAGTTGCGAAGAACTTCTACACTGTCTGATTCTTGGGAACATGAAATTTAAACGTTCCAGCTGACTGGCCAAATTAAATATCCTGATTATTGTTATCTAATCACTCAAAAAAGTAAAGTTGTATCGGATTAGTTATTATTAGTTATATTCTGCTGCAGCCCGTCCCAATTTAAAATCTTTTCTAGAAGCCCCACCATCATAAAAGTATGACAGTTTATATCAATCAAATAAATTTAATCTCCCTTTACGTTCATTATGTCGACGGCCATCAGTCGTCCATTTTCGTCCTTCTCAAGGCGAAACCTCACTCTCGATCCTTTGGATAGATTAGCGTTACCTAACGCACGACTGCCGTGAAAAAACATGTCCAAGGGCATACCATCTTGTACAATAAATCCATAATTTTGCTTACTTTGATAAAATTTTATATTACCCTCAAAGAATCCAGCCTTAGTAGGAGCAACAACTGCAGTCGCCGTTTTGCGACGGGGCTGAATTTTTTTTCCCGTATTTAGAGCACTTGCCAAACTATAATGTATTTCATAATTGGAATGTGTTTTAACTTTTGGTGAAATATTGGACGTACTACGCTCTATAAAACACCAGCGGATAAATGGCTTATCGCTCGTACCCTCGATGTAGCTCAGAACATTCTGGTCGTATAAGAACTGTAGCAATTCTTCCGCTGAACCCATAAAATCTGGTATTTTTACTTCTCGAGTGGCTACAAATTTCATGAAATCGGCATAAGCCCCGATGAATTTTGAGAAATCAAATTTATGCGCCCCGTCCAAATACTCAAAAAACTTCAAAAATAGCTGATATTCTGATTCATCATAATAGAAAGATAAGCTGTCCTTGATTTCACCGAGCATGTATTCGCCATATGCCCTCCTAAACTCAGATGATGTTAAATGTTTGTCAGTAAAATAATTCACAACATCGCCTGTTTTTAGATACAGTGACTCCAGCGTATCCAATACTGATAACACATCTCTAGGTCTATGGAACGTATATCTCAATACTGTAATAAAGGAAGACAGTTCTTCACTAGAGCTATGAGAAGAGGCTTCAAATGGAAAATAATAATCCCATGCTCTTCCGAGAGTCACCGCTTCATCTTGTTGAACCGAAAGTA
>NZ_NCGH01000034.1:0-21777 GCF_002281505.1 Sphingomonas sp. 28-62-20
GGGGTTAACCCCCAACCCGGTTGCCATCACGCCCACGCAAGGGCATCAACAGGGCCTCCGGCTCTACTCATAGGTGGAGGATCGTCGGGGCTCAGACCAAATTCGATCCATGCAGGCTCCAACGCAATCACCGTCGACCTATGGTTCGATCGCCAGCCTGGCCTGTTCGGCGACGAGGTTCGCAGCGTACTCGACAAAATTACGATCACGGACGACGGCGAAGGCTTCACCCTCGAAAATCTCAACTACTTCGACGAAATCTGCACCGGTCACAAGGATGATATCGGGGGAAAGGGTGTCGGCCGCTTGGCCTTTCTCAAATACGCCAATTGTGTCGAAATTCGCAGCCAGCTTAAAGGCGAACTCGTCAGTTTTCGCTATACACCGGATTTCAACCTCGACGACGTGGAGCGGTCGCAGTCGAACGGCCGACAGGAAACTTCGATCACGATCTCGGAACTGAATGAGAAAATCAACACTCAGGTCACCAAGCTCGTAAATGCAACCTGCGACGACCTCCGGCTTCTGCTATTTCTAAAGAAGCAAGCCGGACGGGTCATCTCGATCCGGTTTACCCACAACAGCAAGCAGCCTTTTGCAGAGGATTTCACCTTCTCAGGAGAGGAAATCGAGGCGCAAAAGACGCATTCGTTCGAGCTGCAAGGCGAGACCTTTGACTGCTACCTGTTTCGCGATGAGGCCCCGCGCAAGGGCATTGTCGCAATGCTGTGCGCCGACGAATTGTGCGTCGAGGAATATCAGATCAGCAAGCGGTTCGACGTCTGCCGTTATCTCATCTCGATCACTTCAAGCTATCTCAATCGAAGCTCAAACATCGAGCGACAGAAGCTCGAAATACCTAAAACCGAGGCCGACGCCGATATGGCCTCACCCATCAGTCGTGACGCACTCCTGCCCCGCATTCATTCAGAATGCTTGGCCATGATCAATGAGGTCGCGGAAGGGGACATCGAGACATTTAAACTCGCGAACATCGACAAGCTCAAAAAATACTATCCTTTCGTCCAGATAGAATCACTGAACGGCGAAGCCGCAATGCTGGACGCTGACGAGGTCGTGAGAACCTATCGTGCGCAGCAGGCTCGACGCGAAGACCAGCTGGTCGAGGCAATGGAAGAAGGCCGCAGCGTTGCTTTCGACGATGTCTCGCACCTCGCCAGCGATGACTTGGCTCGCTTCATTGTTCACCGAGCGTTGGTCATCGACTCTCTGGCGAAAATGCCGCGGGACTCCGCCGAAGATGTCCTGCACAACGCCATTCTGCGCAAGCACAGCGACGGCACCGACATCCGCGAGAACAATGTGTGGCTAGTGGATGATAAATTCCTGTCGTACAGCAACATTTACAGTGATGAGACGCTTGCGCGAATCGTTCGCGAGGTCGGCGTTGAGACCGAGTCAAAACAACAGCGTAAGCCCGATGTCGCTGCGTTCTTCTCTAAGGATGATAAGGGTCACCCGAATAAGCTCGTCATCATTGAATTTAAGAAGCCCGGCGCTGATATCTTCGAGAACAACAAAGCGTTGGTCCAGTGCCGGCTGTATGCAAGCGAACTCGTGGAGCGTATCGCCACGGTACGGGAGATTTTTGCTTTCTCCGTCGTCGAGATCGATGATGAATTCTATAAGGACATGAAGCGGACCGGCTTCAAGGATGTATTTTCGTTGAGCGAACGCGTAGTGTATGACGATTTTGTTATCGGCTCATCCGATAACGTGCCGCTTCATCTATATGTGATGCCTGCTTCGTCCCTTATCATTGATGCGAAAGCACGAAATCGCGTGTTCGAGGAAGTCCTGCGCTTCAATATGGACAGGGATATCCCATCATCCGCGGCTACCTAGCCACGTGCCCGGCTCAGGTGAGAATATGCTCTTGCAGATCGCGATCCATTCGCATCTACCGGTGGTGCCACAGAAGTCCGAAATTCCATAAGGTGCTGAGCATGGCTCTTCGAAAGCCGCCTGAAGCTTAGTCTTCCATCAGCTTGGTGTTTCCATCGCAGGCGCTGCAGCCGCGGTAGCCGGAGGCTTCCAAGTCGCCATTGTTGCCCTCTCCGCACCAGCCGCACCGTCCCAGATCTGCAGTATACTCGATACAGTTCAGGCAAACATATGATTCCTGCCAACTAATGATGGTGTGGTATCCGTCGCAGCTTGCGCAGTTGGCAGGCGTCAGTGCGTCGACGTAGTTGTCCTTGGTTATCACCTCCTCGTTCAAATGCTCGGCGAGCTCTTCCACCGAGAAAGGCGTCCCGCAGCTTTCGCAGACCGCACCGTCGTCGCCCTCGTTGACCAGGTCTTCGGAACACGTTTGGCAGGGAGTCACCATCCAGCGCCGGTAAGCATTGCAGACAGCACACCGACAGGAGAAAATCCCGTCGAGTTCCTCATCTCGTTCAGCTGCCTTGAACGTACATGAATGGCATGCAACGAGTACGCCGCCGGAGTCGGTAATCTCCTTTAGCCGTTCCGCGAGGCTTTCGAACTTGGCCTTGGCATAAAGGCGGTGCTCGGCGAATCCCTCGTCGATTGCACTTATGTCGAATACCATGTTCGCGAAGGTCGACTGCCACTGATTTTCCATCAGGTAGACCAGCGCGCGCCAGCCAAGCAACTGTTCGAGCGCGATGCTCTCTAGGGCATTTTTGTCGGTCTCCCCCTCGTGATAGAAATGCACCATCTTGTTGCGGTGCTTGCGGAGGCTGTTGAAAATCACCTTAGCATTGTCCGGTAAAGGGCTGCCGATCACGCTCTGCAGCCGGGCGCAGGCCTCGTCGAAGGTTACTGAGATGAAGTCGCCCTTAGCAAAGCTACCCCGGTCCGCGTTCTTTGAGACTACGAGCGTCCAGTGTTCGGCCATCAGCCGTGCCTTCAGTATAAGCTCGATAGCCGTATAGAACGCGATCACGGAGTGCTTTGGACGCGTGCTAAGGTCGGCGGTCGCCGATTTAAGGAAATCAGTCGCGTTGGCGATGAGGTCGTCAACCGTCGGGAAGTGAGGGTTTTTATTCAATTTCACCTTTAAACTCTTTCTCTTCTTCTATCGCCCGCCTGCGCCGTTTTATTTCACAAACGGTCAAGCAGACGGTAGAGTACTAGCCGTATGCGCGATCGACATCCGCTAGTCTTGTGGATTCTCGTCTACAGAAGCTGGCTAGACGGAGGGCCGATCTGCCGCGTTGATCACCAAAACCCACCTGTCAGCAACCGCCCCAATTCCAGTCGTTTTACACGTATCGTGACGAGCCCCGTCTCTCCCCCCCCTACCCCTCCCAATCCCCCAACCGCCGCCCGCCAAACAGCGCCACACCGGGGTGATGCTCCTTCGGCGCTTGCGCTGATCCCCCGTCGTCGGCCCCGTCGGCTTTGCTGCGCGCCGGCCGGGCCTTGGCCTTGCTCCACCCCGTCACCTGCGCCAGATCGGGCAGCACCGGCGGCGCTTCATGCGGGGAGGGCGCTGCATCGCGCGCGTTCCGGGCCGCTTCGGCCACTGCATACAGCTCACGCTCACGCTGCAGCCGCGCCTGGTACATTGCGGCCAGCCGAAACGCATGCGCATCACTCGATTCGCCCCGGCGGCGCTTGATGTGCGGCGGTTCGTCGTTCCAGCGCACTTCCTTTTGGTGGAGCGCCAACAGCAGCAGCGCCTGCTCCGCCGTCATCGGCGGGATCGGGGGCGGGTCATTATGGCGCCAGGCGTCATCGGCATGGCTGGCAGGGGCGATGCTTTCGAGCAGCGCGGTCTCCAGCCGATCATAGCCCATTTCGAGCGCGATCCGCATTTCGCGCGCAAAGGCGGGGTTGTTGCGGCGGCGGCGGTAAAAGGCGGCAACCGATGCCCCGGCGGCGGCAGCGGACAGCCGCACATTGGCCGTGGCTGACAGCGCCGCCAGAAACGCCTGTTCGCATTGCCGCGTCAGCTTGCCGGGCTGCGCGCTGCGCAGTTGCAGCTTGCCGTCGCGTCGCCGCACCACCGCCGCCTCGCCACCGCGCGTGCGGTGGCCACGATCATCGTCCGTGATCGCGGCGCGTGGGGCAACCGGCGCGGCGCGGCCGCCCTGCGTCTCGAAATCGGCTTGCGCCAGCGCGAGTGTCGCGTCCCAGACCTGCGCAAAGCCCGGATGATGCGCTCGGCGGTACTGGATCGTGCCGTATTTCACCCCGGTTTCGCGCGCGGCGAGCCGGACATTGCCGGTGCGGCGCAGCGCGCGCAGGAACGCGGTGTTTTCAAGCTGTTGCGCGCGGGTGAGCGGACGAGCCATGACGCCGCCCCATCTCTTGCGCGAAATCCTACATTGCAAAGGGGTTGGGCATGGTTTTCCCCCAACCCCGCGCAACGCCGAGCCTTAGACGGCGCTCAGGCCAAACGGAGCGAGGTCGCCCCCTACCCCGCCACCTCAGCCACGCGATCGAAATCGCTGGCGTCGTGCCGTTCGGCGAGCTGCTTGGCCGGATCGCCGAACACGCGGTTCACGCGGCTCCCGCGTTGTACGGCGGTGCGCGCGCCGATCTGGTCGGTCCAGCGGGCGAGGTTCTTATACGCGTCAATGCCCAGGAATTCGCGGGCGTTATAGGCGACGCGGATGCCCGCGCCATACCAGGGGTAAATCGCCATGTCGGCGATCGTGTAGTCATCGCCGATCATGTATTCGTGGGTGGCCAGATGGGTGTCGAGCACGTGGAGCTGACGCTTCACTTCCATTGCGTAGCGATCGATCGGATACTGCATCTTGTAGGGCGCATAGGCATAGAAATGGCCGAAGCCGCCGCCCAGGAAGGGCGTCGCGCCCATTTGCCACATCAGCCAGTTGAACGTCGCTGCGCGTTTATGCGGGTCGGTCGGCAGGAAGGCGCCGAACTTCTCCGCCAGATACACCATCATCGATCCGCTTTCGAACAGATGGATGACCGGATCGACTGAGTGATCCGCCATGGCGGGGATCTTGGAGTTCGGGTTGATCTCGACGAAACCGCTGCCGAACTGATCGCCCTCAGCGATTTTGATCAGCCAGGCGTCATAGTCCGCGCCCTTGTGCCCCGCCGCGAGCAGTTCCTCGAGCAGGATCGTCACTTTCACCCCGTTGGGCGTGCCAAGCGAATAGAGCTGGATCGGGTGTTTGCCGATGGGCAGCGCTTTTTCATGCGTCGCGCCCGAAATGGGACGATTGATGCTGGCAAATGCGCCGCCATTGCCGGGCTCCCAGGTCCAGACGGCGGGGGGGACGTAACCGGCGGGCTGATTGGCGGGGGTTTCTGGGGCGTCGGTCATGGCGGGGCTCCATAGGATGGCGTGGACGACAGAAACCGCAATATGGGTTGCCGCGCAAGCATGGCTAGTCGGTGGGATGGTTGCGCACCGACAAGCAAATCCATCATTGCGGGCTGTCCGCACATCCGCTATGGCCCGCGCCTTCCAACGCTATAGCCCAAAGCTAAAGGTGCGGAATTCGCGCGGGAGGCTGTCCTTCGGGTCGGCCGCTTGTACCGCTAAACTTGAATGGGGCGCACCGCCAAAACGGTCGCCCTTTGAAAGAGTGAGACATGGCAAAAAAGATTACCGGCTATATCAAGCTGCAGGTGCCTGCAGGCAAGGCCAACCCCTCCCCGCCAATCGGCCCTGCTTTGGGTCAGCGCGGCGTGAACATCATGGAATTCTGCAAGGCGTTCAACGCGGCGACGGGCAGCGAGGAAGTCGGCATGCCGATCCCGACCGTGATCACCGTTTATGCTGATCGCAGCTTTTCGTTCGAAACGAAGACGCCGCCGGCATCGTTCCTCATCAAGAAGGCCGCTGGCCTCAAGTCGGGTTCCAAGGAGCCGGGCAAGGTTTCTGCGGGCACGATCGCCCGGTCAAAGCTGACCGAGATCGCGCAGACCAAGATGAAGGACTTGAACGCCAACGATATCGAAGCGGCGACCCGCATCATCGAAGGCAGCGCCCGCGCAATGGGCCTCGACGTGGTGGAGGGCTGAGATCATGGCAAAGCTGACCAAGAAGGCAAAGACCCTCAGCCAAGCGGTTGACCGCGAGAAGCTGTACGGCATCAACGAAGCGATTGCGCTGGCCAAGGCCAATGCGACGTCGAAGTTCGACGAGACGATCGAAGTTGCGATGAACCTGGGCGTCGATCCCCGCCACGCTGACCAGATGGTCCGCGGCGTCGTGACGCTCCCCGCCGGCACCGGAAAAACGGTACGCGTTGGCGTGTTCGCCAAGGGTGCCAAGGCTGACGAAGCCCGTGAAGCTGGCGCAGACGTTGTTGGCGCCGAAGACCTGATGGAGCTCGTCCAGGGCGGCACGATCGATTTCGATCGCTGCATCGCGACCCCGGACATGATGGGCGTTGTCGGTCGCCTCGGTAAGGTGCTGGGTCCAAAGGGCCTAATGCCGAACCCGAAGCTGGGCACCGTGACGATGAACGTCGCCGAAGCCGTGAAGGCAGCCAAGGGCGGCCAGATCGAATACCGCGTCGAAAAGGCAGGGATCATCCATGCTGGCCTTGGCAAGGCGAGCTTCACTCAGGAAGACCTGCGCCGCAACTTCGACGCGCTGGTCGATGCAGTGGTGAAGGCCAAGCCAACGGGCGCCAAGGGAAAATATGTCCGCAAGATCGCCGTCAGCTCGACGATGGGCGCGGGCGTAAAAGTGGATACTGCTGATATTGGTGCCTGATCGTCCCAATTCAGCAAAGTAATATCAAGAGCCGGGCGAAATCCCGGCTCTTTTTTTGTGCACCGCGAATACAGGCTTGCCCCACACCCCGATTCTGATGAACTATCGCCAGCCGGGGGGGGACAAGTGGCTATTGCGGCACAACTATCTGCGATTCGTCAAAAGGCGCGGTTGATTGGCGCTGCATGGATGTCGCTGAGTTTTCGAAACCGCAATCCACGGCTGGCATTCTCGCAATGGTTTCGCAGTTTCGCGCCGTTCGCGATCATCTTGCTGCTCGACCCCTTAGGGTGTTCAGAAGTCGCAGATCGGTATTCCGAGGACATTCTGCTACGGCTCATTTCTCCGTATCACACCGGCGAATGGCATAAGGACAATTATCGTTCGACAAAGGGGCAGGAAAAAATTGCCGTTGTTCTGATCGACCGGAACTGGCTTGATCAACGCGCAGAGGATGATCGTGGCACCTGGCCAATCCCACGATCGGCGCAAATTCTCGAAATGCTTCATCCCATTCTATCCCAATCTCCGGAAGCCGTATTACTGGATTACACGTTCAACGCCCGGCAATTGTCCGAGCGGGCAAACGTCGCTGGCACAACGGACCCTGAGGGCCCGAATGAAATCCGGAAACTGATCGAGTCAGAGAGGGATGAGCACATTTTTGATCGGAACTTCGACGGGGCGAGTCCCCCAAGCGGCAAGCCAACGCGCATCTATTTCGGTAGCAAACCCGTTTTCAAGACGACCAATCGTCCGTGCAATATTCTGACAATAAGCGCAGCCGACCTGGCCAAAGCCGACGATGTCGCACCAGAGCTCCGCACCTGGGATAACAGTTCCGAACAAAAACCCGCCATTGAGATCGTCACGCTGCGCCAGTACGCGCCGGTTCACTATCCCCTGTTGCCCTATACCTTCGGCGACATGACAGCCGGCAAATGCGGTGCCGTAGAAAAGGATACCCCCGAGGATCGCCATCTCTATCTTGCGTCACCGGCGTATGCACTGTTTGCTGCGTACTGCGCGCGCGATCCGGAAAGGGACCAAAACCCGCTTTGCAAAACGATCGGTAAAGCCGAACCAGCCGCCATTGAAGCCCGGCGCACGGAAATACCGATGGCTTCAGAAATGGCATTAAGACGAGAATCACCGAACATCGGGCCAGCCTCCTACTATCGCTATCCCGGGCAGGAGGCCGTGAGGGGCAATATCGCGCTGCTCTGGCCCGCCTTTCGTTCCGAAAGGCAAATCAAAAATGACAACACCCTTGTTTCGGAAAAAGGTGCCAGCAATCGCGAAAAGCATATAAACATTTGCAACGACCATGCGTTCGGATTGATACGCCCCGCCTTCCTGTTAATGGCGCGGCTATTTACCGCAAGCTTCTTTCGGCTCCGCGAGCGTATGGGCGAGAGCGCTGAACCATGTCGCTATGGAATCGACACTTACAGCATGACAACGCTGTTGGCCCTGACAAAAGAGAAACCATTCCCCCTTACTGGTAGATATGTCTTTGTTGGCCTTGATCTGCCCACAATCCCTGACAACGCGCCAAATCCCCTTTATCGGGAAGCGCCGGGGGTCATGCTCCACGCCGTAGCCTTGGAAAATCTGATCAGCTTGAAAAATGAATATCTGACCGATTCCGGTACCTTTTATAAATTTGGCGATAGTATCTATTGGGTCCTTATATTTGGCTTCCTATTTAGCGTGATTCCGATTGTTTTACCGGTTGAATTTTGGGCCCGCTCGCTTCTCACTTGGCCACGCGAACGTTTGCTCGGCAATGCCTTCCTGATGTTGGCGACAGTCGCGGTCATGACTTTTCCACTGGTCATTGGCTGGTGCCTGACAACGGGATTACGGTGGGCTCCCCTGAATTGGGTTTCGATGCTGCTGGCAATCGGCTGGGCACCAGAAACAGCCTATCAGGTGCTCGATTCCGAAAGTGATCCATATCAGGACCTAAAGTCAGATGGCGGCAAATCGCTAAGTCTTAACTGGCTTTATCAGTTCGGATTGCCAATTTCCGCAGTTCTGTGTTTCTGTGTGATTGTGATCACTGTTTTTTTTGGTTAACATACAAACGAATCATAAAACGTCACCAATTCATCGATTAAGTCGCGAATGGGGCAGTCATGTATCGTAAAATACCGAAACTGATCGTAATGATGGGTGCCGTGAGCTTTGCTGCGGTTGCTGCTGCCACAGAGCGCACCTTGATTGTCAGGGTGGGCGATGTCTTTCACCGTATCCAAGCCCAGGACAATATAATCGGGTTGGTTGGTCGGCAGGAGCAGACATCGCTGATCTGCGTTCGTGTTGGGTCCAAACTCTATTGGGCAAAGCCCGAATTCTGGATGACCGCCATAAAGACGGCGGATATGTCACCTCACCAGCCGAATGGCACAATCAATGGCGGCGGCAACGGTATCGGCAGTGTCCGGGAATTGCCGGTGGTTTCCGATGAAAAATGTCAATGATTGTTCGGTCAAAGCCCATCAATCTGTTGATGTGTCTTGTCCTGATTGAAGCTTGCTTAGCCGGTTCTTTCAGTGCGGCGGAAAGTGCAACGCGCAAGTCGCGTAAATCCGTCGCCATCGCCCTTAAGACACCCGCAGCGCCATCGATACCGCCGATATTGCCCGACCTGCCTCTGCCGCCAACAGCCGAGTTTCAGCCCACGCCCGTTGATGGTAAGACGATCGAACTTGCCGCTTTGATCAAATCACACAAGTCCCATGATTATGTGCCCGAACAGATGAAGGTCCTGTCACGGTACGACATCCCGGCCAACAAGCGGGAAGCCTATGCCAACGACAAGGATTTCAGCGGCATGGATGCTCCGCGAATGGAGCGGTACATGACGAAAGTCGCAAACCGGCTGCTTGACTGTTGGAAGGGCAATCGCCCGCCGATCCTGATCATGGTGACAAGTGACAGTGATTCAAGTGCCTTTGCTTTTGATTCAGGCGTGATCCGTCTTTCAGCGGGCTTTCTGGACTCGATCCAGAACACCGACGAGCTCGCTTTCGCACTTGCGCATGAGATTGCGCATATTCTGGCCGAGCATGAGGCGCGGCGAAATGCCTTTTCGACGACAATTGAAAAGGCCGTCGGGATAATGACCTCTGCGGCAATCATTGGCAAAGAATTGAAGTTTTCGAATACAGCCAACGGCATGGACGTTGGGTTCAGAAGCGAATTCGGGAGCACCGATATCTTGCTTTCGGGATATTCGGCACGGTCACTCGCGGCGGATGTTTTGATACCGTTCCGGAAAACGAAGCAGGAATATCAGGCAGATCGACTGGCCTATGATCTAGTTATCTGTGCAAAATTCGACGAATCGGCCGCCCCGAATACGCTGACCCAATTAGGCGACGCAGAAATTCCCGATCTTCGCGGGATGATTCTGGCGGCCAAGCTTGGTTCTGATTTCGTTGCGAACCAAATCGTGAAGCCAAAGGATGATGATGATATTGGCTCACAATTGCTTCAATTGGGGGCGAAAGTGGGATTGCAGTCGCTTTTCGGTGCCGGCGTCGACGCGATGGCAAAAAAGATAAAGCGCGACATGGGTGGCGCCAAGCGAGGGGCGAAGCTAGCTGAATATGTGACCAAAGCTTACAAAAAGTCTGACACCATTTCGGATCCTAAGCCCGACAAAAGTTATCATCAACTCAAGCAGGATCCCTATTGGCAATCCATGATGTCGATAGTGAAGGTCGTCAGCCCGATTCACAATCGACTAAAAAGCGCTTCCCTCGAAAAAAGCCCGGGCAATCCGGTTACAATAACTCCAGTGGATTTTGCGCAATGGTCAACGTTGCCTACCGATCCTCGCATTCCGCTCAGCTATATGATTGTCGGCACCGCCAATATGGCCAACGGCCAAAATCTGGCTGCAGCGCGCGCCTTGGAAGCAGGCAGCCGATCTCATTGGGGATTTCGCCATCTGCTAATCGATAGCGGACGCATCCATTATGCGAATAATGATATGGTCGGCTTGACAAAGGCGATTGAAAGAGGGCGAGAACGGCTGGGCAACATCCCCGAAATTCTGCCACTCGACCTTCGCCTTGCCAATCTGAAGCAGCAACCAATCGAAGTTGAAAAAATCGCAGCTCAATGCCTGATCAAAGGCGGCGATGAACTGTACAAAAGTTGCGTCGAGCCGCTGAATTATGATCCCGCCTGCGCGCCCAAGACGCCAGAGGGGAAAAAAGAACTGGAGTCGGCCACATCCGGGCGTCAAATGGGCAATCTTTTCAATCTGCCCGGTATGATTGATGCCCGGGCATCGACGGAAACCGACAGCAAGCCATTGCTTAGCTGTCTGAAGCCGGCGATGAAAATGGCGCCGAAAAAGGGCTGATCCCCGGCCCTTTTTCTTTGAGCGATGCATCCCGGTCTGCGCGTAAGACAGACCTCAGGCGTGAACGATTGATACCCGAGTGCCCGGGTTCAAATCGGCCGTTTCCACCTTGGCGCGCAGCTGATTGGCCAGGGCTTCGATGATGCTGGTGCCCAGCCCCGGCTTTGGCGCGTTTTCTCCGGTGGGCACGCCGACGCCGTCATCGCCCACCGACAACACCCAGCTATCCCCGGTCGTTTCAAAGCTGACGTTGATGATGCCGCGTCGATGGCTGGGGAAGGCGTGCTTCAGCGCATTGATGACCAGTTCGGTCACGATCAAGCCCAGGCTGACCGATACATCGGCGGTTGCCGTGCTGTCGTCGACCGTGACGACAATCGATATCTGATCATGATCACGGATCATCGACGCGCCCAGGCTGTCGCAGAGATCGCGCATATAATTGGCAATGTTGACATCGCCCAATGTCGTCACGGCAAGCTGTCGCTGGACCGCAGCCACCGACATCACGCGCTGATGCGCATCGCGCAGATGAACCCGCGTTTCTTCGGATTGCACCCGGCGCGCGCTCAACAACAAAACGCTGGCGACGATTTGCAAGCTGTTGGCGACGCGGTGCTGCAATTCCTGCAACAGCACGGCCTTTTCCCGGACCAGATCGTCCTTTGCCTTCAACGCCAGCCGGATCGCGGTAACATCGGCGATCGACAGCGTCAGGTGGACGCTATCGTCACCGCCATAATCGAGCCGACGCGCGGTGAGCACCAGTTTTCGGGTCTCGGCATCGGGCTTCGCCAATTCCATTTCATAGCCGTCGATCGCGGCAGTGCCGGATGCGGTTGCCCGGAGCAGCGCCCGCAACTGCGGCAAAGCCCATTCCCCGGCACCGATTTTGGCCAGATCGCAGCCTGACACCGTGGCAGGATCGACGTCATAAATGGCACAAAAAGATCTGCTGGCGGCCACGACCACCAGATTACCGTCAAGCAACAGCAAGGGCACATCGGATGACGCAATCAGTGCCGCCGCCAGACCATCCGCCACTTCGGGTCGACTAGGATCATTCTTGAACAATACAGCCCCTTTCAAGGGGCCGGAGGCTCGCGGTTTGAAAGCCATCCCCGGTACCGCGAGTTCGGTAGACGCTTCAAACGCACGATCGTCGAATTAGTCGCTTATCGCATGATTAAACCGGTTTGCCTATTTTGCTTAGCGGTTTGGGGCTTGCACCCATGCGAAGATAACCCAATCAGCGCGTCGCTTACGCCGCGACCACGGATCGCGCCGGTTGCTTATCACTGGCCAGCCCGACCAGCCCTGCACTCAGCGCCCACAGCCGCTGCGATCGGCTGGCGTCGGTTGCCTTGCTCGACAGGCTCTGGGCAAAGGCCTCTCGCCCCTCTTGCTGGCGATTGCCCCAGCTCCAGTGGACGCCCGATTGGGTAAAGCCGGGATCGGCCACCACTTGAGCGACGCGATCGCCCGATAGCGGCTGCGAGACATAACCCTTGGTGATATTTTTCTGAAACCAGGGGAAAATCTTCTGGAACAGCTTGGGCGCGTTCCGAAATAGCGGGGTATCGGCAACGCAGCCAGGATACAGCGTGCTGAAGATGATGCCGGTCTGCGCGTGATAGCGCGCGTGCAGCTCCCGGCTCATCATCATCGTGCATAACTTGCTGTCTTTATACGCCTTGCCACCTTTGAACGGCTTGCCGTCGATCATCGCGATCGGTGCCTTGAACCCGGCGGCCAGCCCTTCGAAATCGCCGAGATCGGCAGGCGCCGGAATCGGGATACGGCCGCCAAACTCCTCTGAATTGGCAGTGACTGTCCCCAAGGTCACCAGCCGCGGCGCGGGCGCGCGCTGCAAATCGTCAAGCATCAGATTGGCGAGCAGGAAATGGCCGAGATAATTGGTCGCGACGTTCAGCTCATAGCCTTCAGGCGACCGGGCCGGTTCCTTGAGCAGCGGCAAATAGGTCGCCGCATTGCAGACCAGGGCATCGAGCGGCCGGTCGCTGGCGCGGAACGCCGCCGCAAAGGCGCGGACTGATGCTTGGGAGGCAAGATCGAGATGCGCAATTTCGTATCGATCCGTGCGCAGGCCGAGCCCGGTGGCTGCCGCTGCTGCCTTGTCGAGATCGCGGCACGCCATGATGACGTGCCAGCCGCGTCCAATCAGCGCGGCGGTTGCGTATAAGCCAACGCCGGACGATGCCCCGGTGATGATCGCCAGAGGCAATTTCGCTGTCGTCATGCGCCGATCTTCCCCCGTAATTCCACGGGCTGCAATTTGCGGTGGGACGCGGCGCAAAGCAAGGCTCGGTCGATCGCGGGGCCTAGAGGAGCCGCGCCCCAACGGCTGCGCGCAAGACCGGCAGGACTTCAGCTGCAAACCAGGGGTTTTTCTGCATCCAGCCGGTGCTGCGCCACGATGGATGGGGCAGCGGGAAGATCGCCTCGCCATGGCTGGCAAAGGCACGCACCGCCGCCGTCATGCTTTGCTTGCCGCGCGCGGTGAGATAGCGCGATTGCGCATATTGACCGACCAGCAGGGTCAACCGATCAGCCGGGAGCAGCGCGAGCACGCGATCATGCCATAACGGCGCGCATTCCGGGCGCGGCGGCAAATCGCCTGAGCTGCCCGTGCCCGGATAGCAAAACCCCATCGGCACCAGCGCGACGATGGCCGGATCGTAGAAATGCACAGGCGACAGGCCTGTCCAATCGCGGAGCCGTTCGCCACTCGCATCGTCCCAAGGCACCCCGCTTTCATGGACGCGCGTTCCCGGGGCCTGGCCGATGATCACGATCCGGGACGAAGCGCTGAACTGCACAATCGGTCGCGGCCCGGCGGCCAGCACATCGGCACAGAAGCGGCAGTCGCGGATTTCAGCGATGAGACTGGCGGCGTTTTCGGGCATCGATCTTGATCCTGTTTCCCGGCCTGCACCTGAGTTGTCACCAATTAGGCCATCGTTTCGATAGCCAAGGTGCTTAACGGCATCGGCAACGCACGCCTATAGTCACAGGCTTGCAGATGGCCTGCCCATCGCCGAGGCCGCGCTGATTGACTTTCACGCCGGGGACGCTATGCGCACGCAATCACCCGGCCAGCGTTTGCGCCAGCCGGGTTGCCGTCCGAGACAGTAGGTGGCCGGAATCCTCCGTCCTTAATTTCCTGCCGAGACGGGGAATGGAATTTTTTCCGCTCACGCAGCCATTGTGCCCGTGACGGTTTGCTGGCGTTTCGGCGATCAGTTTCCCATGCCCCATCGAACGGACACCCTGGCGTAAGGGATAGTCCCTTGCGTCCGGTTTGAACCGGGCGGGTCGCGCATGCGGCCAGTCCCAAAACGTGGAGAATGGCATGGATCGTGCTGAAAAGTCCGAACTCGTTGCCGAGCTAAACCGTAACTTTGCCGAAGTTGGCGTGGTGGTTGTCACCCGCAATCTGGGCATGACCGTCGCACAGTCCTCTGTGCTGCGCTCGAAGATGCGTGAAGCTGGTGCGAGCTACAAGGTCTCGAAGAACAAGCTTGCCAAGATCGCGCTCGATGGCACCGACTATCTCTCGCTGGGCGATATGCTCACCGGGCCAGTCGGCCTTGCCACCTCGATTGATCCCGTCGCAGCCGCGAAAGTGGCCGTGGAATTCGCGAAGACGAACGACAAGTTCGAAATCGTGGGTGGGGCAATGGGCACGACCGTCCTTGACGTTGATGGTGTGAAGGCACTCGCCACGATGCCCTCGCTGGATGAACTGCGTGCCAAGATCCTCGGTCTGCTTGTTGCCCCGGCAACTAAGCTGGCGACGATCACGCAGGCCCCGGCAGCGCAGCTTGCGCGCGTTCTTTCTGCCTATGCGGAGAAGGAAGCAGCCTGAATTCGGGCTCTTATTTTTTGACCTGACAACGATGGGGCCCTGCCGAATTTCGGCACCCCGAACTGGAGACTACACATGGCAGACCTGAACGCGCTCGTAGAGAGCCTGAGCGAACTGACCGTCCTCGAAGCCGCTGAGCTGTCGAAGATGCTTGAAGAAAAGTGGGGCGTTTCCGCCGCAGCAGCCGTTGCGGTTGCAGCGCCTGGCGCCGGCGGCGGTGCAGCCGCACCGGCAGCTGAAGAGCAGACCGAATTTGACGTGATCCTGACCGGCGACGGTGGCAAGAAGATCAACGTCATTAAGGAAGTCCGCGCGATCACCGGCCTGGGCCTGACCGAAGCCAAGACGCTGGTTGAATCAGCACCGAAGGCCGTCAAGGAAGGCGTTTCGAAGGACGAGGCCGAGAAGGTCAAGAAGCAGCTTGAAGAAGCTGGCGCGACCGTCGAACTCAAGTAAGCCGCAGCGGGGGCACGCGCAGCGCAAGCTGCGCGCACCTCCCGCAAGGCCGGCCGGTGCGGGCATCGCCCGCCTCCGACGGCATGGGCTTCTGCCCATGCTGGGCCAAGCAAAGAAATCGGGGCGGTCCAGCAATGGGCCGCCCCTTTTTCATTCGCGCCGTTATCGCTTTGCCGCCATCGCGCCCGACTGATCGACCGGGACCACCGGCAGCCACACCGCGCTGGGCATCGCCCCGCCGCGTTCCAGGGTGATTGTCGCCTTTTGATAATCCGCCTTTTTGGCGAGGAAGATATTGGGGACATATTTCTGCGGGTTGCGATCATAAAGCGGGAACAGCGACGACTGCACCTGCACCATGATCCGGTGGCCCGGCTGGAAGACATGATTGACCGTCGGCAGGCGGAATTTGTAGCGCTGGACCTTGCCCGCCGGGATTGCGCTCGGCTTGGCGAAACTGTCGCGATAGCGGCCCCGGAAAATATCGAGCGAGATGGCAAGCTGGTAGCCGCCCATTTTCGCGTTGCCCGGTACTTCGTCTGGGTAGACGTCGATCACCTTCACCACGAAATCGCCGTCAGTGCCCGTCGTCTTGGCAACGATATCGGCGATTGGTGCGCCGGAGACTCGTACCGCCTTGGTCAGCACCGGCGTCTGATAGGTCATCACATCGGGTCGGCCATCGGCGCTGCGCTGGTCCTGGACGAGCCAATCGGGCCAGCGGCCATCGTCGAAATTCACCGGGCGGGGCAGATGCGGCACGGGCTTATCGGGATCGGAGACATAGCTGTCTTCGCCCAATGCCGCCTTGTCGAAGCCAAGCCCACCCGACGCCTGCAGATAAATCGGCGTCAGCGGTGCCGCGCAGCCGCTTTCACAGGCGAGCGGCCAGGTGGCGAAATGATCCCAGTGATTCTCCCCCGTATTGTAGATAGCGGCGGCCGGCAGCGACACCGCCGGACCATCCTTCAGATATTGGTTGAACAGCGGCAGCACCATCTCTTCGCGAAATTGCGCGGCGGTGTCGCCATTCCATTTGAAGGGGCCAAGCTCCCTGCCCTCGCGGTTGATCTGGCTGTGCCGCCAGGGGCCCATGACGAGGAAGTTATTGCCGATCTTGCCCTTGGCCTTCAGCGCTTCCCAGGCAGTGATCGCGCCATAGATATCCTCCTGGTCCCACAGACCCTGTTCCCAAATTGTCGGGATGTTCGACGGATTGGCCGCGAGCAACTTGTCGAGCGCTTGCCCCTGCCAGAAGTCGTCATAGGCCGGGTGCGCGACCATTTTCTGCCAGGCCGGCAACTGATCAAAGCCCGACGCAACCGCCCATTCCGCTGCCCCGCCGAGCCGACGAAACTCTTCATAATTATCGTAAATGCCGGTGGCCGGGTCCTGCCCCTTGCCCTTGTAGCCGGTCTGCGAGGCGATCCAGCCGATATTGGCGAGGCGGAAGGCACCGTAATGGAACCAGTCATCGCCCATCCAGCCATCGATCATCGGGCTTTCGGGGGCGGCAACCTTTAGCGCGGGATGCGGCGCGAGCAGCGCCATGACGACGGTGAAGCCTTCATAGGACGAACCGATCATGCCGACCTTGCCATTGGATTCGGGCAGATTGGTCTTGTTCACCAGCCAATCGATCGTGTCATAGCCATCGGTAACGTGATCGACCTTGGTGGGGTTGAGCGCGCCGATCACGGGCCGGGTGACGATGTAATCGCCTTCCGATTTATATTTGCCGCGCACGTCCTGATAGACGCGAATATAGCCGTTGTTGACGAACGGTTCGTCCGACAGCGGCAGCGTAGAGAGCAGGTTCGGGCTATCCATCCGGCCTGCCCGCGCGGTGGCGTTGTAGGGGGTGCGCGTCAGCACGATCGGCGCGTTGCTGACGCCCTTGGGGATCAGGATAACGGTGAATAGCTTCGTGCCATCGCGCATCGGCACCATGGCTTCGCGCCGGACATAATCATTGGCGGTGATGGGGGGCGTGAAATTGGCCGGCACATCATTGGCGATAAAGGCGGGCGGTGCAGCCTGTTGTGCGGCGGCAGGCGCGACGACAAGCGCCGCCATCATGGCCAACCCAACAAATTTACGATCCATGACTGTCTCCACCATCAACGATAGACGGCATTAGTGTCACCCCAGGCTGAAGGCACAAGCGCTTTCGTTACTGACGAATGCCCATATCGTGCAGCCGATACGCAATGCGATCCGCCATGCGCGGCCCCTGATCCATCCAAAAGGGCTGCATCTTGTTCTGCCCGTCGCGGTCGATCCCCAGGATATAGGCGTTGGCGGTGCTGCCGCTGGGCCCGCGGTTTTCCGCCCAGCCATAAACGACGCGGACCGCCATGATCGGCACGAACATCGGCCGACCCTGCATCTCTACCTGGCTGATCTTGTCGAGCGGGAGCGTGCCAAAGCCGTTGACTGAAATCAGTTCGCCCGGGGCGAGCTCAAATGGTGCAATGACCGGATTGTCGACCGGCTGGCCGAATGCTGCCGCCAGATGCGCGTTTTGTTGGGGATTGGCGGTCAAGAGTTGCACCAGCACGCGAACATCGGTCGCTGGCCGGGAGCCGATATTGCGCACCGCCAATTCGAATTCGACCGCTGCGCCCGTCAGATTCTGTCCGGCACGGCGGGGCACGAAATCAACCTCCAGCCAAGGCCGGATCACCGGCGCGGTGACACGCGGCTTTGGCGGCTCCATGGGCGGCGGCGGTGGCAGGGGGGCAAGGGTCGGCGGCGCGGTTGGCTGAGGTGGTTGCGGCGCAGGCGTTGCGGCGGGCCGCGTGAGGGGACGATCAGTCCCCTGCTTCTGGCGGCGGCGAGCATTCAGCAGCAACACGGCGAGCACCGCAAACCCGCCCCCGACCAGAACGAGACCCGCGATCCAGGCCCATGATCGTGGATCGCTCGCCGACACGGAAGCGGGGTTGGGCCGATTGCTCAACGGGGTGCGCGCCGTCACGGGGACAGGCGCGCTCGACGGCATGGGCAGTGGACGGTCGAGCCCGATTGATGGCCGCGCCGGTTCAGGTGACGCCGATGGCGACGCTGGAGCGGTTGGCAGCGGCGTTGGAGACGACCGCATGGTTGGGTCGGGCGAAGGTTGCGCTTTAGCCAGCGGTGTTGCCGACGGCGCTCCCCTGCCCACCGTTGGCGATGCAGCCGCGCGCCGCTGCGGTTCGCGAACCGCAATGCCGGTGACCAGCTCGCTGAGATCGGCCTCTGGCGTCACTTCTGGCGGGAGGAGCGCAGGGCGGGCAACACGGCCGGGTGTCGATATCGGCGGATTGGGTGCGGCAGAAGGGCCAGCAGCGGGCGCATTTTGAGCCCAGGCTATGCCCGAGGCAGCGACCGTGCAGATCGCGACGACCGGAATCCCGGCTAGAATCCTGGCACTGGTCCCGGCAAGAGATTTGGCTGGGCACCGCCGCCAAGGGATCGATCGTCGCTTGTTCACGCACCCGGCATAGCGATTTTTTGGGGAAGATCAGCCCGGCTTTTCGCCTTCCTGGGCTAATTTGGCACGGCTGGCGGTGGCATGCAGAATCGATAACGCAGATGATGGGAAAGCATGTTTGACTTCCAACCGAGCCAACCCTATATGGCGCGTTCCACCACAGTCTTCGGGAAATGAGGCGCCGTCGCGCAGTGCCTCGATCGTATGGGAGGCTGTGGTATCAGAGACGCTACGAGCTGCGGTTCCCGCGATAGGGAGCACGCGGCTTTTTGTGTCTCTGGCGTGCCCGATAATGACAGACGATTGAGGCAAAAAACTCCATGGCATCGAAAATGATCGAGGGCGGCACCGCAAAGCGCCGCATCCGCAAGGTGTTCGGCAATATCCACGAAGTGGTCCAGATGCCGAACCTGATCGAGGTTCAGCGCGAATCCTACGAACAGTTCCTCCGCAGCGACCCCTCGATCGGCTATGTGTCGGGCCTGGAGAAAACCCTGCGCTCGGTTTTCCCGATCCGCGATTTCGCCGGCACTGCCGAGCTTGATTTCGTCAATTACGAGCTGGAACCGCCCAAGTTCGACACCGAAGAATGCCGCCAGCGCGGGATCACTTATGCAGCGCCAATGCGCGTTACGCTGCGCCTGATCGTGTTCGAGGTCGATGCCGATACCGAAGCCCGCTCCGTGCTCGATATCAAGGAGCAGGACGTTTACATGGGCGACATGCCCCTGATGACGGGCAACGGCACCTTCATCATCAACGGCACCGAACGCGTGATCGTCAGCCAGATGCACCGAAGCCCAGGCGTGCTGTTCGATCATGACCGCGGCAAGACGCATGCGAGCGGCAAGTATCTGTTCGCCGCGCGCGTCATCCCCTATCGTGGATCGTGGCTCGATTTCGAGTTTGACGCCAAGGACATCGTCAACGTCCGTATCGATCGCAAGCGCAAGCTGCCGGTGACGGCGTTGCTCTATGCGCTCGGCCTGACGTCAGAAGAAATCCTCAACTATTTCTACAACCGCGTGACCTTTGTTCGCGGCCAGGGCGGGTGGATCATCCCCTTCCAGGCAGAGAATTGGCGCGGCCAAAAGCCGATGTACGACATCATCGACGCCAAGACCGGCGAGATCGTGTTCGCCAACGGCCAGAAGATTTCGCCGCGCGCCGCCAACAAGGCAGCCAAGGACGGGCTGAGCGACCTGCTGATCCCGACCGAGGAAATCTTCGGTCGTTATTCGGCCTATGACCTGATCAACGAGCAAACCGGCCAGATCTATATCGAAGCGGGCGACGAAGTGTCGGCCGAGAATCTCGAACTGCTCGACAAGGCTGGCATCGACCGCATCGAGCTGCTCGACATCGATCACGTCGCAACGGGCCCGTGGATCCGCAACACGCTGAAGGCCGACAAGGCCGAAGAGCGCGAGCAGGCACTCAGCGACATTTATCGCGTGATGCGCCCTGGCGAACCGCCAACGCTCGAGACGGCAGAGTCGCTGTTCAGCGGGCTGTTCTTCGATCCCGATCGCTATGATCTGTCGGCGGTTGGTCGCGTGAAGCTCAACATGCGCCTCGACCTCGATGTCGAGGACACGGTGACGACGCTGCGCACCGAGGATATTCTCGAAGTCGTCAAGACGCTCGTCAACCTGAAGGACGGCAAGGGCGAGATCGACGATATCGACAATCTCGGTAACCGTCGTGTCCGTTCGGTCGGCGAGCTGCTCGAAAACCAGTACCGCGTCGGTCTGCTCCGCATGGAGCGCGCCGTGAAGGAGCGGATGTCGTCGGTCGATGTCTCGACCGTGATGCCCAACGACCTGATCAACGCCAAGCCGGCGGTTGCCGCCGTGCGTGAATTCTTCGGCTCGTCGCAGCTGTCGCAGTTCATGGATCAGACCAATCCGCTGTCGGAAGTCACCCACAAGCGCCGCGTGTCGGCGCTTGGACCGGGCGGCCTGACGCGCGAGCGTGCGGGCTTCGAAGTCCGCGACGTTCACCCGACGCATTATGGCCGCATCTGCCCGATTGAAACGCCGGAAGGCCCGAACATCGGCCTGATCAACTCGCTCGCGTCGTTCAGCCGCGTCAACAAGTACGGCTTTATCGAAACGCCGTACCGCAAGATCGTTGACCACAAGGTGACCGACGACGTGGTCTATCTGTCGGCAATGGAGGAGGCCAAGCACACGATTGCGCAGGCCAACGCCGATCTCGACAGCGAAGGCCGCTTCCAGGAAGAACTCGTCTCGTCGCGTCAGGCGGGCGAATTCCTGATGGCAATCCCCGACAACATCACGCTGATGGACGTTAGCCCCAAGCAGCTCGTTTCGGTCGCGGCATCGCTCATTCCGTTCCTGGAAAATGATGACGCCAACCGCGCGCTGATGGGCTCGAACATGCAGCGCCAGGCGGTTCCGCTCGTTCAGGCCGAGGCGCCGTTCGTCGGCACTGGCATGGAAGAGACGGTTGCGCGTGACTCGGGCGCCGCGATTGGCGCCAAGCGTTCGGGCATTGTCGATCAGGTCGATGCGACGCGTATCGTGATCCGCGCAACCGGCGAAGTCGAGGCCGGCCAGTCGGGCGTTGACATCTACACGCTGATGAAGTTCCAGCGTTCCAACCAGAACACCTGCATCAACCAGCGTCCGCTGGTGAAGGTGGGCGATGTGATCAAGGCCGGCGACATCATCGCCGATGGTCCGTCGACCGAGTTTGGTGAGCTCGCACTGGGCCGTAACAGCCTGGTCGCGTTCATGCCGTGGAATGGCTATAACTATGAGGATTCGATCCTCATCAGCGAGCGCATCGTCAAGGACGACGTCTTCACCTCGATCCATATCGAGGAATTCGAAGTCATGGCGCGCGACACCAAG
>NZ_NCGH01000035.1:0-20361 GCF_002281505.1 Sphingomonas sp. 28-62-20
CAACCAAAAATAGAAATTGGTATAGCAAACACAAAATCTACCGATATTATATCAAAGTCTCTCGAAATATTAATTAAAGAGACGATCAGAGCAATCGTACTAACTAGGATAAGTAAGGCATACCAGTATCTCGAACGATCGTTATTAAACTTAGATTTTTTTCTATACCAATTAAGCTGTTCATTCAGTCTTTCGTTCAGATAGGTTTCTCTCCTAGCTGATAGAGAGGATGCACGGATTTGTCTCATCTTGTCGGTAATCAGTTCGGTGTTCTCGGATTCGTAACGCAGCGCCGCAGCCTCATCATTCGAACGAAGCAGGTCATGTACCGCTTCTTCGAATTTCGTGGCGTCTTTGTCGCCAGCCCCGTCGAACGGTTCTGCGCGACAGCTATAGCGCCACGCCAACGTCTTGATGGACTCCGCTAAAGCTCTTGTGCCGTACCAAATCTTTTGGGGTTTTCCGAAAGATAAATAAGCCGAGCTTCCAATAACGACCATCGAGCAAAGAATTTGAATGAAGATTGCATTATAGCGATCGAGAAGATTTGGAGCTAGACCGATTATCAGTGAGGTAATAAGTATAGCCTTAGTGGCTAGCAAAAAATTCTTTTGTACCACTATAGCGGCGGCGTTTGAATCTTGATAGAGGGCAGGGAAATCGTGATCAATCATAACCGAGACTTTTATAAACCTTGTCCTCATAGTACCAATTAGTCTGAGATTTGTATTCGATAGGATTGTCAGCATAGTTGTCGAGCGCGAATTTAATAATTCGTGCTCCAAATGCTACATGCATCGCACCCTTACCATTGAGGATTGGCGGGCATCTCTCGGGATCGTGCGATCTAGTCTTGTTCAAATTAGCTACGATAATTGGAATCCGCTTCTCTAAGCATATTTCGATCTCCCACCTGACAAATCGATAAAGATTCTTAGTGCTTTCCCCGCAAAGAACAATTGCCTGCTTTGTATTCTCAAGTCTTTGTCGCAATCCGGCTTTTACATACGCCTCATCCTGAGCACGCGGCATCCTTTGGATGTCGTGGGCGTCGTAAAAGTCGAAATCGATGTGACGGTTGGCTTTCCAGCCCTTCATGTATGCATAAGCCCACATGTCTTTATCGCCGTCAAAAATCGTATAAGTCTTATTGCGATAAGCCATATTTTTCTACTCCGCTGCTACACCAGCCCGCGAGAACATATCCCCCTCGCCCGCATCCTCATTCGCCACATCAACCGGCCCGGCCTTCGCCTTCTGCCGCTTGTCGAACGAGTCCCACGCCTCGTTCCAGTTCCCCCGCGTGGCCCCCTTCGAATACACCGTCGCGCTCTGTTCGAAGAAGTTGGCGTGCTGAACGTTTTGGTAACGCTGCATCACGCCGCCCGCTTCCCTTTAAGCGGGATCACCAGCCGCGCATTGTCGAACCATTCGTCGGTCAGTTCTGGCGCTGCGTCCGGGTTGCTCGCGATCTGGGCAGCGATGTCCTCGCCTGTCATCGCGTCGAGCGCAGCGAGCCTTTCGGGGGTCATCCACGCGCGCGCAGCCGCCAGCCGGTCAGGGGTGACTGTTACGGTATCGGGCGATTTCTTCGTCATTGGCTTTCCTGAAACTGATCAAGCGTCGCTTCGCATCGCGCCAAGTATAGACGACAACACAAATCCTGTCAGCGAGTGATGCAACCGGACCGGTGGCGACAAATCGGGTCTCGCCATAATCCTTCCGGTCGTCTTGTTCCTCGATGAACGGGCCATCGAAAACCTCGCTGCCAAGATCGAGCGGCAGGCCATGCTTGGCCTTGTTTGCCTCATCCTTCATCGGATCAAGCTCAAAGCCGCTCACTCCGCCGCAATGCCCGCCTTCGCAAACATGTCGTCGCCCGCATCCTCGTTCGCCACATCAACCGGCCCGGCCTTCGCCTTTTGCCGCTTGTCGAACGAGTCCCACACCTCGTTCCAGTTGCCCCGCGTCGCGCCCTTCGAATATTCGGTCGCGCGCTGTTCGAAGAAGTTGGCGTGCTCGACGCCGTTGAGCAGCGGGGCGAGCCAGGGGAGGGGGTGTTCGTCGATCATGTAGATGGGCTTGAGCTGGAGCTGGCTCAGCCGCCAGTCGGCGATGTAGCGGATATACTTCTTGATCTCCTTCGGCGTCATGCCGTTGACCGGGCCCTGTTCGAAGGCGAGGTCGATAAAGGCGTCCTCCAGCCGCACGGTCGTCTGGCACTGGTCCATGATATCGTCCTTGACCGCCTTGGTCAGGCAGTCGCGCTCGCGCACGAAGGTGTGGAACAGCTTGATGATGCCTTCGCAGTGCAGGCTCTCGTCGCGGACCGACCACGAAACGATCTGCCCCATGCCCTTCATCTTGTTGAAGCGCGGGAAGTTCATCAGCATCGCGAAGCTGGCGAAGAGCTGAAGCCCTTCGGTAAAGCCGCCGAACATCGCCAGCGTGCGGGCGATGTCCTCGTCGGTGTCGACCGAGAATTTCTGCAGATAGTCGTGCTTGTCCTTCATCTCGCTATATTCGAGGAACATGCCGTACTCGCTCTCGGGCATGCCGATCGTGTCGAGCAGATGGCTATAGGCGGCGATATGGACCGTCTCCATGTTGCTGAACGCGGCCAGCATCATCTTGATCTCGGTCGGCTTGAAGACGCGGCCATATTTCTCGTGGTAGCAATCCTGCACCTCGACATCGGCCTGGGTGAAGAAGCGGAAGATCTGCGTGAGCAGGTTGCGCTCCTGCGTCGACAGCTTCTGCGCCCAGTCGCGGCAATCCTCGCCCAGCGGCACTTCCTCGGGCATCCAGTGGATCTGCTGCTGGCGCTTCCAGAAATCATAGGCCCACGGATATTCGAAGGGCTTGTAGGTCTTGCGGGCTTCGAGGAGGGACATGGGCGGACCTTTCAGACAGAAATCAGATGGCGATGAACGACAGCGCGGCATAGCCGATGCCGGCGACGATGAGGACGTAGCCCGGCCTTTTCCAGCCGAGCCAGGTGCGCAGATTGTGCGGCGTGCGCGCCGGCTTCGGCACGATGAAGGCCATCACGAAGCCGACGAAAACGATATTGAGGCCGATGATGATGCCGAGGATGGGGCTCCAGGCGGGGGTCATGGGGTCGTGCTCCAGGTCCAGAGGGCCCAGGCGAAGGCGCCCAGGATGATCGCCAGCGTGGCCAGCATCGTCGTGACGATGCGTTTGGCGTAGCGCGCCTGATCGCTAGCCCCGGGACGGGTGACAACGAATACGGCCGATAGACCCGCCGTCGCGGCGACGACTCCCATGATGACCGGCGGGGTGAGGAAGGCGAGCGCGCGCATCATCCGCGTTCGCGCCGGATGATGGTCCGCTCGACATAGACCTTCCTGGTGCGGCTCGAGCCGACGCCCAGAAAGACGATGCCGATAAAATAGCCGAAATCATACCAGCCGCCATTATTGGGCACCGCATAAACCGCGATATCGGGGACGAAGATCGACAGGATCGCCGCGACCGGAAAGATGAAGCCGTGCCACACGCCGAGCAGGAAGCCCGGCGCTTGCGGCGCGACCGCGTTCGAGACCTGATGCGCGCAGGCGGCGAGCGCGATGGCGGGCAGCAGCGATGCGGCGAGGCGAAGGCGAGACGGAATGGCTGGCATGATCATTACTCCGATGCGAAGATGGCATGCGCATCGAAACGCATGCCCACGCGTTCAGGGGGCACCATCAAGGAGAAACGATCATGGCGCACGACCACCCGATCAAGGACCGGATCAAGGAACATATGGAAGTCATCGGCGCCGACGGCGTACCGGTCGGCACCGTCGACCACGTCAAGGGCGAGCGCATCCAGCTCACCAAGACGCATAGCGGGCCGCATGGCGACCATCATCATTACATCTCGCTCGGCCTCGTCGCCGATGTCGAAGGCGACAAGGTGCGGCTCAGCGCCAACGCCGACGTCGCGGTGACGTTCGAAGAGGAGAAGTGAGCGGCTAGCCTTCACTTCCCCTCTCCCATCGGGAGAGGGCGTTGCGATCCCCTCTCCCCGAGGGAGAGGGGCAAGCCACGAAGCGGCGAGGGGTCAGGGCGACGTCGAGTCACCTCACTGGCACGCCAGGCATTCGTCATAATCCTTTTCCTCAAGCGCGATCTGCTTGGGTTCGGCGGTGTTGTCCGCCTCCACGCCCCCAGCAAAACCGGCGCGCTGGATCGACTTGGAGCGGAGATAATAGAGCGACTTGATGCCCAGCTCCCACGCGCGGAAATGGAGCATCAGCAGGTCCCATTTCTCGACATCGGCGGGGATGAACAGGTTCAATGACTGCGCCTGATCGATGAATGGCGCACGGTCCCCGGCGAGCTCGAGCAGCCAGCGCTGGTCGATCTCGAAGCTGGTCTTGTAGCAGTCCTTCTCGTCCTGGCTGAGGAAGTCGAGATGCTGCACCGACCCGCCGCGCTCGAGGATCGAGTTCCACACTGCATCGCTGTTCTTCGACTTTTCGATCAGCAGCTTTTCGAGATAGGGGTTCTTGATCGACCAGCTGCCCGACAGCGTCTTGTGGGTATAGATGTTCGCCGGGATCGGCTCGATGCACGCGCTGGTGCCGCCGCAGATGATACTGATCGACGCGGTCGGCGCGATCGCCATCTTGCAGGAAAAACGCTCCATCACGCCCTGATCGGCGGCGTCGGGGCACGCGCCGCGCTCGATCGCGAGCTGCATCGACGCTTCGTCGACCTGCGCCTTGATATGGCGGAAGATCTGCAGGTTGTACTGCTTGGCCATCGCGCCTTCGAAGGCGAGACCGCGCGCCTGCAGGAAGCTGTGGAAACCCATGACGCCGAGGCCCACCGAGCGCTCGCGCGCCGCGGAGTAAGCGGCGCGGGCCATGCCGGGCTCGGCGCGGTCGATATAATCCTGCAGCACATTGTCGAGGAAGCGCATGACATCCTCGATGAAGCGCTTCTCGCCCTTCCACTGGTCCCAGGTTTCCAGGTTGAGCGACGACAGGCAGCAGACCGCGGTGCGATCGTTGCCGAGATGATCCTTGCCGGTCGGCAGGGTGATTTCGCTGCACAGGTTCGAGGTCGAGACCTTGAGCCCGACGTCGCGGTGATGCTTGGGCATCGCGTTGTTCACGTGATCGCTGAACACGATGTACGGCTCGCCGGTCGCGAGCCGGGTCTCAACCAGCTTCTGGAACAGCGCGCGCGCATCGACGGTGCTGCGCACCGAGCCGTCCTTGGGGCTGGTGAGGTTCCATTCGGCGCCGGCACGAACGGCTTCCATGAAGGCATCGGGGATCAGCACGCCGTGATGGAGATTGAGTGCCTTCCTGTTGAAATCGCCCGAGGGTTTGCGGATTTCGAGGAATTCCTCGATCTCCGGGTGGCTGATGTCGAGATAGCAGGCCGCCGAGCCGCGCCGCAGCGAGCCCTGGCTGATCGCCAGCGTCAGCGAATCCATGACGCGCACGAACGGGATGATGCCGCTGGTCTTGCCGTTCAGGCCCACCGGCTCGCCGATGCCACGGACATTGCCCCAATAGGTGCCGATGCCGCCGCCGCGCGAGGCGAGCCAGACATTCTCGTTCCAGGTGTCGACGATACCTTCGAGGCTGTCGGGCACCGAATTGAGATAGCAGCTGATCGGCAGGCCGCGCCCGGTGCCGCCGTTGGAGAGCACGGGGGTGGCGGGCATGAACCACAGCTTCGAGATATAGTCATAGATGCGCTGCGCGTGCGCGGCATCGTCCGAATAGGCGCTCGCCACGCGGACGAACATGTCCTGATAGCTTTCGCCCGGCAGCAGATAGCGATCGTTCAGCGTTTCCTTGCCGAAATCGGTGAGCAGCGCATCGCGGCTGTGATCGACTTCGACCGGATAAGGCTGCGGCTTGACCGATTTGCTGTCGGCCTGGGCCGCATGGGCCTTGGCCTTTTTCGCCGCCACGGCGATGCCGGCGGTTGCCGCTTCGATCATATCAGTTGCCATGTCGTTGCTCACTTCCTGACCGTCCCTGAAATCCACCGACTCATCTCCCGTGCCGTGAATCACCTTTTGACGGGCGATTCATCCGAATCGGGGGCGAACCCCCACACTATCATTTGGCGAGCGCTGACGAGAACAAAAAGTGTCCATCGACGCGGCAAAGGTGCGAACAAAGCCGTTCTGCAACATAGGGTCGCAGTCGTCGTCCTACCAGTGCTTGGGCTCGCCCCCGAACTCAACCACAACAGATTGTGCCCATTCGCCAATGTACGCAAGACCGTAAATGACATTTTAGGGACTCGGTTCGTCGCTATTTTGAGTCGGTTCGTGGCACCGGCGAAATGGCGCGGTGCAGCGACGCGTGGCGTTCTGCGGGGTTCGCGAATTGCAAGAGAACGAACGCGGAACGAAAATATTTCGCCGGCACGCGGCGCGCGGCGAGGCCGGCGGTTCGTCCTCAGCCCACCTTGCGCAGGTTGCGCGCCTCGATCGGCGCGTTCAGGCGATCGAGGTTGAAGGCTTCATCGAATTCGATGCCGACCTTGCCGTCCTTTGCCCAGCGGATTCGCGCCGGGAACATCTCGCCTTCGAGCAGTTCGATCATCAACTCGACGTCCTTGACGTCGCGGCCGAAGCGGATGCCGTCGATCATCGCCCCGGTCGAGGAAATGTTGCGGATACGCACCTCGCCGCGCGACTCGCCGATCTCGAGCGCGGCCGAGCGGATCATCGCGGTGCGCGGGCTGCGGCTCGTCTGATAGCCGATCGGTGAGGCCAGGCCGCCATGCGCGCTCAACGACTCGCGCACCGCTTCGGCGCGCGCCGGTTCGCCATAGACGAACCCCTGGATATGGCTGCATCCGAGCTCGCGGATCAGCGCGATCTCGTCATGCGTCTCGACCCCCTCGGCCGTGGTTTCCATGTTGAGCGTCCGCGCGAGCGAGACGATCGCGCCGATGATCGCGGCGTTGCGATTGCCCTGTTGCGCCGCGCCGCGCACGAAGCTCTGGTCGATCTTGATCTTGTCGAACGGCGCGGTCTTGAGATAGCCGAGCGACGAATAGCCGGTGCCGAAATCGTCGAGTGCCAGCCGCACGCCGACGCCCTTCAGGCTCTTGAACATCGCATCGGTCGAGGCCGATTTATTGAGGAATACGCCTTCGGTGATCTCGAGCTCGAGCCGGCTCGCCGAGATTCCGGCCTTGGCGAGCGCATTGGTGACGATCGCGGGGAGGGCCGGGTTGGCGAACTGGATCGGCGACACATTGACGCCGACGCGCACATGCTTGGGCCAGTGCGCGGCTTCGAGGCAGGCGGTGCGCAACACCCATTCGCCGATCGATTCGATCAGCCCGCAATCCTCAGCAACGGGAATGAAATCGGCCGGCGAGATCGCGCCGCGCGTCGGATGCCGCCAGCGCAGCAGCGCCTCGTAGCCGACGATCCGCGTCGTATCGGTGCAGACCACCGGCTGATAGACGAGGTGGAACTGGTTCTCGACAAGGGCCTGGCGCAGATCGTCTTCGAGCCGTTTGCGGTTTTGCGCGCCGTGGAGCAGCTCCTCGCGATAGAAGCGGTGGATGCCGCGTCCGTCGGCCTTGGCCGCATAGAGCGCGAGATCGGCATTGCGGGTCAGTGTTTCCGAATCGCTGCCATCGGTCGGCGCGATCGCCACGCCGATCGAGCAGCCGATCGAGATCGAGGCGCCCTCGATGAAATAGGGTTGCGACAGCGAGGCAATGACCGTGCGCGCCAGCTCCGACAGGCGTTCATGGTTGTTTTCGCCCGGCAGAATCACCTGAAATTCATCGCCGCCCATCCGGCCGACCAGCCCGGCATCACCGACACTGCGCGTCAGCCGCTGGCCGACCTGCACCAGCAGGGCGTCGCCGACCTGATGGCCGAGCGTATCGTTCACGACCTTGAAGCGATCGAGATCGAGCAGGAAGAGTGTCGTGGGGCGATAGGGTGCGACTGGCTGATGCAACGTCTGATCGAGCGAAAGCCGCATGCGCTGGCGATTGGCGAGCCCGGTCAGCCCGTCGTACAGCGCGAGCTTGGTGATCTCGGCCTCGGTGCGGCGTTTTTCGGTGAGATCGGTGCCGCTGCCAATGAAGCCGCGGAACTTGCCGCTTTCGTCGATCACGGGACGGCCCGAAATCGACCAGCAGCGATCGATCGTCGCCAGTTTTGCAGGGCGCACCGAATAGTCCGAAAAGCTGGTACGCGACGACAGGTGAAAGCCGAGCGTGCGTTCGGTGCCCGGCGCCGTGCTGTCCATCTGGAAGACACTGGTGAGCGGTTTGCCGATCGGTGACTCGCCCGAATCCGACACGGCATCGGCAACGCTGCGTGATAGATAGATCAGCGCGCCCTGCCGATCGGTCTGCCAGAACCAGCCGCTGCCCTGCTCCTCGAATTCGCGCACCAGCCGGGCGGCGAGCTGGCCATGGCCGGTGTCGTGTACCAGCCGCTGCGCCGCCGCGACGTCCATGAAGGCGAGCCGCCGCGTCGCAACGGCGAGGCAGAACAGACAGCCGAGCCCGATCCAGGCGCCCACGCCGGGGCCGGCAATGGCGAGCGCCATCCCCGCGACGGCCGACGCAAAACTCAGCATTGCCGCGCGGAACGGGTGCAAGGCACTGGCGGTGACCCCGAGCGCGCCGAGGATCGCGATGAAGCAGGCGATCTGCGGGCGATCGAATGGCAGCGCGCTGGCGCACCACAGCAACCCCATCAGCAGCGCCGCCGAGCCGCCACCATAAATGATCGCGGCCCAGATATGGTTGATCATCGGCTGGCGGCGAAGCGTGGAAAGCTTGAGCAGGACGAGCGCTCCAAGGCCCAGCACGACCAGCGCGCCGCCCTCGACCATCATCAGCTGGACGAGATCGACTCGCTCGCTGAGGATCGTGGCGATCGCCATCGTCGCCACCGCGACCCATTGGGCAACAAGCGTGAACGGCCAGGCCGCACTAAGCTCCCGGAACTGGGCTGCAAAATCGACTGCTTCGGCCGGTCCGGATGCGCGCGCGACCCCCAGGGCCTGCCAAAGGCTGCCCAGCCCCGGTTTCTCCTGAGATCTGGATACGCGAATCCCCATCGCTGCTCGATAGGCGACCGCTGCTTTGCGGATGGTTGCCAAACAGCCCTAACAAATTCTTTTTCGGCGGGTCGTTCATGCGATGCGCTTGGCCCGGCGCGGCGCGCGACCTATGGCAGGCGGCAATGCTTCGTCTCGCCCAGGGAACCGCCATGACCACCATCCGCACCGCCGATCTGATCGACAGCGTCGCCGACGCGCTGCAGTTCATCAGCTATTATCATCCGATGGATTATATCCGCGCGCTCGGGGCGGCCTATGACGCCGAACAGGGCGCGGCGGCGAAGGACGCGATCGCGCAGATCCTGACCAACAGCCGGATGTGTGCCGAAGGCCACCGGCCGATCTGTCAGGACACCGGCATCGTCAACGTCTTCGTCAAATGGGGCATGGACTGCCGGCTCGACGATACCAGCCGCGCGCTGCAGGATGTGGTCGATGAGGGCGTCCGGCGGGCGTATCTGAACCCGGCGAACAAGCTGCGCGCCTCGATCCTCGCCGATCCCGCCTTCACGCGCCGCAACACCAGGGACAACACGCCGTGCGTCTTGCACGTCGATATGGTGCCGGGCGACACCGTCTCGATCGATGTCGCCGCCAAGGGCGGCGGCAGCGAGAACAAGTCGAAATTCAAGATGATGAACCCAAGCGATTCGATCGTCGACTGGGTGCTGGAGATGCTGCCGCAGATGGGCGCCGGCTGGTGTCCGCCGGGGATGCTCGGCATCGGCATCGGCGGCACAGCGGAACATTGCGTGCTGCTGGCGAAACAGGCGTTGATGGAGCCGATCGACATGGGGCCGCTCAAGGCCCGCGGCGCGAAGACCGATATCGAGGCGCTTCGGATCGAGATCTTCGACAAGGTTAATGCGCTCGGTATCGGTGCGCAGGGCTTGGGGGGGCTGTCGACCATCCTCGACGTCAAGATCATGGACGCGCCTTGCCATGCGGCGGGCAAGCCGGTCGCGATGATCCCCAATTGCGCCGCGACGCGCCACGCGCATTTCACGCTCGACGGATCGGGGCCTGCCTATCTCGAAGCGCCCAAGCTGGACGAGTGGCCCAAGGTCGACTGGCAGCCCGATAGTGCGGCGATCCGGGTCGATCTCGACACGCTGACGCCCGAGATCGTGCAGGGCTGGAAGCAGGGCGACCGGCTGCTGCTCAACGGCAAGATGCTGACCGGGCGCGATGCCGCGCACAAGCGGATCAAGGACATGCTCGACAAGGGCGAAAAGCTGCCGGTCGAATTCGCCGGCCGAGTCATTTACTATGTCGGGCCGGTCGATCCGGTCGGCGAGGAAGTGGTGGGACCGGCGGGGCCGACCACGGCGACGCGGATGGACAAGTTCACGCGTATGATGCTCGGCCAGGGCCTGCTGGCGATGGTCGGCAAGGCCGAGCGCGGCCCCGATGCGACCCAGGCGATCGCCGAGGGCAAGAGCGCCTATCTCATGGCGGTCGGCGGGGCGGCCTATCTGGTCGCGCGCGCGATCAAGGGGTCGACGGTCGTCGGCTTCGAGGATCTCGGCATGGAGGCGATCTATGAGTTCGAGGTCCGGGATTTCCCCGTGACGGTGGCGGTCGACAGCGAGGGCAACAACGTCCACCAGCTCGCGCCCTTGGTGTGGCGGGAGAAGATTGCCCGGGAGCACCTGCTGGAGGGCGCATGATCGCCGCAGCGCTCCGCTATTTCGCGATCGTCTTTGCCGCAGCGTTTGCCTTCGGCACGGCCAGGACACTGTGGATCACGCCAGCGATCGGCGCGACGGCGGCCGTGCTGATCGAAGTGCCGCTGATCCTGATCGTCAGCGCGATCACCGCGCGCGCGATCGTCCGGCGTCGGCCGGTTTTGACGCGCAGCGCGGCGCTCGGCATCGGCGCCATCGCGTTCCTGTTGCTGATGGCCGCCGAAGCGACGCTCGCGGTCGGTGCCTTCGGGATGAGCCCTGGCGGGTGGCTGGCGACGCTGAACGCGATGCCCGGACGGATCGGTCTCGCCGGTCAGCTGGTCTATGCGCTGATGCCGTTCATTGTTCGCGAGGCAGCTGGGCGGCAATCATCGCTTCCTCGGCGGCGGTGAAGACCGAACGCATGCCCTTGGGCGCATTGTCGGGCACGGCGGTGACGAAAAACGCGATCCCCTTGCGTGTCGTGGGATCGACCCATAGCCCCGAGCGCAAGCCATAGGCCTCGCCCGCGTGACCGATCCGACGGCGACCGTCACCGAACGGGTCGTCTCGGCAGGTGGCCGGGCGACCCGGCAGCGCGAGGATCATCACGCCGAGGCCATAGCTGCAGAAAAATCCCTGTTCGGTATCGCCATTGCTGCCGTCGAAGCGCCATTGCGGCGCGGTCATTGTGGCGAGGCTGGCCGGCGACAGAAAGCCCGGCAAGCCGCCCCCGAGCACCGCGCCCAGTCGCGCGAGATCGGTCATCGCGATCCGCATCCCGCCCTGCGGCGAGAAAAAAGCGCCGTTGCGGGCAAGGCGATAGGTCGAAACATCGCAGCTGCCGTCGCGCGCGGGGGTGCCGGGGCAGGCGGGGCGCTTGCCGTGGAGATCGTCGCGCGCGACCGCGCCGGTCGATTGGTAGAGCGTCACCGCTTTAGCCACCGCGCGGTCGCTGCACGTCGTCCAGTTGAAGCAGGCGTCGATTCCGAGCGGGGTGAACACCAGCCGCGCCATCAGCCGATCGAACCGCTCACCGGTCGCGCCCTCCATCACCGCGGCGACGATCGGCAGGTCGAGATTGGCATAGCTGAAATAGCCGCCCGGCGGATGGGCGTCGTCCCAGGCGCCGGGTTTGGCGAGCCAGGTCGCCAGATCGTCATCGAGCGCGAGCGCATAATCGGCGCCGTCGCGGACGCCGGCGGTGTGCGACATCAGCTGCCGCAAGCTGATCGGCGCCCCGGGGAACGCCGGATTGCGGAGCGGCCAGCCGAGATAGGCCGATACGTCGCGATCGAGATCCAGCCGATCCTGATCGACCAGCCGCATCACCCCCAGCGCGACCGCGAGCTTGGAGATCGAGGCGATCCGCACCGGATCGTCGGCGCGCGCATGTCGACCCGTCGTCCTGTCCGCCTCACCTGTCGCTTTGCGGCTGACGATCCGGCCATCGGCAAAGGTTACGCTGACCTGCGCTGGTGGCGACTGGCTCGGCACGGCGACCGCGAGCGAGGCGGCAAGGATGGCGGCAATTTGCATCAGCCGCAGCGTGGCGCGCGATCGTCCGGGACGCAAGTCGACAGGACGCCCGACGGATCGGCCAGATAGGGTGAGTGGCTGGCTTGGGCTCGTGGCCCCACAATGATAGGGACGGCCCGACCTAGCGAACGGGGGATGTGGACGACGAATGAGCGAGCGGCGGCAGACCCGCGATTACGAAACGTCGCTGGATCGCGCGGGGTTGGCGATCGGCGCCGGCGGCATCATCGGCGGGGTGATCGAGGCGGGCCTGACGATCATCGGCGGCACCACCAGCCCGCTCGGCATTCTCGTCGCGTTGCTGCTCGGCAGCGTGCTGACGGCGCTGGCGATCACCGCCATCGCCGCGCCGGTCTGGGTGTTCCTGCACGCCAGCGGCCGACGCGGGCCGGGGCACGCGCTCGCAATGGGCGGCGCGATCGGCTTCCTGCTGTTCCTGTTCGCGCAGACCTATGGCTTCGGCCTGCTCAGCGCGCCGCCGAGCGATGCCGGCACGCTGCTCTATCGCTGGGCGAGCGCCGCCGCGACGAGCGCGCTGCTTGCGACGCTCGCCGCCGGGATCGCGCTGGCGATGTGGCGGGTCGCCTATCGACCTCGACGCTGAGGCTGGACGTTCAGGCCGGACCGGTGCGGAAAGCACAGAGCTTGTTGCCGTCAAGATCGCGGAAATAGGCGCCATAAAAGGCCTGTGGCCCCTCTTCGCCGCGCACGCCCGGTCGGCCTTCGCAGCTGCCACCAAGCTCGATTGCCTTGGCATGGAGCGCATCGACCTTGGCGCGATCGTCCATCACCAGCGCCAGCATCGGGCCATTTCCCGGATGTGCCGCCTGGCCGTCGTGAGGCGGCGTGATGCATATGGCGGGCTGGCCCCAGCCAGTGCCGTACATCGTAAAGCCGTGCTCCATCTCCATCAGCCGCTTCGCGCCGATGGTGGCCATCAGCGCATCATAGAAGGTGCGCGCCCGTTCGAGGTCATTGGTGCCGAGGGTGGCGTAGCCGATCATGTCTTGGGTCCTCTCATGCGTCGTTGGCGCGATTGTAGCCGATCGCCGCATGCCAGCGCGACGCCTCTTCTCGCGTCGCGCGGTCGCGGGGCGTTAAGGGCCGGTACGGCGGTTTCGGCGGGCGTTAGCACCCGCCGATGCGACGGCCGGTCGTCTTCGTCGTCATCGTCATGCGCATCTTGCCGGTCATCACGCCGGTGCCTGTGACCGCATAGCTGGTCGGCGTGTAGCTGCCCTGCGAGGTCATCCGCATAGTCCCGCTGGGGCGCGTGCAGACGAGTTCGCTGGCGATCCGCCCGCCCTGCGCCGAATAGCGCAGGAAGCGACAGGCCTTGTCGGCATTCAGCGCCGCCTGCGGGCCCATCGCCGCCTGTTGCGGGGTGATGCAACTCGTCACCGTCGTCGGCCGGCCCCTCATCGCCGCGGCAACCCCCGGCGGACCGCCGGGCATCTTGACGTCGATGATTTCGACCCGGTTTTCCCACTTGCCGGGCAGGATGAGCGGCCCTGGCGGGGCGGCGGCGAGCGTCGCCAGCGGCAGGGCGATCGGCAGGATAAGCATGGCACGAGGCTTCATCGGTTCCTCCGGTCAGGCGCTGCCGATCCCGTGGCCGGCGGGCGGACGCCAATCTGTCATGACCGGGCGCGCGGGACAAGCGGCGATGACGATTGCGATGGCGGTCAGCGTCCCCCATATGTTCCCGCATGGCCATCCAGATTCGCACCAGCCTCGACGAGCCGGAAACCGGCCAGAGTTTCGTCCCCCATCGGCCAGCGCGGCCCCCCAAGGCCGAAGGCGGGCGGCCTTTCCGGATCGTCTCGGACTATACGCCCGCCGGCGACCAGCCGAGCGCGATCGCCGAACTGACCGAGGCGGCGCTGGCGGGGGAGCGCGATCAGGTGCTGCTCGGCGTTACCGGCTCGGGCAAGACCTTCACCATGGCGAAGGTAATCGAGACGCTGCAGCGCCCGGCGCTGGTGCTCGCGCCCAACAAGATTCTGGCGGCGCAGCTCTATGGCGAGATGAAGTCGTTCTTTCCCGACAATGCGGTCGAATATTTCGTCAGCTATTACGATTATTATCAGCCCGAGGCCTATGTGCCGCGCAGCGACACCTACATCGAGAAGGAAAGCTCGGTGAACGAATCGATCGACCGGATGCGGCATTCGGCGACGCGGGCGCTGCTCGAACGCGACGATGTGATCATCGTGGCCTCGGTGTCGTGCCTTTACGGCATCGGCTCGGTCGAGACCTATTCGGCGATGATCTTCGACCTCAAAAAGGGCCAGGTCGTCGATCAGCGCGAGATCGTCCGCAAGCTCGTCGCGCTGCAATACAAGCGCAACGACGCCGCCTTCCAGCGCGGCAATTTTCGCGTGAAGGGGGACAATCTCGAGATTTTTCCGTCGCATTATGAGGACACCGCCTGGCGCGTGTCCTTCTTCGGCGACGATATCGAGGAGATCGTCGAGTTCGATCCGCTGACCGGCAAGAAGGTCGCGAGCCTCGACTATGTCCGCGTCTATGCCAATTCGCACTATGTGACCCCGGGGCCGACGCTCAAGCAGGCGATGGAGGCGATCCGCTTCGAACTCGCCGAGCGGCTGAAGGAACTGGTCACCGAGGGCAAGCTGCTCGAGGCGCAGCGGCTCGAACAAAGGACGAATTTCGACCTCGAGATGATCGCGGCGACGGGTAGTTGCGCAGGGATCGAGAATTATTCGCGCTTCCTGACCGGCCGCATGCCGGGCGAGCCGCCGCCGACCCTGTTCGAATATCTCCCCGACAATGCGCTGCTCTTCGTCGACGAAAGCCATGTCACGATCGGCCAGATCAACGGCATGTCGCGCGGCGATCACCGCCGCAAGCTGACGCTTGCCGAATATGGCTTTCGCCTGCCCTCGGCGATCGACAACCGCCCGCTGCGCTTCAACGAATGGGAGGCGATGCGGCCGCAGACGACCTATGTCTCGGCGACGCCGGGGTCGTGGGAAATGGAGCAGACCGGCGGCGTCTTCGCCGAACAGGTGATCCGGCCCACGGGGCTGATCGATCCGCCGATCGAGATCAAGCCGGTCGAGGAACAGGTCCAGGACCTGATCGTCGAGGCGAAGAAGACCGCCGAGCTAGGCTATCGCACGCTGGTGACGACGCTGACCAAACGGATGGCCGAGGATCTGACCGAATATATGCACGAGGCGGGGCTCCGGGTCCGCTACATGCATTCCGACGTCGAGACGCTCGAGCGCATCGAGCTGATCCGCGACCTGCGGCTCGGCGTGTATGACGTGCTAGTCGGCATCAACCTGCTGCGCGAGGGATTGGACATTCCCGAATGCGGGCTGGTCGCGATCCTCGATGCCGACAAGGAGGGCTTCCTGCGCTCCGAAACCTCGCTGATCCAGACGATCGGCCGCGCCGCGCGCAACGTCGACGGGCGCGTGATTCTCTATGCTGACCGGATCACCGGATCGATGGAGCGCGCGATGAACGAGACCGCGCGCCGCCGCGAGAAGCAGCTCGCTTATAACGAGGCGCACGGCATCACCCCGACGACGATCCGCCGCAACATCGGCGACATCATCAAGGACGTCGCGAGCCGCGATCAGGTGACGGTCGAGATCGACGAGGATCGCCCGCACATGGTGGGCCACAATTTGCGCGGCTATATCGAGGAGCTCGAGAAGCGGATGCGCAAGGCGGCGGGCGATCTCGAATTCGAGGAAGCCGGGCGGCTCCGCGACGAAATCCGCTCGCTCGAGGCGGAGGAGCTGGGGCTGCCGGCGGACGAACGGAAAGCGCCGGTGATGGGGCGGAGCAACGAGGGGAAACCAGGCACCCGCAAGACGCGCTACGGCAAGAGCCAGAAAATGCGCGCCGGGATGGCGGGGAGTTCGCGGCGGGGGCGATAGCTATCCGGAGCATGGGGCAAGAAGCATGGATCGTCCCCGCGCCGCCTGATCCTCTTGCTCCCGATCGCCTCTCACTGTATTGTTCCGCCAACACACATAGGGAGAGTCGCAATGCGGGTTCGTGCAATCATGATGCTTGGCGCCATCGCGCTCGCTGCCCCTGTCCTTGCCAGGGACGCCCCGCGTGCAGACATCGCCGCCGCCGTTGCCGCGCCCGGGCGCCCGGCCGAGCAGATCAAGCTCGACGAAGGGCGCAAGCCCGCCGCTATCCTCGCCTTCGAAGGGCTCAAGCCCGGGATGAAGGCCGCCGATATCATGGCCGGCGCGGGCTATTATACCGAGATCATGGCGCGCGTGGTCGGGCCGAAAGGGCATGTCACCGCCTATGAACCCGTGCAGTTCATGCCGACCGATGACAAGGGCAAGGCGGTGTGGTCGTCGCTGATCGCGCGCAACGCCAATGTGACGCAGACCGCCTATCCGTTCGACGCCTTCGCCGCCGCCCCGGCCAGCCTCGATTTCGCGATGCTCCATCTGGTCTATCACGATCTGTATTGGGAGAGCGAGAAGTTCAAGGTGCCGAGGACCGATCCTGCCGCTTTCCTCGCGACGCTCTACAAGGCGATGAAGCCCGGCGGGACGGTTGCGGTGATCGATCATGTCGCGCTGCCCGGCGACACCCGCGCAACGGTCGAGAAAATGCACCGGATCGATCCCGCTACGGTCAAGGCCGATTTCGCGACGGCGGGGTTCGTGCTCGAAGCGGAGAGCGACGTGCTGAAGGCCGCTGAGGACGATCACAGCAAGCTGGTGTTCGACCCCGCCGTACGCGGCAAGACCGATCGCTTCGTCTTCCGCTTCAGCAAGCCGAAAAAGGGCTGAGAGACGCGATCATGAAATCGGCGCGCTCGGTTACAGAGACCTTGGGGATCAGCACGGTTTCGTACCCCAGCGCCGGGTATAGCGCGGAAAGCCGGTCATGCTCGGCGATCGCGGCTGAAAGATCGTGCTGCCGGGCAGCGTCGGTCGCGTAGATTTCGGGCCAGGGCGGCGTCAGATAGACGCGCCGCGCATAAGCGTGATCGCGACAATAGCGGGCGATGGCGGGCTCGCCGGTTAGCGCTTCGAGCGCCGACGCCGCATCGACGAGGCCGCGATCGAAAAAGGTGACGCCGTCGTTCGCGCTGGCCACCGCGCGGTCGGCTAGCGCCAGGTCGATCGACCGGCGGAGAAACCCTTCCCTATCGAGCCAGGGGAGGGCGGTACCGCCGTTCGCGCGTCCGCTGTCGACGATCCGCCGCCCAGGCTCCGCGACCACCGCGAAGCCGCGCCGCGCGAGTTCGGCGAGCAGGGTCGATTTGCCGCCCCCCGAGCAGCCGGAGAGAAGAACGAAGCGCTCCATCTCCTCAATCCTCCCCTCAATCCTCCACAATCAAGCTCGCATGCTTGGTCTCGGGCAGCATCAGGAAGCCGATCGTCGCCATGCCGATGATCACCGTCACGTACCAGTAAAAGCCTGGTTCCAGGCCCGAATCCTTGAACTTCAGCGCGACATATTCGGCCGTCCCGCCAAAGATGGTGTTGCCGATCGCATAGGGCAGCGCCACGCCGAGGGTGCGGACGTGCGCGGGGAAGAGCTCGGCCTTGATCAGGCCGCTGATCGATGTGTAGGCGCTGAGCAACATCAGCGGCACGAGGATGATCGTAAACGCCGTCACCGCGTCGGTGGTCGCGGCGAGCGCGGAGAAGACCGGTACCGATACCGCCATCCCGCCGAACCCGAACAGCAGCAGCATCGGCTTGCGCCCGAACCGGTCGGCGAGCAGACCGAACACCGGCTGCGAGAGCATGAAGACGATCAGCGCGGCGGTCATGATCTCGGTCGCGCTCTGCTTGCCGAAGCCGCTCGTGTTGACGAGGAACTTCTGCATATAGGTCGTATAGGCATAGAAGGCGCAGCTGCCGCCGCCGCTGATCGCCGCGACGATCAGGAACTCGCGCGGAAAGGCGCGCCACAGGCTCAGCGCGGTCGATTTGGGGCGATCCTTGGCCAGCGCCTCGAACTGCGCGGTCTCGGCCAGCCGCCGCCGCAGGAGATAGACCGCCAGTGCCAGCGCCGCGCCGATCACGAACGCGATCCGCCAGCCCCAGGTGCCCATTTCGGCCTCGCTCAGGAATCCCTGCAGGACGAGGGTCACGCCGAGCGCGAGCAACTGCCCGCCGATCAGCGTGAAATATTGAAAGCTCGACCAGAAGGCGCGGCGTTTCTTGGTCGCCATTTCGGACAGATAGGTGGCGCTCGCGCCATATTCGCCGCCGACCGACAGGCCCTGCAGCATCCGCGCGATCACCAGAATGGCAGGCGCGATCACCCCCGCCTGTGCATAGGTCGGTGCAACCGCGATCATCAGTGAGCCGGTGCACATCAGCCCGACCGACAGCGCCAGCCCTGCCTTCCGGCCATGCCGGTCGCCATAACTGCCCATGATCCAGGCGCCGATCGGCCGCATCAGAAACCCCACCGCAAAGATCGCGGCGGTATTGAGGAGCTGGATCGTCGGGTCGGCCTTGGGAAAGAAGCTCGGCGCGAAATAGATGGTGAGCACCGAATAGGCGTACCAGTCATACCATTCGACGAGATTGCCCGCCGACCCGCCGATGATCGATTTGAGCCGCTTGCCGTTCATGTCGCCCCCATCGCCCTGCGCGCCGCCGAACCGCCTTCGTCGCCCAATGCGCGGGCGAAGGAAAGCGCTTTGTCCCGACCCGGGGCGCGATGCGCGGTTGAGCGCACGCCGCGCTTCCCGCATAAGGCCGCCATGCGCCCCTTTCCCCTGCTCGCCTTCGTGCTGATCCCCGCCTGCGCCGCCGTGCCGCCGGCCGATCGCGCCGTTCGTCCCGCGCCGCCGCCGCCGCCCGTGACGGCAGCGCCGCCGCCTGCCCAGCGCCCCGTGCCGAGCGTCATCACGCCGCTCTATCGCGGCGATTGGCGCGACTGGCCGGTGACGCGCGGCGACTGGGTCTATCGCCAGGATGGCCGCGGCAGCATCGCGCTGTTCGGGCCGCCCGGCGGCGATGCCGAACTCACGCTGCGTTGCGATCGGCTCGAGGCGCGGGTCTATCTGTCGCGGCGCGGCGCGGCGCCGGGCAACGCGCCGATGACGGTGCGCACCTCGAGCACCTTGCGCAGCATTGCCACCCAGCCGACCGGCGGCAGCCCGTCCTATATGGCGGCGTCGCTCGATCCGCGCGATACGCTGCTCGACGCGATCGGATTCAGCCGGGGGCGGTTCGTGATCGAACAGGCGACACTGCCGGTCCTGGTGATACCGGTCTGGGCGGAGATTCTGCGGGTGACGGAGGATTGCCGCAAGTGAGGCTGGCGGCGGCGCTGCTGGTTGCGCTGGCGGGTTGTTCACCCCCGGCGCCATCAGCGTCCGATACCGCCACGACCGAAAACGATACCGCCGCCGTCAGCATTGCCGGCCCCGACAACGCGATAGGCGCCGCCACGCTGCCGACTCCCGAGCTCGACGGTGTCGCGACCGCGCCGGGTCGCTGGCGGCTCGATGCCGCGCCGGCGGGAGATGCGGCGCTGTTCGGCGCAGCGGCGGGCGGGCCGGCCTTCGCCCTCCGTTGCGATCGCGCGGCGCGGCGCATGCTTTTTGTCCTCGCCGGCAGCGAACATGAGGGGATGTTGCGGATCGTGACGACGACCGGGGCAGCAGCTTTTCCCGCGCGCCCGCGCCGGTTTGCGCCGGGCGTCGTCGCGTCGACGGCGCTCGACGATCCGTTTCTGGGCGAGGTGCTGGCGCCCGCCACCGGCCGGATCGGAGTCAAGCTGGGACAAGCGCGGACGCTGGCGATGCCGGCCGATACGATGGTTGCTGCGGTGATAAAGGAATGCCGCGCCGGCCCCGACGGGGGTGTGCCGGTGGCGCAGCGCACAGTTCTCTTGGATCGCTCAAAATGATTTTAATTACAAGTCTTGTATGTGCGACTCGCATGATTCAAACAGGAGTCGTGCTCAGCCAGAGCACGCCGTTTCAACAATGCGAAAGGAGGTGATCCGATGTCTCATGGTTCAGCAATGGGGTCGGTTCAGTTCGTTCGGGGGACGCGGCGCTGATCCGCCGGGCCTGACGGGGGGTAT